>CACWZA010000021.1 GCA_902765215.1 uncultured bacterium | reverse complement strand
CGAAAAGGTCGGATTACCCCCTCCCTACCCTCCCCCTATGTAAAGGGGGAGACTCTGCCGACACAAATGATTAAGTATCATTTGTGGAGAGGTAAGTTGCAGAAATCTTTGATTTCTTACAAATACGGGTGAGGGTTAATCATATATTTACCCCAGCCCTCAACAATAATTTAAAAAAGCAAAATATATTTTCACCTGCGTTAAACTAATATGCGCATTTTGTTTCAACCAAGTATAAATTATAACAATACACGCTTGTCTTATTCTGAAAAAAAGACAGTTAATTCTGCTGCGCCAACCGAGATAAAGGCAGAGCCTCAATACTATACTCCTGTAATTAACTATATAAACTTCACCTCAATGAAGAAAACACAATTTGACGGAACGGACAGGCTTGCTGTTGAACAATTCAAAGCCCCTATTGAGAAGTTTAAAACAAAAACCGATTTTAACACATGGGCAAACAGTAAATACGGGGAATTTCTCACAAAAGATTATGAAGGCAAAGACGACGAAACAAAAATACAGAGAAAATTAATTATAAACGAGTGGGATTCATATTTAACAGAAGGGAACAAAGAGTATACTCCAGCAGAAAAACTTATCATCATAAACGGAATAACAAAGAGTCTGAAACCAACGGAAGCGACTATTCCGCCCGTACTCAACAAAGGCGTTCTCGCAGATACAATATACAACCTGAAAAAAGAATTAAAAACAGAAAAAATAAAATCCTTCGATTTTGAAAAGAAATATCTGAACAACCTGCGCGAATACTATATGGATGAGGTGTCAACAACCACAGGTGATACAAAATGGATAAAAATTCCGTCAAAAGAACACGATTCGGAAAACTTTGAACAAAATGTAGAAAAACTAAAAACCTTATCTCACAAGAGTTGGTGCACAAAATCAAACAACGCAGAGCCGTATCTTGCAAAAGGCGACTTTCATATATTTTTAGAAAACGGTCAGCCAAAATTAGGAATAAGGTTTAACGGGGATAAAATTACGGAAATTCAGGGAGAGAAGAATAACGGACAAATTCCGCTTAAATACTACGATATTTTTGAAACCTATTTAACAGATAACAACTTTAATAAATTAGAACAAAATGCAAAAGATGAAATCAAACGCGCAAAAATAAAGAAACAACAGGCTAATGCACTAAGAAACAAACTAAAAAAAGAGATTGAAAACGACGACTATGTTTCAATCTACAAAACCTTTGGAATAACTTCAAAAACAAACAAAGACGGCACATTAACCCTTATGGAATATCAAAAACCGACGGTTGGAAATCTGACCTTATCAGATATCGGTTTGAGCGAAGGCCATTTATTCAAAAAAGTTTCTAAAATTCACGGGAATATTGATTTGGATGGCTCTGAACTAAAAAGCCTTTATAACCTTAAACGTATTGGCGGAAATCTGGCTCTGATGGGTTCACAACTTGAGGACTTCGGAAAACTGGAAACTATAGGAGGAAGTCTGACCTTTAACGAGGTATGGGATAAGCCTGAACGCGCAGCAAAAGTAACTTCGCTCAAAAACATCCGAGAAATAGGCGGTGAACTCGATATTGCAATCAGCAATATTACAGATTTAGGAGCACTTAAAACCGTAGGCGGGGATGTATTTGTAAAAAAATCAAATCTTAAAACATTAAATAATCTTGAATATATCGGCGGAACCCTTTACCTTGATAATTCAAGCGTAGAAACTCTTGGCAAACTCAAAGAAATCGGGGGAGATGCTAATTTCAGGCACTCAGCACTAACCGATTTGGGCAATCTGGAAAAAGTGGGAGGGAGTGTTGATCTAAAAGGCACGCAGGTTAAAACACTTAAAAATTTAAAATATGTCGGTAATCTCTTGGTTTTAACCAATTCCTCTATAGAAGATTTAGGGAAATTAGAAAAAGTTATGGGATATATTTCACTAAACAGATACTTATACGACAAAAAAACAGACATAGCAAAATATCTGGACGGAAGCGATTTTTAAGGGATACCCGCAAAATTAGAATATCTTTATTTTTTACGAAAAAATCATTATAATAAGATTATGAGAAAATTTTTCGCTTTTATTTTGATTATGAATTTATCCCTCACCGCGTTTGGGGTTGAACAGAAGTACATGCCTGACGGCTATGTGAGAGATGATGTTATACACCCTTACTATGTCTATTACACAAACCAATACTTCCAAAAGGTTGACAGAGGGGAACAACCGTTTAGCTGGAGAACATACAGACAGCAGGTTGAACGCCCTATGAGAAAGGTTACGGATAAACTCTTTGAAGAATCAAGACAGGGACTTTGTCCGAGACCTGATAATAAAACGGAAAAGAAATAAAAAAAGTAAAGATTGTCTTTACATACGCGCAAAATAATTTTTGTTCATACATTCTATAAACAGAGAACAAAAATTATGAACATTCAAACAATATCAAACCAACAAAACATATATTTAAATAACAACATAAAATCGAACTTCAGACCTGTCGCTGCCCCGAAGAACGCAGTCAACTTCGGTTCATCAAAAGGGGAAGCAATAATAAAACTTCTGGACTCATCTATTGATACTCTTATTAACGGCAGCGAACTGAATATAGCAAACAAAATAAAGTTCCATAAGGTATTGTCAAAAGCATTACCGGAAATTATGGTACCTGAAAACTATATAAATAAAGGCAGAGATTCAAAGGTATACAGAATTAATGATAAATATGTAGCAAAAATAAGACGCGGATATTACGCAAACAATTCTGTACGCATTTATGACACAACAACAATGCCAAACAAACAATTTAAACAACTGGATTGCTATTACGGTGAACCTGTTGCAAAAGTAGGAAAAGTTGAAATTTTAAGAAATGCAACTCCTAATCAAAACCACATATATTGCGGAGCAAAATATCACGGCAACGGAAATGTTGCACTGCGTGAGATTGAAGCTTACGAAACCAAGTTTTTACCTGTATGCAACGATGTTCCGCAGGAAAGTTTTGACAGTTTAGCATCAAACCTGAAAAAACTTAACGGAATGACAAAAAGAACATTAAAAGGTAGAGAAACCTATGTTCCGGATATTATCAATCCGAATAACCTGCTTATCTCAAACAACAAGTTCGCATTAGTAGACAAGCTTGATACGGTTCCTTATGAAAACCCGAACTCTATTTATACAATGCTTGAACCGTTAATCCTGAGATTAAACCCTGATACACCGGTATCGGAAAAAGATTCACTTATGGGAATGAGAAAAAATATTTTCAAAAAGATTTTAATTGCATCAGAGAAAAATGAGCTTCCGTTAGACAGCCCTCTTAAATACCCTTATTCAGAATGGGTATTACAGAACGCAGTCGGGGATAACGGCATACTTTCAAGATTACAGAAGATGCGTGATGCAAAAGCACCTCTGAAAGACAGACTGGAAGAAATCAACAAAAATTTTGCAGATATGGAAAATGTCTAAAATTTCTTCAGATTAGCATAAGCGGCATCCATTGCTTTTTTACCCATTTTGCCAAAATCAATGGTATACATAGTGCTGTCGCCAACCTGCATAACTTCTAATATATGCCCGATTCCAAGCTGCGGATGGAACACTCGTTCCCCCTTAGAGAAGAAATAATCTATAGGAGTATTCTTTTCCTGTTCTCTTTCCTGAGCAAGTCTTTCCTGCTCTGCTTTCAGACGGTTTCGTTCTTCGATTTTCCGCTTCATTGGGTTATTTTCAAAAAATGCCTTAATGCGTTCTTCTTCGCGTTTTTTGTTTGCGGCAGATTTAACAACAACCGCTCTCGGGGCAGTTCTATTGGAAGATATACGCTGAGGATTACCCAGCTTCTTTGCCCCCGAAGAGATTGTTCTGGTGTTATCATAATACCCTGATTGTCTTTGAGGGGTTCCGAGTTTTTTAGCCCCTTTTGATATGGTATTTGATGTACCATAGGTACTACCCGTACGAATTGAACGAACAGCGTTTTCGAAGGTGCCGCCCGTAACATGACTGTTAGATGCAACTTCTTCAAGAAGGTCGTAAGGGATTTCACCAAGGAATTGACTAGGGTTATAATATTTATATTCACCCCACATTTGACGGCGCTTCGCACTCGTAATATATAGTTTTTCCTCGGCTCTTGTAACCCCGACATACATCAGACGGCGTTCTTCCTCAAGCCCTGATTTTTCCTGCATACTTCTTGAACTAGGAAAAATACCCTGATCCAAACCTGCCATAAATACAGTCGGGAACTCAAGCCCTTTTGCAGAGTGTAAAGTCATCAGCGTAACATTATTAGAGGACTCCTCTAAGTTATCCAAATCTGACACAAGTGAAACCTGAGCCAAAAATTCACCCAAAACATTATCAGGTTCATCAGGGGTGAACTCGCTTGCAACATTAACCAACTCCTGAAGGTTCTCTATTCTTGCCACATCTTCTTCTGTATTTTCTGACTGTAATTCTTTTAAATACCCACTTTTTTCAAGAATTATACTCAAATATTCATTAAGCGGATACCTGTTTTGAATTTCCTGAAAATTCTCTATAAGTTTTGAAAACTCAATTAATCTGACCTTTGTTTTTGGCTGAATATTTTCTTCTTCGTCAATCCTTACTATTGCCTGAAAAAGGCTTATATCGTTTTCATCAGCAAACTCCTGAAGGTGTCTGATTGTTGTATCCCCGATTGCACGGCGCGGAACGTTTATAATACGCTTTAAACTCTGTGAATCATTCGGGTTATGTATAAGTTTCAGATACGCAATAGCATCTTTTATTTCTTTTCTGTCATAGAACTTCAGTCCGCCATAGATTTTATACGGAATCCCCAAAGAAATGCACGCTTCTTCCAGCGAACGCGACTGAGCATTTGTTCTGTACAGAACAGCAAATTGGTTATAGTTTGCAGATGTGGACTTAATCGTTGAAGCAATAAAGTTTGCCTCGTCAGCATCATCATCTGCCTGATAATATGTAATTCTTTCCCCTTCACCTTTATTAGAATAAAGGACTTTTTCAACACGCTGCTCATTGTTTTCGATAATTGCATTCGCAGCATTCAGTATTTTTGAGGTTGAACGGTAGTTTTGTTCTAACTTAATCAGTTTACATTTTTTGAAATCGTGCTGGAAGTTGAGAATAATTCTGAAATCAGCCCCTCTCCAACTGTAAATTGACTGGTCAACATCACCAACCACGCATAAAGAGCGCTCTTCCGGAATTTCATCAAGATTATTTGTGTATAAGGCTTTTACCAAATTATACTGGGCAGGGTTTGTATCCTGAAACTCATCAACTAAAATATGCTCGAATCGTTCATAATACTTGGTGCGAACCTCTTCACTCTGATCAAGCAGTTTAACGCATAACATAAGCATATCATCAAAATCGATTGCGTTATTGTTACTCAGAGTGTTTTCATAATCATCATAAATTTGAGATATGCGCTGTGATTTAAAATCTCTCGCATAAGTAGCAAAGGTATAAGCATCCTGCATCTTATTTTTAGAATTGGATATTATTGCCTTCACAAGTTTTGGCTGATACATTTTTTCATCAAGATTCAGTTTTTTTATAGCCTGTTTGATAACAGCCAAAGAATCCTGTTCATCATATATAGTAAAGTTCTTATCTAACTTTTTGCCGGACTGAAATTCATACTTATCAATGTCCTGCCTTAATATGCGTCCGCAAATACTGTGAAAAGTACCAACCCACATATATTTGACGACATCTTCACCTAAAATGCCCGCCAATCGTTCTTTCATCTCTTTTGCAGCCTTATTGGTGAAAGTAACCGCTAAAATTTTTCTCGGACTTACACCATTCTTTATCATATACGCAATACGAGATGTTAATACTTTTGTCTTTCCACTGCCCGCACCTGCCAGTATCAGAAGCGAACCCTTTGTGGTTTTCACCGCACTCAACTGTTCTTTGTTGAGGGTTGATAAGATTTTTTCCATTCCCACTTCCCAAAATCTGTTTTTTGTGATATTATTATCAGCATACACGAAAAGTACAGATATTGCAATAATAGTAAAAGGGTGAATTAAATATGACAGATATTAAAAATATGGCAGAAGGCGAAGATTCAAAACAAAGTTCAATCATGGTTCCGTTTGATGATAAACCTGTAGCGGTAGAGGGATCTCCTGATACAGTTGATGAATTATCAATGGAATTAGCAACAATCAAGCAGTCAGCAAAAAGAATAGCTATCATAGGTTCACGAAACCTTGCAATTACCCACCAGCAAATGATTGAAACATTAACAACAGCATTGGTAATGCAGGGCAATACAATTATTACATCAGGCGGTTCATACGGTACCAACGCCGCTGCAATCCGCGGGGCTATGAAATCTAACCCTGAAAAATTAAAAGTTATTTTACCTCAAACTATTGGTCAACAGCCAAGCGATGTTCAAAACCAACTTATCGGAGTTCCAAATATTATAGAACACGCAGACAGAGCAATGATGACTCTTGCAGATGCATCAAGAGTTTGTAACAGAGAGATTATTGATGATTGTAATCAATTGATTTGTTTCTTATCTCACACAAGTAAAACTCTGCAGACTGCTGTTGAATATGCCGAAGAAACCCATAAGGTTGTTACAATATTCTATCTTGATTAATGGGTAAATACATATTTACCTTACGGTTTTTAAGTTTAATCAAGATAAATAGGATAAAGTAACAATGGACAAAATAAAACAACTTACCGGCAAAAACCAAAACGAATATGAACCTGTTGCAAAACAGATTATTGATAATGCAGATACGGAACTTTTTGAAGAACTTGTATCTAAAGACGATTTTTTGTTTGATTTTGTTAAATCAAATGTAGCAAGACGGTTGGAAAACGCATGTAATCCGGGGAATTACAAAAACCTTTTGAAGTTTTTGAATATTTACTCCCCTTACTACGAAGACTTTATTGCATCAACCCTTGCTCAATTCGGTGATGATGAAATCACAAATGTAATGCTTGAAAAGTTTAAATCAGGGACTGTCTCAGAGAAGACCTACGCAGCAGGATTCTTCTCATATAAAGAAGAAGATAGAGCTCTTCCTTTGCTGAAAGAGTACGCATTCAGCGACGAGTCCTCACTATCGGAAAACTGCGCAAGAGCACTTGCAAAACTTAAAAATACGGATTCATTTGACGATGCAATAAAAAAACTCTCATCAGATGATGACTTTGAGCAAATGACGGCCGCAAATTTCCTCGTTGCATATCAGGATAAACGCGCTTTAAAACCGTTGTTTGAAGCAATGAAAAAGTCAAAAATGTCTGAAAACATAGCGGAACTCATTCCGTATCTGACACCATTACCTGAAATGCTCCAGACAGAATATAACGACGATGCAATTTTAGCCTTCTGCTATATTATTAATGGACTCGTGGAACTCGTTCCTGTTTCTCAGGTTATTGATTTCAGATTCTATGAGTTTATAGAACGATTACTGAAAACATCTCCGACAGGCGCTTCCGCTGTGGCACTTTTCCTTGCAAAAGAAAAGTTTAATATGATTACGGAAAACGAAGAATATCTTTTTGACGAAGATAAAAACACAAAGATTGAAGTTAACGATATAAAAACACTTTTAAATAATGCAAACTTATACCCTATGACTTCCTTCTTATACGAAGAACTTTATGAAGAAAGTGATTTTATTTTCTTTGTCCTAGAAATTGTAAGGGATGAAGACAGTCTTGTATCACTTTTGAGCGGTGATAACCAGACAGTTATAATTAAAGTTATGGAGCTTTTAAAGGCTCAAAACCTTTTAAAAGACGACTACAAAAAACTTGCCCTTTCCAAAATCACTGATGAAAACCTTAAGGTTGTAGCAAACGCACTATAAACAAAACGCACACATAATATAATGTGTACGCTTGTGTTATGCTATACTTTGTGTGTTTTATAAATCCTTAGTAATCAGAAGTTCCTTTTCCGGTAAATTCATCCTTTATGAATTTAATTTCCTTTCTGATGTATTTTTTTACGGAATCGACACCTTTGTCAAAAATACTTTTTGTTTTTGTTGCAACCTTTTTAGATTGTTCTTTCAGAGCTCTATCGTATACCCCGATAAAACTGCTGTCATAGTCATGTCTTCTTTCTCTGTTGATACTGTCAGTCATTTCTTCAACACTTCTGAAAACGCGTCTTGTAAATGTATCATCAGCAGTAAGTTTTTCACCTTTAAACTGTGTTATATGATTTACATCACCGTCAATAAACTTCATATCGGTGTATGCATTAAAAAGTCCGCATGAATATGCACTGACACCAATAGTTTTCTGACCTGCAACATGTCCGCATTCGCACTCCTGCGGAGTATGGAAGATGATGTTTAATTTGTTTGCTTTAGCATAAGCAGCAATACCATCAGCTACCCTGTCGATTTCTGCTTTTGCTGCATCATCGGTTACACCTGCGGTGAAAACCTTTCCGATTTCTCTTGTTTCTTTAATATCATCAACAAGTCTTTTCATTTGTCCCGGGAATGTACATTCATCCTTAATTGCATGTTGTACCCCTTCTTTAGCGAGTTTAAGCCCCGTTTTTATATTAGTTACTTTAGGTATAATAATCATTTCTTTATTCTCCTCATGTCTAAAATTAGTTGTTAATTACTATCTGTAAGATTATGTTACGATAAATAAAGTGGGGAAACAATTGATTGTAACTGAATGTTAACCAATTCTGATATATTTTTTATAGCTCATGACACATGTTTTCAACACATTCATAAAAATAGCCCATTTGGACGATACATTATTTTAACATATTTCCATTTTTTAAAATATAAGGCTCAAATTTACCATTCTTAACATTTCTTAACGGGCTGACTATAAGCGGGTTTCCGCGATTGTTTTTTTACTGATTTCTGAATAAGACTTGATTTTTGCCCTTGAATATGTATTATAATTACATAAACAAATTTTCCGCGTTGTTCAAATCGGACAGAGTAGTTAACTGAAAGAAGCGAATTTTTTGCGGAGCGCAATGTACAACAAATGAGGATTTAGATGATTAGAAAACTAGCAGTATTCACTTTGGCAGTGATACTATTGGCTATGAAAGTCGAAGCATCGGAGATACCCGTATCCCAAGTAAAAGATACCATCGTAAAACATTCAGTTCAGATGGGAATTGATCCTGCAATTGCATTATCTATTGCAAAAACAGAATCTCAATACAAACACACTGCCAAAGGTAATGATGGTGCAGTAGGGGTTTATCAGTTAATGCCTGCTACTGCAAAAAGATTGGGTGTAAACCCTTACCTCCTTGACGGAAATGTTAAGGGTGGTTTAATGTATTACAAAATGTTATACAATATGTTCGGTTCTCACGAACTGGCACTTGCTGCATATCACACAGGCCCTGCTTATGTACTTAAACATAAACAGCCTGCTCCTTGCTCAAAAAGATATGTTTCAACCATTATGAAAGATTATTACTGGCTAAAGGCTCACACAGACCCTGCAGTAGCAAAACACAATCAAATGGTTCAACAGGCAAAAAGACAGGCAGAGGCTAAGAAACAAGCTGAAGCAAAAGCGAGGGCAGAAGCAAAAGCGAGGGCAGAAGCCGAAGCAAAGGCAAAAGAAGCAAAAGTGAATGATATTGTTACTCAAAAATTAATTGATGAAACAAATGACATTCAGGAAGATGCAAAGATAAAAGATTACATAACTGCTTCTTTATAACCGAACAATACAAAATTATAAGCCGTTAAATACAAATGTATTTAGCGGCTTTTTTCATGCTATCATATTTATATGAGTAAGATTGAGTTATTAATGCCTGCGGGCAGCAAAGAAAAACTGGAATATGCCATTCGATACGGGGCTGATGCCGTATATCTCGGAATGGTTGATTTTAGTCTTAGAGCAATGAGAAAAGGGGAACTTATAACCCTTGATAATCTGAAAGATATTATTGATTTTGCCCACGAACTCAAAAAGAAGGTTTATTTAACTCTGAATATTTTTGCCTTCAACAACGATATTAAACAACTTGAAGGCTGCATAGAAAGGATCTCGGATGCTAACCCCGATTCACTCATTGTCAGTGATGTCGGAATAATGCAGCTGGCAAAAAGATATATGCCAAGTACTCCGCTCCACATAAGCACACAGGCAAGCACCCTGAACTACGAAGCAGTTAAATTCTGGGAAGATTACGGTGCAACCCGTGTTATTTTAGGCAGAGAAGTGAACATTAACGATATGAGAGAAATCAAAGAAAAAGTTCCGAATATGGAAATCGAGGTTTTTGTTCACGGGGCACAATGTGTATCCTTCTCAGGCAGATGCCTGATTAGCGATTATATGACAAACGGAGAAAGAAAAGCCAATCAGGGAAACTGCTGTCAACCTTGCCGCTGGAGTTACAAACTGGTAGAAGAAACCCGTCCGGGGCAATATTACGATATAGAACAAAACGAACGCGGCACGCACATTATGAGCACAAAAGACCTCTGTCTTGTTCACCATCTAAACAAACTTATTGATGCAGGGGTAGACTCACTCAAAGTTGAAGGAAGAACAAAGAGTCTTTATTATGTTTCTGCCGTTGCAAAAACATACAGAGAAGCGATTGATGCCGTATACAAAGACAAAAATGCAGATATGACACCATACTTTAATGAATTATTAAAGGTCGGAAACAGAGGCTATACAACAGGTTTCTACTTAGGTGACGGAGAATATCCGTCTGACGGATACAGTTATGATATCTCAAAAGGGCTTGCAGGCTCTGACTTTTTATGTGAAATCCACGATAAAAAAGACGGATATTACAAAATTAAAACCAAAAACAAGTTCTTTATAAACGAAGATATAGAAATAATTTCCCCATCAGAAAAGTTCACAACCCAAGCACTTGAAATGAAGTCCGATGACGGCGAAGCAAAAGAATTTGCAAACACAAACGATGAATTATGGGTAAAATTCTCGAACGATATAAATGACTATAAATATGCAATAGCACGCACCGTCGGGATAAAGGGGGCAGACTAAATGTTTCTCGTACCCGATTACAACCTGAAAAACATCTACGAAATTGACCTCAATGAATTGAAATCAAAAGGAATAAAACTGTTTATGTTTGATTTAGACAGCACGATTATGGTTTCTAAATCAGGCAAATATTTACCCGAAACGGTTGAATGGCTAAACAGGGTAAAACAGGATTTTCAAATAGTGGTTTTATCCAACAATAACCGAAAAGAGTACCTTGATAAGGTACGGGCAATCTCTGATTTTGATGTTTTGGGTTCAAGTGCAAAACCCGATACAAAAGTTGCATCAGAATACATTGAAAAATGCGGACTAACCCCAAAAGACTGTGTATTAGTGGGCGACAGACCGCTGACAGATATTTTATGCGGAAAAAGAGTGGGGTGCATGACAATACTTGTCGGGTCAATAAATGCTGAAAATGAGGGTATTCCGACAAGATTTGTCCGCTGGCTGGAAAGATTAACAATAAAGAAATAAAAAAAAGAAATAACCCCAAAGAGGGTTATTCTTTTTTTGTGAAGTTTTGAGAGTGCTTTATTATTTAAACATTTGTTTTATCTGATTTTCTGTCATACCTAACGCTGTTGTCAGGTCTTCAATATATACGGTTACATAACCGTAATTGTTTTTATTGGTACCGATACCGCCCGTTACCATGTGATTCAGTGCACCTGCCGGCAGGTTGTATTTATTCATAATCTCAGTATAAGGGGTGCCCTTTTCAATATTTGTAATTTTTACATAATTACCGACTCTTTTGTTTTGGTTTAATACCGCAGCAATCAAATCTGCAATTACACCTGTCTTTACATATTCTGCCTTACCGCTTGAGATATCGGAAGCGAGCTGCCCTTTAGCCTCTCTTTGCTTTTTTGCTTCCTCCGGAGTCGGTGCAGGCATAACGGTATTTGGATCTTCCGTTTTTTGTTCAGGTGCATCGAGTTCTTCTAAGGTGCTTGGTGTTATATTTGATGAACTATTTACTCTTAAAGTCATTATTGCTCCTTGAAACTAAATGTTTGATTTAATTCTGTTCCAAATTTCTTTTGCAGCATCTTTCCATGTGTATTGCTGTTCAGTCGGGAACATTTTCTTTAAGTCATCGACATCAATACCCATACTCTTTGCCAAAGTTTTTGCACTAATCGTTACCATACCATTCGCCGGTGTTTGAGTAGCATAATAACCATTAATCTCAGTTTTTTCACTGTTTAATGTCCCTTGTGGCAAATTAAATTTCTTTTCAATATCTCTGAGCTTCATATCACCTGTTGTGATATCAACATCATCAGAAAACATACCAATATAATATGCCGCATCACCACTTTGAATAGATGCTCTTACCGCATTTGCGGCATCTGTTTGTGCTTTATTAGCTGCTGCTCTTTCTTCAGCATTATCATCTACCATTTTTACAGTTTTAACATCGGAACTTTTTGCAGTTTTATTTACGCCTGCTGCAGAACCTGCTGCACCTGTAGCACCTGCTGCTCCAACTTTTGGTGTTGATACATCTCCGTCACGCATAGTTTACTCTCCTTTTTACTTCACAAAGTACTCTTTCTCATGAATTATAAGTTTTTTTTGAAAGGCCGATTTCAATAATTAACTTTTTTGTAACATAACTTAACCATGTCATATTTTGCTGATTATATACTTTATTAGTGTTATAATTTAGATGTTGGGGATTTACATAATAGAGGTAATAAATGGCACATATTGTTATCGACGAATCCAAATGCAAATCATGTTTTATATGTGTTGGAACTTGTCCTAAAGGTTTAATAAAAAAGAGTAATCGGGTAAGCAAACTCGGAGATAATCTTGTCGAGTTCAAAGACGAGAATAACGAATGTATCGGCTGTGCCATGTGTGCCACACGCTGCCCCGATTTAGCAATTGTAGAGGTACATAAATAAAATGGCAGAAAAACAACTTTTAAAAGGTAATTATGCAATAGCAGAAGCAGCCGTAAAAGCAGGCTGTGAATGTTACTTTGGATACCCTATAACCCCACAGACAGAGATTGGGGAATATTTAAGCGGAAGAATGCACGAACTCGGAAGAGGTTATGTTTGTGCAGAAAGCGAACTTGCCGCAATAAATATGGTTATAGGTGCAACCTCAACAGGGGCAAAGGCAATGACATCATCATCGTCGTGTGCCGTTGCACTTATGCAGGAAGGCCTATCCTATGCGTGCGCCGATGAATTACCTGTTGTTCTTGTTAATGTTATGCGTGCAGGTCCGGGGCTCGGATATATCTACCCTGCTCAGGGCGACTATTTTCAGGCAGTATACGGAGGCGGAAACGGCGATTATAAACTAACAGTTCTTGCACCGTCAACCGTTCAGGAATGCATTGATTTAACATACAGAGCTTTCTATTTGGCTCAAAAATACAGAAACCCGACCATGGTGCTTGCAGACGGTTTACTTGGGCAAATGATGGAACCTGCAAGTTTCGGGGAATATCCATACCCTGAAATCGATAATTCATCATGGGCATTAACGGGGGCAAAAGGACGCGAAGGCAGAGCAATATATTCTTGCGCAAGAGATGAAGATGCTCAAAATAACCATATAAGACATCTTTTCCAAAAGTACGATTTAATTGCAAAAGAAGAAACAGACTGGGAAGAAATGAACACTGAAGATGCAGACATAATTATTGTTGCTTTCGGCAGTATGGGAAGAAACATCAAAGCGACTATGAGAGAACTTAGAGCAAAGGGTTTAAAAGTCGGCATTCTCAGACCAATAACTTTGTCACCGTTCCCAAGCAACAGACTGAATGAACTCGCAGATAAGTGCAAACAATTCATTGTTGTTGAAATGAATATGGGACAAATGATAAAAGATGTCAAACTTGCCGTAAACGGAAAAGCAAAAGTAGATTTGATAAACAGACCTGTCGGACAATGGCTGAGCGTCGAAGAAATCGCTGATGGTGTACAAAAGATATTAAACAAAGAGGTGGCTTATGCAAGTATTTAGTCTGCCAAAGAGCATGAAAGAAAATTGTAAATACACCTTCTGCCCGGGATGTGATCACGGGATTGCGGTAAGGCTTGTCGCAGAATTACTGGACGAACTGAACCTGAAAGGAAAAACTATCCTTGCAGCCTCTATAGGATGTTCTGTATTTTTATACGACTTCCTTGATGTAGATGCAATAGAAGCACCTCACGGGCGCGCAATGGCAGAAGCAACAGGAGTAAAAAGAGCAAGACCTGATAAGTTTGTATTTACATATCAGGGCGACGGGGATTTTGCCTCTATAGGTTTGGCAGAATCAACCCACGCAGCAATAAGAGCAGAAAACCTCACAGGTATATGTATAAACAACACAACCTACGGTATGACAGGCGGACAGCTTGGGCCTACAACCCTGATTGGGCAAAAAACAACAACTTCACCTATGGGAAGATTTAAAGATACATACGGTTATCCTATAAAAATAGCGGAACATATCGCTTTATGCGAAGGCACAGCTTTTTCTGCCCGTGTTGCTCTGGATACGGTTGCTCATATAAATCAGGCTAAAAAAGCATTAAGAAAAGCTTTTCAGGTTCAACTGGACGGCTTGGGCTACGGGTTTGTTGAAATTCTTTCCACATGCCCTACTAACTGGAAAATGACTCCTGATGAGGCACATGAAAGAGTTAAAAACGAAATGATTCCTGTGTTCCCGTTAGGAATTTTCAAAGATGTCACAGAGGGATAAATAATAATTCTGAGGTAAATTCAATGGAGAAAAATTATATAATAGCAGGATTTGGAGGACAAGGTGTACTTTTTGCAGGAAAAGTACTTGCAAATGCGTTTATGCTTGCCGGTAAAAATGTAACCTGGTATCCGTGCTATGGTGCAGAAATGCGTGGCGGAACGGTTAACTGCGAAATAGTTGTTTCCGACGAAGAAGTCAGCTCTGTTCACAAACAAGATGTTGACTGCGTTATCGCACTCAATCAGCTATCCTTTGACAGATTTATCTCTAAAGTTAAAAAAGGCGGAACAATTATATGTAATTCATCACTCGTTGAAGAAGCCCGCCCTCGCACAGACATAAATTATGTATTTGCGCCAATGACAGACAAAGCAATCTCTATGGGAAATCATAAACTTGCAAACATGGTTTCTTTAGGGGTAGTTTCAAATATAGAAACAACACTTAATGTTGCTATTATGGAAAAGGCCGTTGATATGGTGCTTCCTGAATCAAGAAAGAAACTTGCAAAATCAAACATGGATGCATTAATGTTGGGTATCGACAAACAAACCACCGTTTGCTAAACGGCATGAAACCCGTATATCATACCCCAAATGGTTGATGTACGAAAAATAAAAAAAGTGTATTCTGTTTGTACAAAGTTAAGGAATAGATTTAGTGAAAAAAGAAGAAATTTTAAAGAAAATAGAACAAGTTGACGAACAAATCAAAAAATTCAAAAAGAGATTAAAAACATCTGACTTATGCGAAGACTTGTACGACAATGCAATTTTACAAAAAGCAATTCTTATGAAAGAGCTTGAAGATTGCGACAAAAACCCTATTGTTGAAACCTTTAAAAGCAGTGTCCGTAAACTTATGCCAAAAGGCGAAAAAAAACTCATCTGCGATTATTTCAAAGGGTAAGGTTGTTTTATCCCTCTCAACAAAATAGACAAAAGTAAACAATAATTAATGTAAAAATCCCCGTAAAAATTCTTTTTTTTAATCGGTATTTTTGGTATGATTTTATTGGAATTGGGGAGAATATGAGAGAGAGAATTTTACTATTTATAATATTAGCAGGATTGTGGGCATTTTTGTATGTCTTTCAGTACAGAATGAATACCATTTGGGGTTTGGTAATTTTACTGTGTTTAATGGCATTATACGGAGTTTATACCTCTCTTGCACTTTGGCACAATAAAAGAAAATTAAAGAAGAACCCTAAAGAGATAGATGAAAGTTATAAACCGTTTGTATCCGTTATGATACCTGCCCACAATGAGGCATCTGTTATAGAACATACTGTTAACAACATAAGAGCATTGTCATACCCTAATTTTGAAATTATCCTGATAGATGACAGAAGTACAGACAACACACTTGATGTCATCAAAGGAATATGCGAAAAATACGACAATGTAAAATATCTGCACAGAGAAGACGGGGCATTTCCGGGAAAATCTGCCGTACTTAATGACGCACTCCCTCTCGCAAAAGGGGAAGCAGTTTTAGTCTTTGACGCAGATGCAACAGTTGAACCCGACTTTTTAAACAAACTCGTTCCTAACCTCCAGCCGGAAGATGTTGGTGCAGTACAAGCTAGAAAAATTATAAGAGGGGCTGAAACAAACATTTTGACTAAATGTCAGAATAATGAATACACCCTCGATGCATACATGCAGGTCGGCAGAGATGCAATTAAAGGTGCTGTTGAACTTCGCGGCAACGGTGAACTGATAAAAAGAACCGCTCTTGAAGATATAGGCGGATGGAATAATTATACAATCACTGACGACTTAGACATGTCTACAAGATTGCATATTAAGGGCTGGGATGTGCGTTATTGTCTGGATGCCATCGTATATGAAGAAGGGGTAAAATACCCGATACCGTTATTCAGACAACGCAGAAGATGGCTTGAGGGAACAATCAGAAGATATTTGGAATATTTCTTTGAAGCAATTTTTTCAAAGGAAATGTCTTTGCGTGCAAAAACAGATATGGTTATATATATAACAGAGTTTATAATGCCATTATGGTTTATGTTTGAACTCTTGATAAGACTTTTCAAATGGGCAACTCATAAATCAGGTGTTGTTTTTCAGAATGAGTTAATGTCCTCTGTTATAATCTCATTTGCCGTCGCTTTCGGATTCTTTATTGCAATCAGATACAGTTTACGCAGATACGGCAATATGAAACCGTTAGAAGCTTTAAAAGAGGCAAGTTATACTGCAATATATATGCTTATTATATGGTTCCCGATGGAGCTGTATATCTGTGCCAAAATATTGTTCAGACCAAAAGATATGAACTGGGGTAAAACAACCCACGGACTAATCAAAGAAGAAGAACAAAAAATGGCAGAACAGGCAGAACAAGTAAAATAATTTTTATAAGATTTAATTAAGGAGCTGAAATGTTATTAGAAGATGTAAGAAAAACAATAAGAGAAGTACCCGATTTTCCTAAAAAAGGTATAAGATTTTTAGATATCACAACAGGAGTAAAAAATCCCGAAGCGTTTCAGGCGATGATTGATTTTTTATACGAACAATTTAAGGATAAAAAAATAGATTATGTCGCAGGTATAGAATCAAGAGGGTTTGTATTTGGTGCTCCATTGGCTTTAAGACTCGGAGCAGGTTTTGTTATGATGAGAAAACCAAACAAACTTCCTGCCGAAACAATAAGCGAATCCTATGAACTTGAATACGGAACGGATACAATTCACATGCACACTGATGCTATAGAAAAAGGTGCAAATGTAGTTGTAATCGATGACCTGCTTGCAACAGGCGGAACTGCTGCAGCAGCATGTAACCTTGTAAAAAAAGCAGGCGGAAGGGTTGAAGCAGCAGCATTTATTATCGAACTCACACCGCTTAAAGGTGCTGAAAAGATTAAAGAAATATCAGGTGTAGATACAGTTTCTATGCTTAAATATAATATCGGATAGCATATAAGGATATATTTAATTTAACAGATAAACAGTTAAGATTTTTCTTAACTGTTTATTTTTTTACATGATAAAAAATGTAAATTAATGTAAACATTTGTCTTCATGAACTAAAGTTTCAAGGAAAGTATGCCGTTATACGTAATGGTACATACTGTATGTGTATCTATAGTACAGATTAGTTAAGGAGTCATAATGGCAGGAATACCTCCGGTCAATTACAACGGTAGAGAATACAACATCGATAAGAGCAACGCAAAGATGCTCTATGTTGCGTACCGTAAAGGCGAACTCAAGCTTGACGAAAGGTCAGAAGCAATGCAGGTCAATAAAATGGAAAGTTTGCTGACTCCTGCTGACTGGGATGAAATAGACTACGATATGGACTTGAGGAAGAAAGAAGCCGCAAGTGCAATAAATACAGAAGGTACTGACAGTAGTGAAGCCGGTACTGCCGCAACTGCTGGAACAGCAACAGCAGCAACAGGAGCAGCGGTAACAGGAACCTGTATGGCAATCTTCCAAAAAACTGTCTTAAACGCAGAAACAGGTAAATATTCCGGTGGTTTTGCATCACTCCTTTGTGCAGGCTTAGTACTCGCAGGAGGTGCTGTAGCATTAGCTTTAAGTTTCTTAGGCATGTTTGACCCTAACTCAAGTGACAGAGTTGCGCGAAACGATGAGGCAGAAGCAACTGATGCCGAAATCCAGGAAAAAACAGATCTACTTGAAGAAACTATGGAAATGATGGACGAAGATGTCGAAGAATACGAGGAACAAAGTGAAGTATACGCAGAAAGTGTTAACGGACAAGTCGGCTCAGCTGCTGACTTACAGGTAAAATTAAAAACAGCAGAAGCTTGCGGTGATAAACAGGGAGCAGAAGCTCTGAGGGCACAACTCCAACAAATACAGGGTCAAAAATTTGATGACCAGATTGAAGAAATGGAAGAAACAAAAGGCAGACTTGATGCCTATGCTGTATACAATGCGGAAGCACAGGGTGTTAGTGAAGCAGGTACTTCTGTTTCTGACTTCCTAAAAGTAGGTAACACTTTAGAACCTATAGCAAAACTTAACGGCGGATTATTAGCAGCATGTACAATTGTAATAGGTGTAGCAATGGTACTTGGAGCAATTCCGAAATTCGCGCCATTCTTCCCTGATGCTCCTGCAGCAATATCATCAACGGCAGTTTGGGGTGCAGCAGCACTTATGATGGGTGGAGCATCAACCAAGATGTTTAATAATGCTAAGATTGAAGGTCAATGCGGTGAAAACGGCGATACAATGGCTGAATATGTAGGTTATCTGAACAACATGATTGAACAACAGACAATCTACTCGGAAGACACCACAGGAAGCTTTGAGAAAACAGACGAAGATACAGAAAAAACGACAGAAAAAGGGCAGGAAGCTGCACAAAAATTCATGGAAAGTGCCCCGGGTCAGGGCAAAAAGAAACAAGAAGTCGACGAAGGCTCAGGAGCAGGTGCCGGCAGCGGAGGCGGCGGTGGAGGAGGAGCTATCCTCTAACAAAAAACAAACAATATCAAAGAAATATAAAACCGAAAAGACAGATGCTGGCAACATCTGTCTTTTAATTTGTTAATATGAAATATCAAAGAAACATCAACTTAATTCTGTTTTGCGGGATTTCCCATAATAAATTCCCCATCTTATATCCCGCTTACATTTATATAAAGTACCACTTCCTCCATAAATTGATTAATAAGTTCAAGTCTACTTAATATTTCTTAACAATATGGTAATTATTTGCAAGAAATCAAGTCCTTAATCACTTCACCTGCAATTATCAAACCCACTACTGACGGGACAAACGCATTACTTCCCGGAATTCTGTGCTTGCCCTCTTTTAATTCTTCTTTCAATGAACTGTCGTCAATTTTAACGGGAACTTCTTTTGAATAAACAACTTTTACCTTTTTTATTCTGCGTTTTTTCAGCTCCTGCCTGATAACTTTCGCAAGCGGACAAACAGAGGTTTTTGAAATATCAGTCACCTCAAACCTTGTCGGATCCATCTTATTCCCAGCACCCATTGAACAAATTATCGGAACATTGCTTTCTTTTGACTTTTCGACCAAAGAAATCTTTCCCGTTACTGTATCAATCGCATCAATAATATAGTCATACTTTGAAAAATCAAACTTATCAGCAGTTTCAGGCGAATAAAAGACCTGATGTTTTGTAACTTTAACCTCAGGGTTAATTTCCTGTAGTCGTTCTTCAGCAACATCAACCTTATATTTACCTATAGTTTTTGTTGTTGCAAACAGCTGTCTGTTTAGGTTAGTAACACAAATCTTATCATCATCTATTAAATCTACTGCCCCGATTCCGCTTCTTACAAGTGCCTCAACAGCATGCCCGCCAACGCCTCCAAGCCCGAACACAGCAACACGGGAATTTTGGAGCTTTTTTAACCCGTCTTTTCCGATTAACAATTCCGTTCTTGAAAACTGATTGAGCATAACGGCTCTCCCTTATTTTTTCAACATTCCGACAATTTCAGACGGAACAAATTTTGAAACATCACCGCCATTGTTCAGTATCTCTTTTACAGCACTTGATGAAATAAAGTTGTACTCAGGTCTTGTAATAAGGAACACAGTTTTTATATCTTCGCACAGGGCTCTGTTGTTTTGAGATAACTGCATTTCATACTCAAAATCAGAAACAGCTCTTAGGCCTCTGAGCAAAATAGTCGCGCCCTTCTTTTTGGCATATTCAATCGTCAACCCCTCAAAACTGTCAACTTCGACATTAGGGATATCCTTTACGCTTTCTTTTATTAACTCTTTCCGTTTCTCAACAGAAAACATGCCTGTCTTTGCAGAATTTTCCGCAACAGCGATTATAACCTTATCAAACATCTTTGCCCCGTCTCTCAGCACATCTAAGTGCCCTAAAGTAATAGGATCAAAGCTTCCGGGGTAAATGGCTATTTTTTGATTTTTATTTTCCATAATACCTCCTTAAAAATTGTATTCAGGTATAACAAATACCTCATTATTTGCATCTTTATCCACAAATTTCAGATAATCAACAAGTGCTGTTTCTTTTGCATTGTTATAAAACTCATCAGATATAAATTGTCTGTGAAGTTCTGTTCTTTCACCTGAATAATTTCCCAAAATACGGGCATAGTCACAAATTTCCTTGTATGATTTACCCCCGCCGTATGCTTTTGTTTTTGCATCAGTACCTGACGGACGGATTTCGATATATTTATCCTTAAATTGGATATATGTACCGTCACCTACAAATTTAATATCGGTTACGCTCTCAAAATCTAACCCCGGGAAGGCATCATTGAGAACAAGGATAGCATCATCAAGTGTCATTATCCCTTTAGATACACCTATTGCTAAAGACAGGAAGAACAAATCGTTCTTTGTTCTTTGTTTTTCGCCCTCTGTTTTTGCAAGTTTCAATTTTTCAATATCAGGCTCAGATTCGTTGTAGTAGGCAATATCTTCTCTTGTATCAAAACAAGAAGTGATATTGTTATGTTCAAACACATCTGCAAGATACTGAGAAAGTGTTTTGTTTTCTTCTTCTAACTGCGCAATAAGAGAAGATGCGACAATAATCGCCTCTGTTGCACTCTTTTCTCGCATTGCTATTGCTTCTCTGCCTGTTAACGATTTAACCGTATCTTCAGCACCCATAATCATACCGCCCGATTCTTCACCGCCAAAGATTAAACGAGGCTGAATACCCAAATCAATTGTGTTCCCGAATACATCATCTACTTTGACAGATTTATCAGGTGAGTTCTTTAGCTGAAGCTCAACCTTTTTCATTATGTTTGCAATTTCTTTAAACCCGACAGGAACATTCACAACAGCAACACCGTTGTGCTTAGCCCATTCATCCCAGGAAAGCGCTGACGCTGTTGTTTTAATCATAAATCTCGGGTGATTATTCCAACGGTGAGAGTGTTTCAATTGTTTTGCACGATAATCCATCAGCATTAAAAATGCCTGATTTGCCGTAAATACAGTTAATATTCTGCCGTTATCCAATTTTACATAAGAAATTCCGTTTTCTTCCAAAGCAGGAATATTACCTTCGTTTTCTATTTCACAAATAGTCAGTCTGTCGTGATCAGGGTCTGTGATTAATACAGCAGTTCCGATAGGATATTCTCTCAAAACTATGTCATAATCAAGTGATTCGATAACAGGAAAATACTTTTCACCGTTTGGTCTTTTTGCCAAAACGGTTGCATCAACGGAATAATCATAAAAAGTTCTATTCCCCTTAGGATCTGTATCATATTTTCCGATTGAGTGGAAGAACGGATCCTCTTCCGTATTGTTCCAGTCAAATTTATCAGAAAGTCCGAGTTTATCAAGTACACGGCTTAGTGTTCTGTATGCACAACCGCCGACACTTTCTATAACAATTTTGTTTTCCATTGATTTAAGTTTTGATAAATCTTCTGCAACCCCATTTTTCAGATAATCAACATAGAGGTTTATACCGTCTTCAAGTTTTGTCATTACGGATTCATCAATCAACGGGTTATCCTTAGCAGATATTTTTATTTCATAACTGCCTTCTTTTTCAACCTTATCAAAAATCATTTGTATCTTATTAACAAACTCTAATGATTCTTCCGGGAGATACTGACTCCCCTGAGAGTTTAAATCTTTAGTTGCGGTTTTAACGGATATACCATGACTTGAGGTAATATATTCACCGCCGACCAAATCAAGTTTGAACGCCAAAAATGATGCAAGCCAGATAGGAATAGTTTTTCTGCCCTGCGGAGTCAGGGTTTTTATCCCCTGCGCTGCCTGTATTCTTGCAATAGCGTCTAAATATAACTGCGAATTATATCTGACTTCACTTCCGACAAGTTTTATAATCTCTTTACCTTCATATTTTTCTCTAACAACAAGAGCTTTTGCCAAAGTTGCCAAAACTATCCCGACTAAGTTAATCGGAAATCTTGTATCCTGAGGGAATAAAATATTTTGCGGGCCTCTGATGCCTGCGGTTGAAACCTTTGCTTCTTTTGAGTAGTTAGCAAACCAGTCCAGCAAATTCAGTCCTTCCGGGTTTGTTGTTTCATCATAAGGATACAAATGCTCCTTTTTCAAAGTAAATGTAAATTCCCCATCATTGGAAAAGTCCATTAACTTGTTATTCTTTATATAATCAGGTGTTTTATCAAACACATTTTTAAATAATTCCTTTTCTAATTCGCATGACGCTTCTATATTCATAATCTCTCCATAATCATCTGTTATCAATAAAATTATACCGCAAATATAGATAACGCAGAGAGGAATAATAATCAAAAGAAAAACCGACTGTTGAGCCGGCTTTTGATTCTGTTGTTAATTGATTTTAACCTGTTGGATTACCCATCTATTGCCCACCGAGTGGGAACTACACACATTCACACCCTTTTGTTTCCACGAGGAAACCTGAGACTGTTTTTACCTTTAAATTAAGTTAGGTTAGTTAAACTTCCAAAAATAATCTTTGACCAACAATATTTGGTTTATTGTTGTAGTAACCTGCAAAATAACCACCGCTTACCGGTCTGTTTTTTGCATATCCTGAATAAGATCTCGGACTTACAAACGGATTTCCGTATGCATTTCCGAACGGATTACCATTTACTGTTGTACCCTGAGCAGCTGTTGCGACTGCTGCTGCGTTATTTGTGCTTGGTACCAGCACCTTAGTTAGTAAACTCACGATTCCTGCCATAATATCAAACCTTTTTTTATCAAACCTTTCAATATGTTATTTAATGACTGTCGACAATAAGTCAAAAAATATGACGGCAACAATTTACAAAACTTTACAATAATGTCTAAAACTCAACTATTTATAGGATATGAGTTAATAATTTGGGGAGTATACAAGCAGAAGATCATCACCTGTCATTTCGGTACTTACTATTTTAAACACCTTAGAATCAGCCATTTTCAAAATATTATCACCGTCAAAACAAGATTTTCCGCTGTTATCGTTCAGAATTTTCGGAGCAACAAACTGATATATTTTATCAGCATAACCGTATTTTATAAAACTGCCTTCCAAAACTCCGCCTGCCTCAACAAAGAGAGATTTTATACCCTTTCCATACAAAAGCGGCAAGAGAATATTTAATTCAAATTTATTGTTTTTTACTGAACAAGGAAGAATCGTGACATTATCAGGGATATCCCGGTTATCCAATGAAACCCCGTCCCCGACAACCAGAATTATGTTTCCTGAAGCATATATATTAGAGTTGAATTTTGTCTTAAATTCTCTATCTAAAATTATTTTAAGTTTATGGTTCATATATGGATTATCAGCAATGACCGTTGATGAAGAAGTTAATATGGCATCATAGTATTGTCTTATCTCTTTTGCTTTTGCTCTTGAAATTTCAGAAGTTATCCATTTTGAATCGCCGTTTGATGTGGCGATTTTACCATCAAGAGTAGTTGCAGTTTTTAGGGCAACAAAGATCCTATTCTTTTCAATATCCATAAAAAACACCTCGTTTAACTTTCTACACTCATCCTCAAGAACACCGACAACAACTTCTATTCCTGCCTCCTGCAGTTTTCTGATACCGCCGCCGTTTACCTTCGGGTTATTATCTCTGCATCCTATAACAACCTTTTTTATTCCGCGCTCAATTATCAAATCGGCACACGGTGGGGTTTTTCCAAAATGAGAACACGGTTCTAAATTAACAATGAGTGTTCCGCCTCTGTCACTACCGTCTTTTATTTTTAAAAGAGCATCACGTTCGGCATGGTTCTCCCCGTATTTATGATGATAACCTTTTGCAATAATATTGTCGTTCTTATCCAAAACAACACAACCCACCATAGGGTTTGGCGAAGTACTGCCCACACCTTTTTTGGCAAGAGATATACATTCTTTCATTAACTCTTCATATTTTTGCATGTTTGTATTTTAATACAAATAATGATAATATTTAACTAGGTAAAGACTATCACAGGGGATATTAATGAAGTTAACATATTTAGGGCATAGTGCGTTTGAAATTCAGACAGAAAAGGGTGTTATACTCATTGACCCGTTTTTGGTTAAAGCACCAAATTACGATTTTTCTAATGTAACAGATATCTTTGTAACACACGGACACGCTGATCATTTGGGAAAAGCGCCTCAAATTGCAATGAAAACGGGCGCATTAATTACTGCTGTATTTGAACTTGCAAAATACTGCTCAAGATATGGAGTAAATGTTAACGGAATTTCTCTTGGCGGATGGATAAATTACGACTGGGGCAGAGCTATTGCACTACCCGCTTTCCATTCAAGTTCATCTGACGACGGAACTTATACGGGATGTCCTGTCGGCTACCTTTTTGAAATTGAAGGGAAACGCATCTTCCACGCAGGAGATACATGCCTTAATTCTGAAATGAAGGTTTTAGGGGAAGTTTACAAACCTGATGTTGCAATCTTACCGATAGGCGGACATTTCACTATGGATATTGAAAATGCTGCAACAGCGGCAAAGTGGATAGGTGCAAACTCAATCATTCCTATGCACTACAATACTTTCCCTCAGATAAATGCTGATATTAATAAGTTCAAATCAGAAATTACAAGAACAGGGAAAAATCCACTGGTTCTCGACATAGAAGAATCAATAGAAATATAACGGAAAACAAATTAAACAGGGGTATTTATGATAAAGAGAAAAAGTATAATCATATTAGGGATAGCATTATTCATCAGTAACACAGGTTTCGCATCAGGCACAATGAACAATTCTGGTGATATCCATCACTTCATTAAAAGATCGACTTGTGCAACAAGTGTAAAACAGAACAATCCTACTTCTATCAACGCTAAAACGGTTGAAGCACAGAAAGAAGCACTCCCTGAAATAAAAACCGTACCAAAGGAAATTGACTTAAATCTACACTCCACAGAGAGAATACAGGTACCCGAAAAACAAGAAATAACAAATAAAGAAGGGCTTTCCAGAGAGGATAAAATTGATACTATTATCAGAGGGAACGAAACAAAAATGGACAAAAATGTTTTTGATTCCGCATCAAATAATGCAATTATCCTGAACAGATTAGACCTTTCAGGAAAGTCAAAAAAAAAATCAAAAACAATAACAGGATACGCATCAGATATCAGTAATGCGGATAAAGAGTACAAAAATGCCATAAAAAAAGAAAAAAAAGCCGCTAAAGAACAAGAAAAAATAAATAAAAAAAACCAACAAGCAATAGAAAAAGAACAAAAAAAACAGGCTAAACTTGATAAAAAGGCTGAAAAACAGGCAAAAAAAGAAGCGGCAAAACAAGCAAAGCTGGACAAAAAAGCTGCTGCAAAAGCAGAGAAAGCGGCATCAAAGCAAGCTAAGCTGGACAAAAAAGCTGCCAAACAAGCCGACAGAGATGCTGCAAAAAAGGCTAAAGCAGATGTAAAGGCTGCTGCAAAAGCAGAAAAAGAAACTGCAAAGCAGGCTAAAATCGACCAAAAAGCCGCTGCCAAAGCAGAGAAAAAAGCCGAAAAACAAGCAAAACTTGACGACAAAGCCGAATACAAAGAATACAAAAAACAACAAAAACTTGAACAAAAAGAACAAAAGATTGCATCGGCAAAAACCAAGAATGTCCAGTCAGCACCTGCTCAAAAGAAACAAAAAACAGAGGCTGATTCTTTAACAAAAGATATTGATGTTAAAGAAAAAAAGACGATGAAAACAGCCGCTAAGCAGATGAAATACGATGAAAAACAGTTTAAGGCTGAACAGAAAAGTATCAAAAAAGCAACAAGACGTATGGAAAAACAGTCTGCAAAAGAACAAAAAATACAGGCTAAAATAGACAGAAAACAGGAAAAAATAAATTTAAAAGAAGAAAAGAAAGCACAAAAAATCGCCCTTAAACAAGAAAAGAAAGAAATAAAAGAAGAACTCAAACAGGATAAACAACTTGCCAAATCAAAAAAGCGTGCCGAAAAACTGGCAAAGAAACAAGAAAAACTGACTAAAAAAAGAGGCACTACTGAAAACGAGTTTGATATTATTCCGACAAGAGATTCCGTTATAAACGATATTTTAGGCGGCACTTCGGTTGAAGAACTGGAACAACAGGAATATAAAAATGTTGCACAGCATTTTTCTGATGAAAACAGCAAAACGACTGATGATAACACTACTATGACAACTCATGACCCGTCAGAATTTGCTTCAATTGAAGACCTGATTTCAAAAAAAGATAAAAAAGATGCTGTTGCAAAAACTTACGACTCTCAGGAAGAACCAAGCGAAAACCCAAACTCTGAAGAAACAGATGCTCACGCAGATGCAGAGAGTGATGAGAAAAAACTTGATGATAAAGAACTCAGATTAATCAATGCCCGCATAAGAAAAAATAATACAAATATTGACCTTTACTACGACAGAGCGAGTTATTATCTGAAAAAAGGTATGTGGGGAGAAGCCGCAGAAGAATGTACATGGATACTTGAATTTAAGCCAATGTATGAAAAAGCGTATTACACAAGAGCAATTGCAAAAAAGAACCTCGGTGATTCAGATGGAGCATTAGACGATTTAAAACACGCATTATACCTTAACCCGTCAGATTATTCCTACATACTCTGCGGAAATATCAGCTATGAGGACAAAAAAGACTATAAAGCCGCAATAAATTATTATAACAAAGCACTCGAAATTAATCCAAAATCAAAAGATGCGCTGATTGACAGAGCATTTACTTACGAAAAAATGAACGATTTAAAATCTGCAATGAAAGATTACGAACAGCTTTTGGAAATAAACGGAGCAGATCCCGATGCGCACGAAAAAATGGCTAAGATGTATGAAAAACAAAACGAATACGAAAAAGCCATTGAACACTATTCAAAAATACTAAAAGGAAATAAACACGATGCAAGAATACTCTATAATATCGGCTCAGATTACTATAACCTTAAAGATTATAAGAGTGCGGTAAACTCGTTCTCAAAATGTATCGTGTTTGATGATAAATTCAAAGATGCTTATATAGCAAGAGCAAACTCTTACGAAAAACTGGATGACACAAAAAATGCACTGAAAGATTTTACAAAAGTTCTTTCCTTAGACGAAACCTATGTAAAAGGTTACAACAGCAGAGCATTACTTAAACTGCAGGATAAAGATTATAGCGGTGCGGTTGAAGATTATACAAAAGCGCTTTCACTCTCACCTAATTCTTCTGACATATACTATAACAGAGGAATAGCAAAGTTTGAAATGCAGGACTACAACGGTGCAATTTATGATTTCACAAAAGCAATCTCTTTCAGACCTGATGATGCAAAATTCTATTTCAATAAAGGGGTTGCGCTTGAAATCGTTAATAACGAAGAAGAAGCAATGCTTAATTACAACAAAGCAATAGACTTCGATTCACAATGTTATCAGGCATATATGGCAAGAGGTTTATTATTCTCAAAACAGGGTAAAATCAAAAAGGCACTTGCGGATATAAATAAAGCCGCAAAGATTTGCCATTCAGATGCAGATGTATACTATAACCGCGGGGTTATCGAATACAAAACAAACGACAGAGAAGCAGCACTTAAGGACTTCAACAGAGCAATTTACCTGAACGGTTCTCATCTCGGAGCACTCACAAACAGAGGGGCGCTGAGATTTATACTGAAAGATTACGACGGAGCAATCGAGGACTGCACAAAGGTTATAAATCTCTCATCAGAAAATGCAAGTGCATATTATAACAGAGGGATGGCATACTTAAAGGTTCAAAACTATCCAAAGGCTTACCTTGATTTTTCAAAAGCCTATGACCTTGATTCCGACAATGAAGAATGTAAAAAATATATGATTTATACAAAGAAAATGATGGACAAAAACAAAAATATGGGATAGGGTATCTGTATGAAAATAGCAATAGTTCCAAATAAAAAAGTTTCACATACGGCAGAAGTTTTAGAACAACTAAAACAATCCCTTGAAGAATCAAAACTTGATTATGATGTTCTTGATATAGATAATCTGAAATCGGGCTATGACCTCGTTTGTGCAATAGGCGGGGACGGAACAATATTGAAAACATCAAGATTTTTTGCCAAAACATCAACCCCTGTTATGGGCATAAACCTCGGCAGACTCGGGTTTTTATCACTTATTCCGCCATCAGATGCCCCAAAACTTGGGAACCTTATCAAAGAAAAAGATTACACGCTAAGAGAACGCATGATGCTAAAATCACAAAATTGTACGGCATTGAACGACATAGTTATAAAAGGTCATTCTTCTGCGAGGACATCAAAGTTTGATTTGTTTATAAACGACAGACACGTTAGTGACTATATTGCAGACGGGATAATAGTTGCAACCCCGACAGGCTCAACTGCTTACGGGCTTTCCGCAGGCGGCCCGATACTCCACCCGAGTGTTGAAGCAATGGTCATTGTTCCAATCTGCGCTCATACAATGACAGCGAGACCACTTGTTGTTCCTGCCAATGCAACAGTTGTGATAAAAAGCTCCGACGAAACTCTGGATATGATTTGCGATGGTCAAACTACCGTAAAAGAACTGACAGAGGTAAAAATAGAACACGATGACAACAAAGCCGTTTTAGCATTCCCGACGAATTACAAGTTTTACTCAGTACTCCAAAACAAACTGCATTGGGGAATCTCCCCTGTATCTCAGGGATAAAATATTGAATTAAACAAAAAGTTTTGATAAAATAAATTCATAAGTTAATAAATCAATACCTATAAAGAGTGTACGAGGGACAAGCCCTGTGACTACACAGCAACCGGGATAAATATATCGCTCGAATTGATATACAAAGCGGATACAGAATGGACATGGAATTTTAATTCAATAACTAAAAAGAGGAATACCACGGTTAAATATACATTTCCACCATAAATATTTATACAAGTTATTATGATATTATAGGCATTACTATAAAACCATATATCAAAAACAGAGCAAGTAGAAATAAATATATAGTTGATATTATTGCACCAAACAGCAATATTATTGTGCATGGTTTATGTTTAAGAAATACAAACTGTAATTTATATTTGGTTATTTGCTCTATGCACCAAATGATACCTGTAAAACAGAGTATTGCAGTAATAGTTGCATTGAATAGGAAAAATGCAACCACATTTGCATTATCTGAATCCATATGAAAAATTATA
This sequence comes from uncultured bacterium, assembly GCA_902765215.1. Lineage (GTDB taxonomy): Bacteria > Cyanobacteriota > Vampirovibrionia > Gastranaerophilales > Gastranaerophilaceae > UBA2883. The sequence goes on along the minus strand of CACWZA010000021.1, from coordinate 13,325 downwards.
TATAACAATAATGCCAAATAACCATTTAATGCAAAAATGATATAACTGATATTTTGATTAAATTTACTTAGTTTATCTAAAAACATAATACATATGTTACAACAAAACTCATGAAAATAGTAGGTTGAGTAAAACAAAAAAATTTTTAGGTAAGATGTATAAAAGATTTCTTGCACCTATATATACAATATTTTCTTGCAGAAAGAAATGCCGATAGGGAGACCACTCTGTGCTTCGGCTCGCATTAAACGGAACCGTTCGCAATCAAAATCAAAAGCGTGGTTTCCTCGTCGAACTCTATAAAAGGAACTTCGTTCCTTGGAGTTCTCGTACTCCCTTTATCGATATATTATTCTTGCAGAAAGAAATGCCGATAGGGAGACTGTCTTGGATTTGCTCCGTGCTCACAGAGTGTCGTTTGCGGTACTTCGTACCTGTCAACTCCATCTGTTCGCTATCCGGCATAAATGCCGTACGCAAATCCGCTCGACCTCCTGAAAAAGCTCCGCTTTTTGGAGTTCGTTTCTCCCTATATATACAATATTTTCTTGCAGAAAGAAATGCCGATAGGGAGACCACTCTGTGCTTCGGCTCGCGATAAACGGCACCGTTCCCTCGTCGAACTCTATAAAAGGAACTTCGTTCCTTGGAGTTCTCGTACTCCCTTTATCGATATATTATTCTTGCAGAAAGAAATGCCGATAGGGAGACTCGAACTCCCGACCCACGCATTACGAATGCGTTGCTCTACCAACTGAGCCATATCGGCATTTGCTACTAATAATATATCACAAAGAAAACAATAATTTACCCCCATGGGGAATTTATTTTCCGCGTTGTAAGAATAATATTTTTAATAACAAAGGAGGATTTATGAACACTATTTACGCTTCGCCTGTGTGCGAACTTGAACAACTTAACGATATTTTTATAGAACTTACTGCCAAAAACTGCAATACCCGTTGCAGGGAATGTTATATAAAATTCCCGTTCACAAAAAACATCAAAGATTTTATAAAAACTGACACAGTAAAAGAGTCGCTTAACCAACTTGAAAACGAAAATATCAGATGTATCTACCTGACAGGAGCAGAACCTATGACACACCCCGATTTTAACAGTATACTAAGACTCTGTATCAAAAAAGCAAATGTCTGTATCTGCACAAATGCCTCGTTTATAAACGAGAAAAAAGCTAGATTTTTAAGAAATGTCGAATCTAATGAAGAACACAATATTATGTTCAAACTATCTTTTGCACACTGGGATGAACTGAAAAATGATGCAGTCCGTACAAGAGGTTCTTACAGACAAAATATCTATGCCCTCAAATGCCTCGATAAATACAATTTCACAAACATACTCAGCGTATCTAATTTTTACAAAGAACCGCACAACAGCATAATAAACAGATTTCAGGAAAAACTCGAAGAAATCGGGATAGAAAATGCCGTTATACAAATAAACGAGTGGGCAACAGAAAATAATGTCGACACCCTTCCGGAACTGACAGGGGCAACAGACTGTATGTCAAGCAGAACTCTTACCGTAAACGGAGTTTTTGCCTGTCCTTTCCTTGCAAATGATTATCGGGGCAGGATGGGGAGCGATTTTAACAACTATTCAAAAACTGTACGGCTTGAAACTTCCTTCTGTGCCGCATGCATAAAAAACAATGACAAAATGCTCACAGTCGAGCTGGAGTAATTTTACTCCCTTAACAGTATAGATGTATTCTCTTAAATATTGTATAATTGTTTCAAACGAAAGGAAATTAAGATGAGAGAATACGAATTAAACCTTAGTCTTGAAGAACTTGAAAAAAGAACTCACAAAGACTACCTTGTGACAAAAAAAATGATTGATGAAGATTTTGAAGGCTACAAAAACCTTGCACAAGGCGACAAAGATGCACTTAAACATTTGGTAAAGGCAGCATATATACTTGAAAAGATAAACAAACAACTCGATAACTGCCACAATTTACCTTTTGAAGATTATCTGAACAAAGAAATAGAAAAAGGCAACAAACGGGCAGAATTGACAAAGATTCTCTACGATGCACAAAAAGGTGTCTGCGCATTAGACAGAGAATCAAACATAATCGAATTGGCAAAAGGGGTTCACGGCACATACGGAAAAGGCTGCTACCCTGAAGATATGGGCAAAGAAGAATTTCAGCAGGCAGTCCTCAGAATGATGAAAAGAGGAAAGGTTGAGGAAGTAAAAACAATCCTTAACCAACGCTCTGTTGTTGAAAGAAACGGGGATGAACTTGTTGCAACAGACTACATTGACAAGTTCAAAGACGATTTTTCAAAAATGGCAGACGAACTTGACGAGGCAGCAAAGGTATCTACAAACAAAGACTTCAACGAGTACCTCGTTTTGCAGGCAAAAGCCCTGAGAAAAGCAGATCCTATGCTTGATGCTTATGCAGATAAAAAATGGGCAGAATTACAGGATACACCGCTTGAATTTACAATAACAAGAGAAAACTACGCTGACGAATTAACAGAAAGTGCTATCGAAAACGAAGAACTAAAAGCACTTCTCGAACAACATAACATCTCACCTATCGGGAAAGATTTCCTCGGGGGCAGAGTCGGAATTATCAACAAAAAAGGAACGGAAGCACTTTTAAAAGTAAAATCATATTTACCTATTATGGCTGATAATATGCCGTTCAAAGACGAATATGTTCAAAACATATCACCTGATAAAGAAAGCAAACAAACAATGGTAGATGTTGACTTGGTAACAGTATCCGGTGATGTCGGAGAATTCAGAGCAGGTATAACCTTGGCGGAAAACCTTCCGAACGATGACAAACTGTCATTAACAATAGGCGGGGGCAGACGAAATGTATACCACAGACAAATCCGTCTGATAACAAGCGAAGATTCCCGCAAAAAATTACAGGAAAGACTTGATGCCATTCTGAACCACGACCAGCACAAATATTATAATGACGAGGCTGACCACTGGTTCACAATAGGTCACGAAAATGCTCACTCATTAGGGCCAAACTCAGGTACGGAAGCTTTGGGCAAATACAAATCGATCATAGAAGAAAACAAAGCGGATATTACTTCACTTGCTATGCTTGATGTTTTGGAACAAAACGGTATGTACACAAAAGAAGAAAAAGAACAGATTATCGTAACCTATGCCGCTGATAATATGCTTAAATCTAAGCCGACAATGTCACAGGCACACAGAGTTCGTTCCGTTATGCAAAACTACTATTTCCTAAAAGAGGGTGCTCTTGAAATCAACGGGGACGGAATGTTAACCGTACACATTGATAAAATGATTCCTACAGCCCAAAAAATGCTTAAAGAAATCATCAGAATACAGATTGACGGAGACTTCTCAAAAGGTGAAAAATATGTTCTTGATAATTTCCAATGGACAAAAGAAATGGAAGTCATGGCAGAAAAAATAAAGAAAGTATCAAAATCACTCAACGGGAAAGTTGAAGAACCACTTGCAAAAAAATTACTTGAAGCATAATAAGAAAAAGGGTATCAACCGATACCCTTTTTTTACACCTTTGTAATCAACAATCTGCACACAAATTCAAACATTATAAACAAACTAAACCCGTGTTTTACATAACGATACAAATTGTTGAACGGACAGAATGTTTAGGATATTCTGTTATTGTATTAGTTTAGATGGAAATAAGAAGATGAATTACAAAGAAAAACTTGTTATTGATTTAAGTGATGCCGTCAATATTTCAGATTTGGGGATTAAAATCACCAGTGTACTGGAATCTGACGGAGCAGTTAATAAAGAATTGCACCTTAATCTCGGAAGTATTGACTTAAAACAATCTCAATTGTTGAGTATCAAGGCCCTGATTGAAGCAATGCAATCAACCATTGCAAAAATAGAAACGACTTCAGAAATCACAGAATCATCTGCAGTCGGACTGGGATTATCAGTAGGAAAACCTTCTGCTCAGGAACAAAAACCTGCTTTTGATGATTCTTATAAACCAAATGTTGAAAAATCTTTTGAAGAAAAACTTTCTTCATCAGATGAAATAAGCTCTTTTGCACAGCTTAAACAGATGAACTCTATCGGTGATTTCGTTTCAGATACAAAATCATTAACAGAAGTTCCGTCTGAAAACTTAGAAGAAGAAACTCAGGAATTCTTAAAAGAAGCTGAAGCGGAAGACTCTCAGGAAGACACTCCTGAAATGAGCAAAGAAGAAAAAGTTGCAAACATCTATGATTCTTTAAACAAAGAAATCACAAACGAAGACATAGAAGATGCACTTGATATAACCTTCGGAACAAACACAACAGAAGAAACCGAGTCAAAAGATGATGTTTTTGCCCCTATAACAATGCAGGAAAAACTCAACGATTACGAAGTTACTGAAACTGTTGAAACAGCAGAAGAAGGCAAATATGTACTTTTAGATACTGAAGGTATAACTCCTGAAGGGGTAGAACTTATAAAAGCAAACACTTCAGACTTAGATACCCTGTACCTGACTCAAACTTTGCGTTCAGGTCAGACTGTATCTTACGAAGGTAACATATTCCTGATTGGTGATGCTCACCCTGGCAGTGAAATTAATGCAACAGGTGATATTACCGTTTGGGGTATTTTGGGCGGTATCGTTCATGCCGGCTCAAAAGGGAACACAGATGCTAAAGTAAGAGCATTAAAACTGAACCCTATTCAGTTAAGAATAGCAAACCTCTATTCAAGAAGAAACGACACGGTGAATGTTCCGTATGTACAAAAGACAAACGAATTTACACCTGAAGAAGCAAGAATAGAGAATGAACAAATTGTTATATATAAAACATTAAGGAGAGAAGATTAATGGCTGGCCGAGTAATAGTAATAACATCAGGAAAAGGCGGCGTTGGTAAAACAACAACAAGTGCGAACATTGGTACCGCACTCGCTAAATTGGGAAATAAAGTTGTATTAATAGATACAGATATCGGGTTAAGAAACCTTGACCTGCTGTTAGGTTTGGAAAACCGCATCGTGTACACAATCGTTGATGTTGTGGAAGAAAGATGCAAACTTAAACAAGCTTTGGTAAAGGATAAAAAGAACCCTAACCTCGCTTTGTTAGCAGCAGCGCAAACAAGAGATAAATCATCAGTAACAGCAGAACAATTAAAAGATATCTGCGAAGAACTGAAAAAGAAAAACGATTTCATCCTTGTTGACTGTCCTGCAGGTATTGAACAGGGATTCCAAAACGCAGTTGCAGGTGCATCTGAGGCAATTGTTGTAACAACACCTGAGATGTCTGCAGTTCGTGATGCCGATAGAATTATTGGTCTTTTGGAAGCAAAAGAAGAAATCGAAAGTTACAAACTTCTGTTGAACAGAGTTCGTCCGAAACTTATCGAACAAAACGATATGATGAGTGTTGAAGATGTTACGGAAATTCTTTCAACCGACCTTATCGGGGTTATTCCTGAAGATACGGGAATCATAACTTCAACAAACAAAGGTGAGCCTATTGTGAACGATGAAACTGCTTTAGCAGGTAAAGCATACAGAAATGTTGCTCACAGAATAATGGGTGAAGATATTCCTTTGTTAGACCTTAATCAAAAGGAATCAATCATAGACAAAATCAAAAACTTCTTTACGAAAGGTAAGGTATAAGGATGAAAGATATTTTTGCAAACTTGTATAATAAAGTTGTAAGTTTTTTTCATCAGACAGACGAAAAAACATCTAACACAAAAGATGCTGCTTGTAACCGTCTTAAATTAGTCCTTATGCAAGACAGGACAAACCTTACTCCTGCAATTATGGACAGAATGAGAAGAGAGCTTATTGAACTTTTATCAAAGTATATGGAATTAGACAGAGAACTGCTTGATTTGAACTTCGAACACGAAGACGATCAAATGGCATTAATGCTGTCTATCCCTGTTATCCGTGCTAAAAACGAAGACGAAATCAACGAAATTCTTGCAAAAGAAGACGAAGAACGCAAGAAAATAGAAGAACTTTCTAAATCTGACGACGAAGAAGAAACTGATGAGGAAACAGAGGATACTGAAGAAGAAACCTCTGAATCTGAAACAGAAGAGTCAGAAGACACGGAAGACGATAATACTGATGAATCTGAATCAGAAGAAGAAGATAATAGCGAGGATGAAACCGAATCTGATGAAGAAGATTTGGAAGAAGAAGACGATGATGACGATGATGATGAAGTCGACGAAGAAATAGATAACGATCCGACAAAAACTAAAAAAGAAAAGAAAAAAGAGAAGTTCTTCAAAAAGAAAAAAGAAAGCGAAGAAAGTTCTGAACAATAAATAATTCAAACAATAAAAAAGGGCGGTTATTCAAACAATAATCGTCTTTTTTATGTGTAACAAAATTGTAATATATCTAAAGTTTCACAACATTTTGCCGTTATACAGAACAGGATTAAGTATGTGTATATCTGTATCGAAAGGAGTTCAAAATGCCGGGCGGTGTATATGATGATTCCCCGTTAACAACAATCAGAAGTTATGTTAATGGTCTGAACATTAGTGATTCAAAACAAAGAACTGAATTGATTAACCAATTATCACAAGCACTAGGGGTTGGTGCTGACTTCCAAATCGGGCAAATGACTATAAGTGATGCCTTAAACAAAAATTCTTTGTGGACAGACAAGCTAAAACCAGATGCTATCGGCGACTCCTTTAAAGGAAGAACCCAAAACCAACAGGAGCCGAAGGAATACCCGGGTGATATAAAATATCGCGAAGGTGTAATTTATGATGGAGAAATCGCACATCATAATGAACAAAACCATTTGTGGCAGGACGGACACTATGTCAGATGGGCATTAAACGGGCTTGGACATGCTATTGATAACCTGTTCAGAGGAAGAAACCCATTTGGGGACTAACTTATTTTACCAACTTTAAGAATTTACGCATATCTTTTGCTACAACTTTTTTGCTGTCACTAAAGCAATCAAGGAATTTTTCTCTGCCGCCGTCATCCTGACCTGAAAGGTAAGAGAACAGATTTGCATAAATTTCAGTTCTGACCCCTTCTTCATATTTTAAATCTTCAAGTGATACCCCGTCATTCAAACTGATATCTTTAAGATAATAATAAATATCCTTAGGAAGTTCTTTTTTGTTTTTAAGGTTGTTTATATCTTTATAAAGCGCCTTTACAAATTCCTCTTTATCGCTCAGAGAGTTATTTTCGTAGAAACTTCTTTCGATTACTACATCTTTAATACTTTCATTTTTGAAAGTAAACAAATCAGACGCAGGTGATTTTTCGTGATAATGCATAATAGAGTCCCACTTTTGTGCAATATCTGATTTATGGTCGTGTCCGAAGAAATTGTCAAAATGGTGACCGACCTCGTGCATCAGAGTTTGACGCATCGCTTTATATTTTGACGAACTGTTTTTGAAAGCTTTTTCCTGAACCCCGATTCTTTTTGGCAGGAGCGAATCTGAGTAAAAACTTGTTCCTCTGTACGAATCACCTGATTCATTATATTTAACATATCTTTCAAATGAATCTGTTTCTTTCATTTCCCGAAAATCGTTTGCAAGATTAATTTTCATCCCTCTGAGGAAGTCATTTTCGGGTTTCAGTCTGTCTTTCAACTGATAAACAGGGAGCATAACAGAATCCTTCGTTTGCTTTGAAACATCAGTATATTCAACCCTTATTCCGTCATAATTTTCACTCCCCGAATATGTCTGAGAAGTACCGTTTGTACAAGCCCCTCCAAATGTCATAAGCCCGCCAAAAATCCATGGCATAACTCGTTTCAGAGGGTTTGACTTTTGTACAACAGACTTGTTATTTTTGCCTCTGAACGATGTAGACTGATAACAATTATTACTTAAACTACTAAATGCATTTAACATCATGATATCGGTATTAATAGCTGTGAATATTCAATATTGTTCTCAGAAAAAACAATCTTTACAATGCTTAATAATGTTAAAGTTTTTAAGAAAAATGCCGTAAAACAAAATATAAAAGAACATAACCTTGAAATGTGTGTATAATTTTATAAAAAAGGAGACAAAAAAAATGACACCGACGAGTATTGCAGAGTACATGAGACTCCACCCCGATGCGGACATCAAAAAGGTTAGACAGGCTAACGGAATTAATCCTGAAGACGATATGAATGATTATCGTATTCTTACGGATATAAAACCGCCGACAGATTACTATATTCAAAACGGTTATCCTATGCTTGATGTTGTTAATATAGCAAAAAATGAAGAACACAAAAGGACACAAAACCAACAATCAGTACCTGAAACAACTGATCCTGCTATCAAAGCAACAAAAGAAAGAAATGATATCGCAAAACTCTGGAACAATGGTCAATACTTTGATGCGGTAGCTAGAGTTTTACAATTCAAATGGTTTTAATCAATAAAAGAAATTAACGAAAAAAGAGCCGAAAAGTCGGCTCTTTTTTTTAGCAAATATGAAAAATTATCCGATAACCCCAAAATAAAAACATCAATATTATAAACATCCTTTTTTGTGTTAGAATAAAAGTACTAATAGAAAGAAGGGTAAAATGGAAGAAGTAAGAGTAAGAATTGCACCGTCACCTAGTGGTAACCTCCACGTTGGTACAGCAAGAACGGCATTATTTAATTATTTATTTGCAAAGAAAAATAACGGAAAATTCGTTTTAAGAATAGAAGATACAGATGCTGAAAGAACATCACAGGAATATATTGATAATATTTTTGACAGTTTAAAGGCATTAGGCCTGAACTGGGATGAAGGCCCTGATGTAGGAGGTCCTTACGGCCCTTACACACAGTCTGAAAGGTTTGATATTTATCCTAAATATGTTCAGCAGCTTTTAGATTCAGGCTTCGCTTACGAATGTTTCTGCACACCTGAAGAATTGGAAGCAGAAAAGGCTGAGGCAACAGCAAACAAAAAACCTTATGTATATTCTAAGAAATGCGAAAACCTGACGGAAGAAGAAAAAGCAAAACTGAGAGCAGAAGGCAGAAAGCCAGCAATCAGATTTAATATTGCAAAGGCTCAAAGAGCATTCCACGATACATCAATCCTTGAGTTTGATGATTTAGTAAAAGGTAAATTGCACATGGACACAGATTTACTTGGTGATTTTGTTATCCAAAAATCAAACGGTGCTCCAACTTACAATTTTGCAGTTGTTATAGACGATATGTTGATGAAAATTTCACATGTTATCCGCGGGGAAGACCACATTTCAAACACATATAAGCAAATCTTAATCTATGAGGCATTGGGCGTACCTGTTCCGAGATTCGGACACTTAGGTATGATTCTTGCACCTGACAGAAGTAAGTTATCAAAACGCCACGGGGCGACTGCTGTCAGCGACTTTGTAAAACAGGGTTACTTAACAGATGCGTTGATTAACTTTGTTGCATTGTTAGGCTGGGCACCTTCTGACGGGGAAGAAATTAAGACAGTTGATGAGATTGCACAAGATTTCAGAATTGGCGAAATTTCGTCATCTAACTCTATTTTTGAATATGATAAGTTAAAATGGATGAACAGCCATTATATCAAACAATTATCAATGGAAGAACTGGAAGAAAGACTAAAACCATATCTTGAAAAATATGATTTAACAGAACTTTCAAAAGAACATTTTGACAAAATGATAGAGATTACAAGAGAGCCGCTGACATTGTTATCTGATATAACTGATGCAGTAGAATATTTCTTTGGCGAAGATGTTAATTACGATGAAAAAGGTCGTGAAACCATTGAAACAGAAGTATCTCAAAATGTGTTAAAAGATTTTGTTGAAAAAGCACAAGGTTGGGAATGGACAGAAGAAAATCTTCACGAAAAACTTGAAGTATTCAGAGGCTACTGGAAAGAACAGGGTATCAAACCGAAAGTTACAATGTGGGCTGTGAGAGCCGCTGTAACAGGCAGAACCTGTGGCGCCGATATGGTTGGAATACTTGAAGTTATCGGAAAAGAAAAGACTCTCAACAGAGCAAAGAAAGCTATTAAATAATAAAAAAAGGCTGCGGAAACGCAGTCTTTTTTTTTCAAAAAAAATATATTCTTTTTAGAACTTTGCAAGAACTTTTTTGCCCATTTTTCTTGCAGATTTTATCGCCTTGTTGTGATTTTCCGTAGTCCAAAAATCATCGGGAACAGCCATATATTCAAGACCTTTTGCCTGAAGTTTACCGACCATTTCCGTAATTTCAGCTTCATTTTCAAAAACATCAATACGACCAATGTTCATAATAAACACCTCCATATTATAAATATGATATTACCACTAGACCAAGATTATTATAGCACCCGAAATATAAAAAAGCAAAAAAGAAATATTGATAAGTGTAAAAAATAAAGTGTTTCATGCTAAAAATTGCCCGGATACCCCTTTACAAATAAAAATTATTTGTTAATATATAAGTATAGAAATATTCCTCAGTAGCTCAATGGTGGAGCAACCGGCTGTTAACCGGTAGGTTGTTGGTTCGAGCCCAACCTGGGGAGTATTTTTTTATCAGAGACAAAAGTATTCCCGGATCGTCTAGCGGCAGGACTGAAGATTCTGGCTCTTCCAACAGTGGTTCGAATCCATTTCCGGGAGAATAAAAAGAAGTAAACATTTCGTTTACTTCTTTTTATATTTATAAATAGACAATTAAAATTAAACAAGTCGGACAATGAAATTGTAGATTATCAGAGAGATTGAGAAAAGTACCCCCGGAAGTTTGAGAAAATTCTCAAACTTTTTAAGTTTAGAGGGAAGAACTTCAATACTCTATGATACAAATTCTCATATCTATTGATAATTAATTTTCAATATTACCGATGCTTTTAAACAGCATTATAATAATAAAGTTATATTCAGTTTTTTTGTACGTTATCTTTTAATGCGACTACTTTCCTTTTTTCTTGTTTTATGTTAAACTACCAGTATAAATTTTACAAGTACGGTAACAAAGGTAACCGCTATGACAACAAATGAAAGAGATTGTTTAAAAGAAGTTGAAAGTTTTGATAGAACAGGGTTTAACTATACAATGTCGTTATTTACAGGCAAATATAAATTAACAGTCTTGTATGCAATATACAGACACGATGTTATAAGGTTTAATGCTCTGCAAAAATATTTGAATTTGTTATCCCACAAGACTTTAAATAATACTTTAAAAGAACTTGAGCAAGACGATTTAATAATAAAAAAAGATTATAAAGAGATACCGCCAAAAGTTGAATATAGTCTGTCCCCAAAAGGAAAATCTTTTATTCCGATTCTGTATGCCATGTGCGATTGGGGCGAGAAGTACATTGTTAAAGGTGAAAATAATAAAAGTGACGATTAGGGTTTTATAAATGGACAAAATTATTTCTGATAGAATCAATATTTTAAAGGCTATAGCAATATCTTATGTTGTAATAGGGCATATGGATATTTGGAATAATACTCTTTTTCCGCCATATTCATTTCATATAGGATTATTTTTCTTTATATCAGGAATGTTATTTAAAGAAAAATATATTAATAATGTTTATGAATACCTGAAAAGACGTATAAAAAGTCTTTTAGTTCCGTACTATTTATATTTTGCTATTTACGGTTTGATAACATATTTAGTGTTTTTAATATCTGGAAAATGGTGGGGATACTCTTTTAATTTGAAAACAATTTTATTCGCACCTTTCTTAAACGGACATCAACTCGATTTTATGTGTCCACTTTGGTTTGTTCCTCAATTATTTATTACACTTATAACGTTTTTGTTTTTACAAAGAAGTTTAAAAGATAAAAATACAATTATAAAATCTTGGATTTATATAGGATTATGTATTTTATCAACCGTTATTGCCAAAATTTATGAACCTCATTCGGTTCTGCTTGTAATGATAAGAACCATGTTTTCGTTGTTTTTTGTATATTTAGGCAATTTATACTTTAGCAACATAAATAAAATAAATCCGTTTTCCACAAAAATTGCTGGTTTCGTTTTTACTTTTCAAATGCTTTTATGGTTATATGCGGGATGTAAATTTGGAAGTCTTGATTACATATTAGTTTGGGGAATTTTTAACGGGAATATATTACTTCCGATTGTTACGAGCATAACAGGAATTTGGTTTTGTTTATTCTTGGTTAATCTGATTTATGATTATATAAAAGATATAAAATTCATAAAACTGATAGGAGAAAACACATATCATATTATGGCAAACCATTTGTTTATAATGTGGATTATTACAAGAATTTTAATGCGAATATACCCTGCACCACTTGGAGGAGAAGGAGTAGGAATGTATGCATTCCATAATCTTGAATATCACTGGTTTTTATATTATTTAATTAGTGTTTCAATATCAGTTTTTATAGGAATTGCAATAAAAAAATTAAAAAGAATAATTTTGTCTTTCTTATATTAATTCTTTTTTGCAAGCTGCTTTTTTAATTTTTTAGGTAAATCACTGTATTTCATTCCTATACTCATTGTTAGTGTTTTTTGCATAATCATAAAACAACTAACCATAATCAAAACTCCGAATAAGTAATCAGAACCTGTTGCAAGATGATTTTTTGTTAAATACACAAATAAAACAATACTCGTTATCAGCTCTAGTTCAGCAGTTAAAAGACCTGGAGTATATGGAACTTTTCTATGAAACAGTTTAATTCCAAATATATGAACAAATCCCTCAAATATTCCTAAAAAAGCCGTTACTAAAATTGGTATTACATAATTGTCAAAACAAAAAGGAACAATGGTAAACAGTAATAATAAGATTCCCGTCGGGATTCTGCTTGCTTTCTTTTGTTCTTCCGATACATCAATTTCTATCATAGAAGATATCATTTCTATAAAGCCGCCAGGATATTTACCTTCTTCCCATTCGTGTAAAATGAATAAGAAAATATAAACAAGAACAAATATAAATAGACACTTAAAACTAACCATGTCGGACAAAACAAATTAACCAACTATCAAACTATAAAAATTAAGTGGGAAATTGTTTAATTTTAAATGTCGGACAGTTCAAAATAACCAGATAATTTGTTCAATTCTCTCTGATAATTTTTTATGAAATTTGTATCTTAATCCATTCTATAATTATAGAAACAAGATATTCTTGTTCGGATTTGGTCAGTTCTCTGCCTTTTGGAAATTTGTGCCATTTTTGTAGATTATCAGAGAGATTGAGAAAAGTACCCCCGGAAGTTTGAGAGAATTCTTAAACTTTTTAAATTTTGGTGGAAATCTTTCAAAACTTACTGATACAAATTCCAAAACTCTATGATAATTCACTCTCAAACT
>CACWZA010000020.1 GCA_902765215.1 uncultured bacterium | reverse complement strand
AGATGTTTTTTATGTTAGTAAAATCGCTCAAACAGTGAACTCAATGAGTAAAATCCAACATCTGCGGATTACTCCGAAAAGGTCGGATTACCCCCTCCCGACCCTCCCCCTATGTAAAGGGGGAGGGAGTAGTTGTAGAAATCTTTGATTTCTTACAAATACGGGTGAGGGTTAATTCTATATTTACCCCTAAACAACATTTTAGTTAATAAACCGTAATATTGCAGAATAAACATTTGCAAAATAATTATGTTTATTTTAAGATATTATAGCCGACAAAAGAATGTGATAACACATTCTTTTTTAATAGGAAAAATTTTATAAAGGATAAAAACGATGGGTATCAAAGGAAAAGTAGACAAAATGGTAGTTTTAGCTTGCGAAGATTGCAAAGAAAGAAACTACACAACAACAAAAAATAAAAAGAATATCAAAGACAGACTTGAATTAAGCAAGTATTGTCCGACTTGTAAAAAACACACAGTACACAAGGAAACCAAGTAATCGATTTTTCGGTGGGTAGAGATTGTACGGAATGGTGTAATACGCTATTCAATCTTCACTATTCACTGAATTAAGCGTCCTTAGTTCAGTTGGTAGAACGTCGGTCTCCAAAACCGGATGTCGAGGGTTCGAGTCCTTCAGGGCGCGAATTATATAAAAGGAAACAAAATGAACGATACAGCAAACCAAATTAAAGCATATTTAAAATCTGTCAAACTTGAATGGGCTAAAATCACTTGGCCTGAAAGAAGACAGGTTATTGCAGAAACACTTGCAGTAATTGCTATTGTGTTCCTGTTTACTGTGTCTGTTTACATTATTGATATTATTTTCAAAGCAATATTGGGATTAATCCCATCAGTATAGGTGATAAGAATGACAGAAAAAGACGAAAACCTTTTAGAAAACGAAGAAGTTATTGATGAATCAACCGGCGAACTTGATGCAGTTCAAGATGCAACAGGTTCTTCTAAGGTTAAAAAAGCTTCTAAAAAGAACGAAAAAAGATGGTACATAGTTCACACATATTCAGGTTACGAAACAAAGGTTAAAGGCGACCTTGAAAAGCGTATTGAATATATGAATATGTCTGATAAAATCTTCCGCGTTGAAGTACCTCAAAAAACAGTTACTCAAATCAAGGGCGGAAAGAAATTAGAAAAAGACGAAAAGATTTTCCCCGGATATGTTCTCGTGGAAATGATTATGGACGAAGACAGCTGGTATGTTGTTCGTCACACAGCAGGGGTTACCAAGTTTGTTGGTTCCGCTAAAAGACCTATCCCTGCAAAAGACAGTGAAATCAAAAAGATTATCAACAGAGCAGGTTCACAAACTCAGAAAATTGAACTTGATGTTAAAGTTGGTGACAAAGTCAGAATTACATCAGGGCCGTTCGCTGAATTTATCGGTGACATCACTGAAGTTTATCCTGATAAGTCTAAACTTCGTGCTAATGTTTCAATCTTTGGTCGTGAAACACCTGTTGAATTGGAATACAAACAAATTCAAAAAATATAGTATATGCTAAAGTAAGTGGAAGGGATTTATCCCGTTTGCACCACGAAAGGAGAAATAAAAATGGCAAAGAAAGTAGTAGGAAAAATTAAGCTTCAGATTGAAGCAGGAAAAGCAAATCCATCACCTCCTGTTGGTCCTGCATTAGGTCAACACGGTGTTAACATCATGGATTTTTGTAAGCAATTTAATGCTCAAACACAAGATAAAGCAGGTTATATCATTCCTGTAATCATTGATGTATATGAAGACAGAAGTTTCACTTTTGTTATCAAATCACCACCTGCACCAATTTTGATTAAGAAAGCGTTAAACATTTCTAAAGGTTCTTCAAACCCTAAGAAAGACAAAGTTGCTCAAATCACAAGAGCTCAACTTGAAGAAATCGCAAAAATCAAAATGGACGACTTAAACGCAAAAGATATGGATGCTGCAGTTGAAATGATTAAAGGTTCTTGCAGATCTATGGGTGTTACCGTAGTCGAATAACAGGTACAGGTATTTTTAAGAAAATGGAAGGACATTATGTCCGTTACCACCATGAAAGGAAATAAAAATGGCAAAATTAACAAAAAGACAACAAAAAGTAAATGAATTATTAGAAGGTTTTGAACAACCTTCAACAATAAAAACAGCAGTTGAAAAATTGCAGGAAATCTCAAAAGCAGTAGCTAAATTTGACGAAACAGTTGAATGTCACATGAGATTAGGTATTGATGTAAAACACGCTGATCAACAAATCAGATCTACAGTAGTTTTACCTGCAGGTTTAGGTAAAGATGTCAGAGTTTGTGTTATTGCTAAAGGTGCTAAGGTTACTGAAGCAACTGAAGCAGGTGCAGACTTTGCAGGTACTGAAGATATCATCGATAAGATTGCAGGCGGTTGGTTTGAATTTGATACATTGATTGCTACACCTGATTGTATGGGTATGTTGGGTAAATTAGGTAGAGTGCTCGGGCCTAAAGGCTTGATGCCAAACCCTAAGACAGGTACTGTTACATTAGATGTTGCAAACGCAGTTAAGGCTGCTAAAGCAGGTAAAGTTGAATTCCGTGCTGACAAGCAGGGTATGATTCATTGTCCTGTAGGTAAAGTTAAATTCACAGCAGACGATTTAGTAAAGAACTTTGCTACATTGGCTGATGCTATTTTGAAAGCAAAACCATCTTCAGCAAAGGGTACTTTCGTTAAGTCTGTATATATTACTACAACAATGGGCCCAAGCATCAAACTTGATAACAAAGGTTTGGCTGCAGAAGTTAAAGAAATTGTTGGGTAATTCAACACAGATTGTTGGTTGATACTTTGGGGTTGAGAAAACTTTTCAACCCCTTTTTTTAGCCTGCGCAGAGGAATGAGCAACTTGTTGCGAAAGGTGAGCAATAATAAACCAAAACCACGCTTTTGGGTTTTATTGCGAACGGTTCCGTTTAACGCGCAGGCGTAGAGCCACAAACAATTAGCGAAAGTAGTGCTATGCACACCCGAATAATCCAAGACAGCGCCCCGAGCAAAGTGCGAACGGTGGCGTTTAACGCGAGGGGCAGCCCCGAGCAGAGCCACGAACGAAGTGAGAGTTGAGCACTTGTCAGCGGAAACGTTGAGTTTTCGATGCAAAGTGCGAACGGTGGCGTTTAACGCGAGGGGCAACACCGAGCAGAGCCACAAAATAAAAAGCTTTCTTGGAGAAGAAAGCTGTATGCGTCATAGAGTATTTAAGTATGAGATTTAATTTATGCTATATAATCTTTAAAATGCAAAACATTCTTTTCTGTCCGCAATTTTTGGAGTGCCCTGTTTTCCAGCTGCCGTATCCGTTCTTTTGAAAACCCCATTTCCGTCCCCAGTTGTTCAAGTGTCATATACTTACTGTCATTTAGTTCAAACCTGTGAGAGATTATCTTTTTCTCCCTGTTATCAAGGTTATGAAAGAGATGTTCTATATCCTCAGAGATACAACCGTTTTCGACATAGGCATCAGGCGAATGATAACCGGTATCCTCAATAAAATCAGCAATATTCAGATCATCAGTAACAGGAGTTTCAAGGCTGATTGGCTCGTTAAATATTGCCTTTTTTATCCCCGTAAGTTTTTTATGGGACATTTTCAGCGCCCTGCACAACTCATCATCAGTCGGCTCACGGTTCAGTTCAAGCGAAAGTTTTGAACGCAGTCTTTTATAGGTCTTAATTTTATCAATCATATGAACAGGAATCCTGATTGTCCGTGAATTATTTGCTATTGCACGCGAAATAGTCTGTCTTATCCACCAGGTTGCATAAGTTGAGAACTTGAAATTCTTTTTATAATCAAACCGCTCAGCTGCTTTTAAAAGCCCGAGCGCACCTTCCTGAACCAAGTCCATAAATAGCACACCGTTTCCGATATAATGTTTTGCAACACTGATTACGAGTCTGAGATTAGATTTTACTAATGCCTGAACAGCCTTTTTCCTATCCGCTCTGTTCCCCTCTGCTATCACTCTCCCCAATCGCAATTCCTCTTTTGGTGACAACATTTTTGTGCGTCCGACATCCTTCAGATACATCTGGAGGATATCATCATCAAAAGAAATACAACTGAATGTTTTAGGCTCAGTTTCTTCAATATAATCATCATCATATTTACAACTACATAATTCCTTCATCAAACCTTCCCTCTATCTATATTTACCCCCGTGTGATAAAAATCTGTTTTCACCTTCCTTATCTATACAGACGATTTATTTCAAAATTTGTTGCATTATTTTGAAATAACAGTAATAATAAGTATATGGATCCTTTGTATTTGCGGAAAATCAGAGGGGTTGAAAACAGGCTGAAACCCACAGAAAGAAACATGGACAAAAACGGTGAACCAAACACCGTTAATCGTGGTGCTGAAAACGGGAACAATAACCGAAATGTACAAGGTCAAAACCAACCTGCAAACCAAGAAGTTGTACAGAACCAAAATGCCAACGAAGTCAACAAAAACCAACAACCGGAACAAAACAAGCCAACAAACCTGCAAAGCCAATCAGAACGGGTAATGAAAGACTTAAAAGATGAGATGCTTGCCCCAAAACAGATGAAGATGAACTATCTTGCAAGTATGGAACGGGCAGGATATGTGAAAAAGATAATGAATTTGCCTAATTCACTCCCCGAACTCCTTATCCAACTCCAAAACCCTGCACTTGCAAAAGATGTTCACAATGTACTTATGCAGCAAATTCCGCAGCCTGACACACAAAAAAGCGATAAGAAGACGGATAACACCAATCCTGACGGAAAGAATCAAAACAATAATACAAAGACAGAACTTGAACAAACAACAGGAAAAGTGATTACACCTGTTGAAGATTTCGGCGATGTAATGGAACGGGAACAAAACCGCAAGAATGCAATACTTGAACGCTATAACGCAGGCACACCCGAACCGGCAAACAAACAACAAATAACAGAAAAACCGCAAACAAATATCCCTGTCCGAACAGAACAGGGTAATACTCCCGTTTTAAAGGGTGAAGTTAATAACAATCCAAATCAGCCACAACAACCACAGGTGCAACCACAACAGCCACAGGTACAACCTCAACCGCAGGTTCAGCCACAACCACAGGTTCAGCCACAACCACAGGTTCAACCGCAACAGCCACAGGTACAACCTCAACCACAGGTACAACCTCAACCACAGGTACAACCTCAACCACAGGTACAACCTCAACCGCAGGTTCAACCTCAACCACAGGTTCAACCTCAACCGCAGGTTCAACCTCAACCACAGGTTCAACCTCAACCGCAGGTTCAACCTCAGCCGCAAGTTCAACCTCAACCACAGGTTCAACCTCAACCGCAGGTTCAACCTCAACCACAGGTTCAACCTCAACCACAGGTTCAACCTCAACCGCAGGTTCAACCTCAGCCGCAAGTTCAACCTCAACAACCACAGGTTCAACCTCAACCACAGGTTCAACCTCAACCGCAGGTTCAACCTCAACCGCAGGTACAACCTCAACCGCAGGTTCAACCTCAACCACAGGTTCAACCTCAACCGCAGGTTCAACCTCAACCGCAGGTTCAACCTCAACCGCAGGTACAACCTCAACAACCGCAGGTACAACCTCAACAACCACAGGTACAACCTCAGCCGCAAGTTCAACCTCAACAACCACAGGTACAACCTCAACCACAGGTTCAACCTCAACCACAGGTTCAACCGCAACCACAGGTGCAACCTCAACCACAGGTTCAACCACAGCCACAGGTTCAGCCACAGCCACAGGTTCAACCACAACCGCAGGTTCAGCCACAGCCACAGGTTCAGCCACAGCCACAGGTTCAACCTCAACCACAGGTTCAACCTCAACCACAGGTTCAGCCACAGCCACAGGTACAACCTCAACCGCAAGTTCAACCGCAACAACCACAGGTTCAACCACAACCACAGCCAAGTCCTGAACCTCGACCTCAGCCAAAACCTGAGCCTCAACCTCAGCCGAGACCGGAGCCAAATCCAAATCCACAACCGCGTCCGGAACCACAACCTCAACCAAGACCGGAACCAACCCCACACGTACGGCCTGAAAATCCAAAACATAATCCACAACCGGACCACAAACCGATTCACGACAAATTGAACGGCCGTATTACCTATGAAATGAATCGTGCTGCAATGCAACCTCTCATGCCTGACAGACAAGCAGCCAACAGAATCATTGATACAAACATTAACAGGCTTATGAATGATGCCCGATTCCAACCAAGAATACACGAACCAAGACACATTCCTGAACCTGTTGAAGAATTTCCTGTTGTAAAATCAGAAACTAAACAGGCAGAAGCAGCAGCAAATCTGTATGCAAACCTGGCAATAAACGATATGCAAAATCCAACCTTAACCCAAATGAGGCAAAGGTTATCTGATGATGCAGTGGAACTTTTATTTACGGGGCTGATAAACCTGAACGAATTATCTAAAACAATCAAGCACAACGGGCACGACGCGCGTTCAAAACTGATTTTGGCTATGGCTAACGCATCTAGACAAGGAATTGACAATTCACAACTTGCAAGCACTATGAAAATGGTTACAGAAAGTATGACACAACAGGAAAACAACCCTGCATCCATTCTTAAAAATATTATTATGCTCTATCTCCCTTGGTATCCGCTGCAGGAAGGGGTAGGCTTCAATCTGGCAATAGAAACAATGCCAAACAATGGCGATTTTTCATCACTGTTAAAGGTATATATCCAAACAAGAAACTACGGGAATGTCAACGGGTCATTAGTACTGCTCACCGGCAATACAGTAGATATGAATATCCAGTGTAATGATGCCTTCCCTAAAGATGATTTACTCGACAGAATGCAGGATGTTACAGATAACCACTCAATCCGCTCAAATATTACGGTGGAAGAACGAGCACAAATGGCAAACGAAATGGCTAATCAGGAAGCAAGGGTTAATCTGTCCTCAACCTACGAACTTAATCCGTTCCTTCTTTTAATGGCACACTCGTTCATCAAAAACACTATCATTATTGACAGCGGAACAACCGCATAAAATAAAAAACCACTTTTGAAAAGCGGTCAAAAAATTCATAGGAAAATTTAGGGAAAATTTATACAAATCAATATTATTCTTGCCATAAGCAAAGAATTTGTTCTGTCATTAGTTATTATCAGCCGTTAGACAAATATCTTGAAGGTTCTGTCAACATTGTCTTTTGCAACATTCATCAAGGTTTCTAACTCTGTTTTTATCGCATTGCGCTCAGTTTCAAGTTGTGATAACTCTGTATCATAACGAGCATCTTTAGCATTAATTCTGTTCATATCAGCTTCGTACTGAGCTTCTGCTTTCTTTAATTCTTTTTCGTCTTGTATTTCCTGAATATTCGTACAAGTTGCTATACTTGTATTCTTGAACATCTTATAGATTTCTGAATTATCACCAAGTTTGTCGGTTGTTGGAATACCTACAGGATTACCATTGACATCTTTGACTAACTCATCGTTTTCGTCGCCCAGATCGCGGTAATACAACTTCCATTCTCCTCCATCTTTCTTGTATGAATATCCTGCTTCTGCATCAGGTGATATTTCCATCAATACAACTAAACCTTCAGTTACCAAACTTGATAACAAAGTGTATGAATCTTCAACGGTGATATCAATATCCTTTTGTAACTTCAACTGACCTAATACTGTATCAGGATCAGTGGTACCAGGGGTACCCAATTTATTACAAACCTTATCACCAACAAGGAAAAGGTACTTTTGTTCAGCCAAAGCAGCAAAAGTTGCATCAGCATACAGTCTTGCCCCGTCATCGTCAATATATTTGTATTGAAGCTTGACAGTATCAAGTCTTGCAAGATATTCGTTATATACCTTGTCGGACTCGTTTGCCAACTGAAGTTTTTCTGCTTCAATTCTTTGAGCGTTATATTCACATGCGTGTTGTCTTGCCGTTAATGTCAACATACGCGCTTGTGTTGATGATAAACCCATTATTGACTCCTTGTTCGATTCCTATGTAATTCCTATGACGACACTCATGGCTTAAATCTTTAGTTGTTTTTGAAATATATTTACAATTATTTACAAACTTTTGTAACAAAAGAAAATACGAAATAGACTTTTTGTAAATTCTCCTTAAATAAATAACTTTATAGAAGTATATAGGTTATGTAGTGTATGAATTTTAGTGTGTATAATAATTTACCCATAGGTCAGATCTATGCCGGTTATACCCCAACGGTAAACGCATACAGACCAACTCGCCCGTCCTCTGATAATTTTACGGTTAACAGAGAACTGGACAAACTGCTTGATAAACAGGTCATTGCAGATATGATAAACTCAAACCCTGCAATAATCTCAATGCTCAAGCAACACAACATTAACCCTGTAATAAATGTTGAAAACTTTAAGAAAACAACCTATAACCATTCAATTGATACAAAAAATAAAGCAGCAGGAATCTACAATTATCTGCCTGCAGACCTCAAAGCCGAAGCAAATATCGGCTATATTCAAAAGGGAGCGATGTTACACGATATCGGAAAAGTGTTAATTCCTGAAAAAATACTGAACAAACGAGGAAAATTAACCCCTGAAGAAACAGAAATCATGCATCTGCACTCAAAATTAAGTGATGCCCTTTTATCCACACAAAATATTGAGCCTGAGGTTCTGAATATAGTAAAATATCACCACCAAAACAGACAAGGAAACGGTTATCCTGAAATCAAAAATACTCTGAACGGGTTTGATATTAATACAGAAGTAGTTTCTCTTGCAGATAAATATTCCGCCCTGACAGAAAAACGCTCATACAAAGATTCCATGAGCCCTGAACAGGCACTTTCCATAATAAAAGAAGATGTAGAAAAAGGACATATTAACCCTAGGGTATACAATGCCCTTGTCGGTTATGTAAACAACAGCGCAAACATCGAACAACCGCAAAAAGCAGTTGCCTAGATTTTAATATTTTTAGCTGTTTAACCAATCATATATTTGTTAAGAATTGTAATAAATAAATTTTTGACTTAGCAAAATAATTTTTGATACCCGTTCATGCAAACATAAGAATATACAACCAACAAAAGAAAGGACCCCATATCATGTTAGGAATACATATAGGAAATTCAAACGGACATGTTTTTAAAGAAGTAGAAGGACTCAATGTTAAACTTGATCCTAATAAAATTTGTGTAACAAAACAAATGAAAGCTGCAAAACAAGCAGTTAAATTCGGCAGAGTAGCAACTCCTTTGATGGGCTTTATCGGTATGACTCACGGTCTTATCGGGATGCCTGTTTTCGCAGGGGCAGTTTGGGAAGGATGCAGAACCCTTACAGCAGAACAAACTGTTAAAAATCTTAAAAAGACTACAAACTATAACCAAATTGTAGACAGAGCAAAAGATATTGCTAAAGCAAGACGTTCTAACCAAATCGCAGCAGCAAAAGAAAGCATAAACAACATAAGCAACAAAGTTTCTTCTTTCTTCAAATAAGAAATAAACCAATAAAAAACAGCCGTCCTCAAAAAGGACGGCTGTTTTTATTTATTTGTCGCTACTCTTTATCTTTTAAGAATGATTCATAATTCTTTGCCAATAAGTGAGTTCTGACCTGATTGATTAAATCAAGCGCAACCCCAACCATGATGATTAGAGATGTAGCACCGATACCCTGAACTGTCGTGATGTGTGTAACATAACTTGTGAACGAAGGTACGAGCGCGATTATACCGAGTGCCATAGCACCGATAAATGTAACTCTTGATAAAATCTTATCCAATGCATCTGCTGTCGGTTTACCGGGTTTTATCCCCGGAATTGATGAGCCGTATTTTTTAAGATTATTAGCAATCTCTTTCGGCTGCATATTCGGCATAATTGATGCATAGAAAAATGTCAGTAACACAATCATTGTAAAGTATATAACGTAATACCAAGCACCTGATGGGCTGAAGATTTTGTTCAAAGTAAGAACAATTGAACTCAACACCTGGTTATGTAAAGGTGCCTGTCCCAACACACTGAGAATAGTTGATGGGAACAACAGAATTGCAATCGCAAAGATAATCGGCATAACACCGCCCGGATTGAGCTTAAACGGAATGAATGTATTAACACCACCGTAAACTTTATTACCAACCTGTCTTTTAGGGTTAACAATTATAACCTTTCTCATTGCTTCCTGCATAATAACAATCATAACCATTGTTGCAAAGAAGATTGCAAGTAATGCAAACAACCCGAATTGCAACGAAGGATCCTGTGTTACAAGCTCTGCTGTTCTTTGTGAATACAACGGAATACCTGAGATAATACCGACAAAGATGATTAATGAACCACCGTTACCGATACCGTGTTCCGTAATAAGCTCTGAAATCCACATTACAAGGACAGACCCTGCAGTTAATGCAGTTATAGAACTGACATAAAACATAACCGGACTAACCCCAGGAAGGAGTGCCCCGCTCAGGTGTGACATAAATATCATAAATATAACTGCCTGAAACATAGCCAATACAACCGTAAAGATTCTTGTGTATTGCGCAAGTTTTCTTCTGCCTGCCTCCCCTTCTTCTTTTTGTAATTTTTCAAGAGAAGGGATAACAACAGATACCAATTGAACTATGATTTGTGCGGTAATGTATGGCCCGATACCCAATGCAAACATAGATACCTTACCTAATGCACCACCTGAGAACAAATCCAGGAATCCAATGATATTATTTCCTGCCGCAATGTTTTGGAAAACAGAATTGTTTATTCCGTAAATAGGAATCTGTGCACCAAATCTGAACGCAACAATCATCAAAAGCGTAAAAATAATTTTCTGCTTCAACCCTGATGCGTTCCACATCGCAGCGATTTCAGCCGTACTTGGCGGTTTAATATTGTTTAAAGCCATAATATACTACCTCTTTGAACCTATACTAATTCAACCTTTCCGCCGGCTGCTTCAATTTTTTCTTTTGCAGACGGAGATACATATACAGCCTTAACAGTAAGTGCTGATTTTATTTCTCCGTTACCTAAAACTCTTAATCCATCGCTAGATGGGTGTACTTTTTTGATTTCTTTTAATGATTCTAAAGAAATTTCTTTAAGTTTTAAAGCATCAAGTCTGCCAACATTGATTTCAGCCCAATTACGTTTGTTGATAATCTGGAAACCTTTCAACTTAGGTAATTGTCTGTAACTAGGCATCTGTCCGCCTTCAAAACCTCTCTTAGAAGAACGGCCTGAACGTTGACCTTCACCGTTATGACCGCGAGTAGAAGTCTTACCCATACCTGAAGCACGACCACGACCTACTCTTTTGCCTGTAGAAGTTGAACCTTCAGCAGGTTTCAAATCTGTTAATTTTATAGTTTCTTTTGCCATTTTAATATTCCTTCTTAATTTGCTGGGCAAATCGCCCAAACTACTGTCTTACTTAATGCCTCAGTGCTGTATTGCACAAATGCCTTAAATTAGTCAACAACTGCTACTAAGTGGTTTACTTTATTAACCATACCCATAATAGTGTCGCTGTCATAATGTTCTACAACTTGATCTTTTTTCTTTAAGCCTAATGCAGCAACTACTTTTCTTTGAGCAGGAGATGCACCGATTATGCTTTTGACAAGTTTAATTTTTATTTGTTTATTCTTTGCCATTTTTATTTCCTCTATTATTTCATTTTTTATCTAATACCAAAATAGCCGATTAGTTTAATAATTCAGCCATTGTTAAACCACGCTTTTTAGCAACGTCACTGAAGTTTCTTAATGATTTAAGAGCATTCAATGTAGCATTTGCCGCATTAAGAGGTGATTTAGAACCTTGTGACTTAGACAAGATGTTTTCGATACCGGCAAGTTCTAATACAGGACGAACTGCACCACCTGCGATAATACCTGTACCCTGAGAAGCAGGTCTTAACATTACCTTACCTGCACCGCTTCTGCCTGTAATAGGGTGCGGAATAGTTGTCTTAAATATAGGAACTGTGATAAGGTTCTTTCTGCCGTCTGTAATTGCCTTTTGGATAGCAATAATAACTTCAGATGCCTTAGCACAACCAACACCAACCTGGCCTTTTTTGTTACCAACAACAACGATTGCACGGAAGCTTAATTTCTTACCACCCTTAACAACTTTTGTTACACGGCTGATTTGAACAACTTGTTCAGACCATTCTGATTGTGGTTTTTCTTCTCTTGTTTCTATTTTTTTCTTTCTGCCTCTTGATTTCTTAGCAGGCTTGTCTTCTCTTTCAACTTCTTCTGCTACTACTTCATCAGTAATATCTTCTTCAGTTGTTTCTGCAGCTTCTTCAGCCGGAGTTTCTTCCGCTGCTGCTTCTGTTACTTCTTCAACTGCTTCAGCTTTTACTTCTTCAGCAGGTGTTTCAGCAACTTCCAATTCTTTCTTTTCTTCTTCAGTCATTTTATACCTTTCTAATTTCTAAAGTGTAATACTTTTAGCCTATATTTGTAATTAAACATACCAAAAAGAGAAACCTCAACAAAAACAGAGTTAGCCCCTGTTTAACGGTATATTTAATTGTTAACTTTTCTGACAAGCCCATTGTACGACAAACAACGGTATTTTACAAGCAATTATTTTCGTTATTATTAAATTATGTAACAATAATTTTTCTGCAACTAAAGAATATAAAAAAATTAACCGTAAAACATGGTGTATCGATATATTATTAGGATTAGAAGGTTCGAACAAGTGTCAAACAGCATTGATAGGTCACAAATACTTAGTCAGTTAAAAGTTATTCTGTCACCACAGGAATACAAAGTCTGTGAAGGGCTTAGTGATGCTGAATTGAGTGCAAAATTAAGGGAAGCTTTATCAAATAATTCAAATATGGGAGTCGGGGATAAGTTTGAGTTTAGTACTAATACCACCCCTGAAATATTTACAAAACAACAACCTCAAAAACCAATAATACCAACTTTCAGTGTGGAATCGCAAATACCACAGCTTTCAACTGAGCAGGCACAGGATATTGCTATGGCAAACCTCTGGGCAATCAATTCGGATATAGCAAGCGCTCAAAGAGAACTCGATACAGAAAAAATGGACGATAATGTCATAGAATTAATGAGTGCTGAAGCAAGAGGGTTGTATTATTTAGACAAAGCCCGTTCACAACAGGGGCTTACAAAAAAAGAATACAGAGAAGGCATAAAAAATGATTTAAAAATGATGCTTCTTGGAGCATTTCCTAATCTTGACGGTAAGAAAATCAACCTTGATGAAAGACTTGATTCACTGGATAACGAACAGATAAAAATGATGCAAAAAGCAATACTTACCGCTAATAGTGGAAAAGTCGCAAAGAATGAAGTGTTAAGGACATTTGCTGATGCAACACAAATAGTTGAAACAATTACAAGCACAACAGACGGACAAACTCACACAGAAACAAGAACAAAGGTAAAACCGCCGTCTTCTCAGCAAAATGAAAGCGAAGAACTAATTTCATTTGAAGAGTTATACAAAATTGAAAGAAGAACAGATTTTAACCCCGAAAATATAAGACAATACCTGATAGACGGTACAGTTACATATTTTCAGGATCCGTTTGAAAACGGTATTCCGAGTATGGAAGACCTTGAAAAACATACAGAATATACTCAAAGACTGCCTAAATCATATATCAGCGCATTTGGACAGCCATACAGATCAGAATATCTGAGTATCCTGAAAAATTCTGATTATGAGTCCTCGCCGGCATACGGGGTTACGACCGTAAAACTCGACGACCAACTTCAACCGTCTGAAGAAGGAAGCGAATATATTATTCCGACCAAAGACCTTACACAAGCAAGAAATTCAAGAGAGTTAGAACCTGCAGAATTAAAAAGATTCTCTGCTAATATGCTCTATAACATACTAAGCACAACACATACAATGCTTAAAGGGTATTATGACGGAGCGTGGGAACAGTTAAAATCAGGTTCTGTCGGAACAGCCGCCGTTCAGGGATTTCTTTCCTTCGGAGAGATGCTATCGGGACAAGATTTAACCGTTCGTTCTCAGATGGATAAGGTTGAAGCACTGCTCGCAAAGGCAGCTGAACTGAAGAATATGGACGACAATGCCTTTGAACAGCATTTTGACGAATTCTTCAAAGAAATAGCAGGAACAAGTTTTGACCCTGCAGCAATGCAAAATTTTGCTCAACTCACAATGAAAGGGGTAAAAACAGATAGCGATGAATATAATGAAGCAGTAACCCGCGCTTTTGGTTCAAACAGAACGGGGGATACAGAAAGCCAATTCTCAGTACTTACACCATTTAACACAGTTGTTGATGTTGTATCCTTCCTCGCAGGCTCAGAAGTAATCGGAGGGACAAAACTGTTTGCAAAACTTGGAGCAAAATCACTCCGATTTGCAACAAATACTGCAACAAAACTTGGGTTTAACCCTGCAAATAAAGCTGTACAGACAGGAATTAAACTTGCATCAGGCTCACAGGTCAGCTCGGCGAATTTGGTAGCCTACAACCTGTTAACAGAAATCCCGGGAACAATTGCAGCCAATGTAACAGGACACGGGCTTACTCAAGAACAGGCAGAATTTGTATCCGTTATGGAAAAACATCCAGCTATGGATGACGATTTAACCCGTATTTTAAAAGACTGTATAAAACAAGGTGCCATGGGGGCAACAGCACCATTTATCGGAGCAGTTGCAAATAAAACAGGGACTAAAATTGCAACCTTATTCTCAAAAGGTAACCCGACAGCAATTCAAAAGACCTTCTCTACACTTGCAAAAGCAGAAAATAAAACCCAAAATGCACAAACATTTATGACAAACTATTTTACTGCACTTGATACACCTGCTTTGACAAAAATTCAGGAGGTAATAAAAACAACCTCCGCACTCCTGACGGAAGTTGCAGGATTTACGGGATATTCAACCCTTGAACATATTGCAGAAGGAATACTGACAGGGGAACTCGATATTGACAGTCTTGACCTTGGCGAAGAATTTAAAGGACAACTTCAGGGAATAGTAACCCTTAAAGGTATAGCAAGATTTATCCAAATGAAGAAATCTGGTGCAATTGCAAGAGATGTACAGGACAAAATCATAAATGACCTTACAAAAGAATTAAAAGACTATACTATAAAAGAAGTTGACGGAAAATTTGAAATAACTTCAAAAGACGGGAAAACTCAGAAATTCAATTCCCCTGATGAACTTATTTCTTTCGCAACCAGAATTATGTTTGGTCACACTCCAAAAGCCATAGGTAAAAAGGCAAACTTTAATCAGGGAACACCTGATATAACGGCAAAAGACCCGACAAAACGACCTCACGGAAAAGAAGCGAAAAAAGCAGAACCAAAAGATCCGTTCAACCTTAAAGGACAATTTGACGAATCTACATTAAACCTCACAGGAAACGATATCCTGAAAAAAATCGGAGTCGACAAAGAGGGCAACGATATAATGCAGGTCTCTGAGGAATATGAAGATCTCATTATGAACATTTCAAAACAAATCAGAGAAATTGCACTGACAAAAGAGGGCGGGCCTAAAAAGATTAACGATAAAGACGACCCTAATTACGACTACACACAAGACAAAGGTATAGTCGGAATTATGCACAGACTCGGATTTACTCAAAATGCAAAATTCTACCACCGAAGCAAGAGTGAACAAAGTTTACATGATAAAATCCAAAATGCCCTAATCGGGGATCGTGAAATGAAGTTAAGCGAACTTGTTACAAAAGAAGTGCGTGATGCAGTCGGGGTAAGAAGTGTCCGTGAAAAAGTTGATTTGAAGAATGACCCTGAAATTCAGGCGCTCATAAAGGCAGGTGACAAAAAATCAGCACTTGATTTGGCGATAGAAAAAGAATCTGCCCATGTCTATAAATCACTTATGGACTACATCGATTCCGTTGCGAACGGAACTAATGAAATAGAAATTACGAGCATCTCAAATTATATGGGTGAGGACGGTATTCCGTACTTTACCGAAAGACAACTCTTTAACCTGAAAGCTTACGCAGCAATCAAAAAGGTAAATCTGCCTATTATAGAAAGAGTTACAAACTACGATGAAAGAGATGAAAAGGATGATGTTTTCAGAAAGAAAGCAACAACAAAAGTACGCGGCTCAGGTTATACAGCACTTCAAATGAATTTCAGAACAAAAGACGGTTTTGTATACGAATGGCAATACAGAGGCGGCAATGTGAACAACTTTGCAGAGGGCGAACACATTCCGTACGACTTGCGTACAAACAAAGACATTGTAGGCAAAAACACAGAATTACACGACTTGTTTGACCCTATAAAGAAACTTCTCGATAAGGATACAATGTCAGAACCGCAATTTGAAGAATATAATAATTACTTAACTGCGCATTATGAATATCTGCGATTAACGGAACTCGGCATCGAAGACGGCTCTAATCCGCCAAAATTACCTAAAGGATTTGACCCTCGACTGCGTGCCGAAAATCTGGAATTATTGCACGAAAAAGCAGAAGAAACAAAGAAACACCCGAAAGAAAAAGACAGAATCTTCAGAGAATATACAGAAGAAATTGAAAACAGAGAACGAACTAACCCGAATAATTACACGACGAAATCTTACACCAAAGAAGCAGCCAAGAAAAAAGCGACAAGAGTAATGTCAGAGGATGAAGCGGAAGTAAGACTCGGAAAGAACATACCGGGCAGCAACGAACAGGATATAACGGAAATAGTTGCAGCATGCAAGAACGAAAGCGGAGCAATTTATGAACGATATATCATAGAAGCGGAAAAAATGCTCAGAGCAGGAATCACAAAAGATAACATTCTTGCAAGACTGAAAGAAATAAAAATAACACCTGAGTAAAAAGATAGCAAAAATATTTCTTTCATTGCTTTAAAACATAATAAGACGCAGTATTTAAATCTGCAAAATAAGTGGTAAAATTAATTTATAAAATCCGGAGCGAACATGGACAACAAAATTCAAAACATAAATACTGGAAATATATACGAGGTAAGAAGCGTGGCTAATGAAGATATGACCTTTGATGAACAGGTCAGCAAAATCATAAAAGATATTCTTGTACGAGCAGAACGAGAAGTTCCCGAATACGGCGATTTCAGACCTGTAAGAGAATTTATGCCGAATTTAGACAAAGGCACTACCGCTGTTGGCAAGTACGGGTTATCTATCTACAAGATGCCAAAAGATGTTGTCCCTGACCCGAAACAGAGATTTATAGAAGCAGCTGCATATGTTCCAAGAGGTGACTACAAAGCAACTCTTATCGTTGATTCGGGAAACAAAAAAGAAATTCTTGAAAAAATCAAAGACCCTGAATTTGCAGAAAAATTAAACGATGCTTACGCACAGCTTCTCGACTTATTAGAGCAGGAATAATTATTTTTCTTTTACGATTAGGAACGATTTTAATCTTCTGCCCGTATCGTCGGTTTTTATACCTACAGATGTAACATGCAGCTCGTTCTTAAAATCGACAGAAGTAGAGCTTCCGCCGTCAAAAGCCATTGCTTTTTCAAGTCCGTAAGCTTCGCACAACTCTCTTGCCTCAAATATTGTCATAGGGTGCTCTGTTGTAACGATAAAAATATGGACATTTTTCCCTTTTAACCCAATCAGAGTTCTTGCTGTTTTATGCAAAACCGAAGCAGATTCTCTTGTAACACGGCCTTCTTCATTTTTTACAATGAAAAATTCTTCTTCCAGTCTTAAATCAGGCAAAAGCATAGGGCCTGCCTGAGCGGAAGCAATAAGTTTCCCGTTATATCTTTCGTTATGTGGAACTATATCATAGACAATTTTGCCATCCTGCTGGGTAATTCTGAACTCTGTACGGTTCCCGACCTTATCCCAGTTTTCCATTATAGTTTCGTTAAAAACAAGGTTTTCGTTTTCTATCGGACTTTCTAAAAGCAATCCGTCATTATAGACAAATGAGATTGTTTTTTGATTTTTAGGATCAAAGAAACCCGCATTAACAGTCAGAACGGCCCCTGTCATTTTGTGGACATCGGCATTTGTCGTCAGTTTTTCAGTTGATACAAACTCAATTTTTTCTGACGGCGGAATAATAATATGGTATATTCCATCCTTAAAATCATAAGTTATACCTGTGCTTGCTGATACTACAGACATAGAGAATACAATAACCCCTAATAAAACCAAAAACTTTTTAATCATTACAAATCCTTTGACTTATAAAATGCTACTATACAACCAAGAAATGCTAACGGTGGAACTAATGCCGTAATTAACGGCGGTAAGACCGATTTTTCCGCCAGCAAATCAAAGAATGGCAGAGTTATATAATACACGAAGATTGCCCCAATTGCAATAACAAAACCAAGCATTCGTTGTTCTCTCGGTTTACTGAAGCCTAACAGACAGCCCATTACGGCAAGCAGCATACATATAAACGGATGCAAAAATCTCTGGAAATACTTATTCAGCATAAGGTTGTATGTTTCGTCGTCATTCTTAACTGTTTTCAAAAGATGTATGTATTTCCACAGGTTTTTGTTTGAAATTTCACGTTCTTTTTTCGTAGAATAATCCATTATTGTATAAACATCGCTCGCCAGATGGCCTTCTAAAATGTTCATTTTATCAAGCTTACTTATATCATTAAAAATACCTTCCGGAGATATTTTATACAGTGTAATATCGTACAGCTCCCACCTATTTTGGAAGAACTTACCCTTCTTCGCAACATAGATATCTGATATCCCGTGCATATCTGTATATTTCATATCCGCAAAATCAAGTACAATAACATTACGCATTGATTTTCGGTTATACTTTGAAACTACAACCGCGAGGGTTGGGTTACCCGAATCATCTTTTTGTGTGTATATATACTGTGATACAGGATGTTTATTTTTTATATGGGAAAGTATACCTGATGAATACGGCACCAATTTATCAATCGTGACAAAACACATAATTGAAACAATAACACTCAACACAAGCACAGGTCTGACTATACGCCAAAACGGCATGCCGACTGCCCTGAAGATTGTAAGCTCAGAGTCTTTACTCAGTTTATCAAAAGTAAACAGAGAACCGAGCAACAACCCGACAGGAAAAGCCTTACTTAAAATCAACGGAAGCTGACAAGTAAGAATCATCACACCGGTCTTTGGTGAATACTCACCCTCTAAAACACTGCTGATTGCATCTAATAACATCTCAGGAGCTATCCATACAACGGTAAACAACAGAATTGCTACAAATGTTGTAAAAAAGACTTGCTTAAATATGTATTTATCATATACCGTGATTTTCATTATAATTGAAAATCCTTTCCTAAATAGAACTCTTTTGCGACAGGATCATTTGCGACATCTTCGCTTCTGCCCTGAATTTTAATTTTACCGTCAAAGATAACATAAGCTCTGTCAGTAA
Source organism: uncultured bacterium (assembly GCA_902765215.1). Lineage (GTDB taxonomy): Bacteria > Cyanobacteriota > Vampirovibrionia > Gastranaerophilales > Gastranaerophilaceae > UBA2883. Next base: position 12,810 of record CACWZA010000020.1, on the reverse strand, counting down.
TTGACAAAGTTGCCTTCGGGTTGTGGTCGGTAATAAGTACCCCTAACCCCTTTTCATCAGAAATCTTTTTGATATTCTCTTTAATTTCGCCAATAGCGATAGGGTCGATACCCGCGAACGGTTCGTCAAGAAGCATAAAATCAGGACAAGCCGCTAACGCTCTTGCAATCTCAACCCTTCTTCTTTCGCCGCCTGATAATTTTACGGCAGGTGATTTTCTCAGTTTCAGAACCCCAAACTCTGTCAGTAATTCTTCAAGAAGTTTTGATTTTTCGTTAACTGTCAGCTTTTCATTCATTTCAAGCACAAGTTTTATATTATCTTCAACATTCAAGCTTCTGAAGATTGAATTTTCCTGCGGCAGATAACCTATGCCCGCTCTTGAACGTTCATTCATTGGCCATGTTGTAATATCTCGTCCGTCTATATAAACATTCCCGCTGTTAGGTTTCACAAGACCGACTACCATATAAAATGTAGTTGTCTTACCTGCACCGTTAGGACCAAGCAAACAAACAACTTCACCCTTATCTACATAGAACGAAATATCGTTAACAACACTTCTGTCGTCATATATTTTTACCAGATTTTTTGATTCAATTTGCATAAAGCTACCTCTTAACTAACCTATATAATTATAAATTGAACAGAGGTAAATGTATAGTATTAAATTTTATAAAATTATATTTCAATAGTAACAACATTTAGAGGGGTTTTGTTGCAATAGGGCAAAGGATTATGGTATAAAATATATAGGGGTAACAAGAGGAATGTGTATTATGAAAAAGAGATTATTAGCTTTAGTGTTAGCACTTATATTTGGACAAACCACTGCATCATTTGCAGACATTCATTATAATGTTTTGGATAAGGTAAACGAGCCAAAAGACATAAAAGAACTGTCAATCAAGCAATTAAACGGACTTGCTGCAGACATCCGCACGGGGATTTTAAACAAAACAAACCTTTTAGGCGGACATGTAGGGCCAGATCTCGGAATTGTTGAAGTAACTATTGCAATGCACTATGTTTTCAATTCTCCGACTGATAAATTTATTTTTGATACCTCACACCAATGTTATCCACACAAGATGCTGACGGGAAGAAAAGCCGCTTTCACGGCACCGTTAGAAAACCAAAATATTACAGGTTTCTCTAACTTCAACGAAAGTCCACACGATTTCTTTATTATGGGGCACACTTCAACCTCAATCAGTTTGGCAGAAGGGATGGCTAAAGCAAGAGATTTAAAAGGCGAAAAATATAATGTTATTGCCCTAATCGGTGACGGATCACTCTCCGGCGGAGAAGCACTTGAAGGACTTAATAACGCAGTAGAACTTAATTCTAACTTTATTATTATCGTTAACGACAACGAAATGTGTATCGCAGAAAACCACGGCGGGTTATACAAAAACCTGCAGCTCTTAAGAGATTCTAACGGAACTGCAGAAAACAACATGTTCAAAGCGCTGGGTTACGATTATTACTACATTTCAGACGGACACGATATACAAACGCTGATTAATACCTTCCAAAAGGTTAAAGACACTAACAGACCGACTGTTATCCACATTCATACAATAAAAGGGAAGGGATATCTTCCTGCAATGCAAAACAAAGAAAAATATCACTGGATACTTCCGGGATATATGAATAAAAAAGATGACCCTAATGCAGTTGTACCTGAAACATATACATCAATCACAACCGATTATATCCTGAATGCGGCAAAATCAGACAAACGCATACTTGCAATAACACCTGCAACTCCTGGTGCCTGCGGGTTATACCCTGATAAAAGACAGGCATTAGGTTCTCAATACACAGATGTTGGTATCGCAGAACAACACGCAGTCGGATATTCATCAGGGGTTGCTAAAAACGGCGGAAAACCTATTCTTATGGTATGCAGCTCTTTTTTACAAAGAGCATATGACCAGCTCTCACAGGATATGGCAATCAATAATGCACCTGCGGTTATAATTGTTACAAATTACGGCATAAGTAACGGAGATGTTACCCACAACGGTATATTTGATATTCCGCTAATAAGCAATATTCCTAATATTGTTTACCTTGCCCCGACTAACAAAGAAGAATATCTTGCTATGCTGAACTGGGCAACATACCAAAACGAACACCCTGTTGCTATCCGTATGCCAAAAGGCGAGGTCGTTTCAACAGGAAAACCTGATACAACAAACTATTCAATCTTAAATAAATTTAAACAAACAGATGAAGGTGAAGAAATTGCAATTATTGCCGTAGGAAACTTCTATGAACTTGGAAAAGAAGTAAAAGAAGAACTTAAAGAAAAGCTAAACATAAATGCAACACTGATTAACCCTGTATACCTTACAGGGCTTGATTACGAACTATTGGAAAACCTAAAACAAAAACATACTCTTGTTATCACACTCGAAGACGGGGTTTTAGACGGCGGTTTCGGGGAAAAAATCTCACGATTCTACTCTAATTCAAATATGAAGGTTCTCAACTATGGTGCTCAAAAAGAGTTTACGGACAGAGTTCCGACTGAAACTTTGTATCAAAAATACCACCTTACAAAAGAACTTATCGTAAATGATATTGTAGAAATGAAGGAATTGACAGACAAACCTGAAGGGGTAAACGAAGGGGCAAATAATGAGGTAAACAATACAGAACCCACTGAAGTAAAAAAAACCGAAACGAAACCTGCGCCTCAGACTGAATCAAAAAAAGAACAAAAAACTGAACCTCAGCCAACAACAGAAACCAAAGAGGTAAAACAGGAAGCGAAACCTGAGGTAAAAAAAGAAGAAGTTAAACAGGAAGTAAAACCTGTACAGGAGGCAAAGCCTGAAACTAAGACTGAAGTTAAACAGGAGCCAAAGGCTGAAGTAAAATCAGAACCAAAAACAGAAGTTAAAACAGAGAAAAAGGCGGAACCAAAACAAACCGCAAGCAAACAGGCAAACACAAAAGCTGAAGATAAAAAAACTGCAGCAAAAACGACTAAAACAGACACAAAAAAGACAGAAAAGAAATCAATAATGAACTTCTTCAAAAAGGAAAAAACACAGCAAGCGCCAAAATCAACCATTAAACATGAGCAGGCACCTGCAGAACCCGCAACAAAAGCAAACCCTTTTGAAGATTTAGAAACTCAAGGCAATCCGTAAGATTAACCGCTAAAGAGTACATCTTACTCTGTGGGTTGGAGTAATTTCCGCAAATTCAGGACACGCAAGATCGCACGCATCGGTCGTGTACTTGCATCTTGATGAGAATTTGCAACCCTGAGGAAGCTCAACAGGGATATCACCCGATAAAAGTTCTTCCGTACTCTTCCCGAATTTCGGAACGGCATTCAAAAGCGCCTTTGTATACGGATGAGTCGGATTTTCAAATATTTCAGAGGTTGTCCCTTCCTCCATAAGCTCTCCGAGGTACATTATCCCAACTCTGTCCGCTAAGAACTTAATAACGCTTAAATCGTGCGAAATAAATATCATAGTAAGATTAAATTCTGATTTTAACTCATTGAGCATATTGAGAATTTGTGCCTGAATACTTGCATCAAGTGCACTTACAGGCTCATCAGCAATAATAAGCTTCGGCTGAAGCACCAAAGCTCTTGCAATTGCGATGCGCTGCCTTTGCCCGCCCGAAAACTCATGAGGGTAAATATCCAAATGAGATTTATCCAGTCCTACTTTTGAGATAATAGAAGTTATCCTCTCTTCTTTTTCCTCTTTTGATAATTTTGTATTTATATCAAGCGGCTCGGATAAAATATCGCGTATCTTCATTTTGGGGTTAAGGCTTGAATAAGGGTTTTGAAAAACCATCTGTACATTTTTTCTGTATTCCTTCAGAGAGTTTCTGTCATAAGCTTCAACATCATCACCCATATAGAGAATCTCGCCTGATTTTACGGGGATAAGGTGCATTATCGCCTTTGCAACGGTAGATTTACCGCAACCTGATTCACCTGCAATTGCGTAGGTTTCACCCTCTTTAACAGAAAACGAAACTCCGTTAACGGCCTTTACCACCTTACTGCCGTTTATCTTTGCAGTCTTATATTCAATATTCAGATTTTTTATTTCTAATAAATCAGCCATAATACATATTTTAATACTTAAACGCAGGTTTTGACAATACCTGTCAGGGTATTTTACAATTCCCGTCTGCCCTCGATAGCCTTGGCAATAGTAACTTCGTCAGCATACTCAATATCAGCACCGACAGGAAGTCCGAAAGCAATTCTTGAAATCTTTATCCCAAACGGCTTAATCAGTTTGGTCAGATATAAACTCGTTGCCTCACCCTCAACCGACGGAGAAAGAGCAAGTATAACCTCTTTTACCGTATCATCAGCCAGTCTTTTAAGTAATTCTTTTATTCTGATATCGTCAGCCCCGATACCTTCCATAGGCGAAATCAACCCCTGTAAAACATGGTATTGTCCGTTATACTCGTTTGTTTTTTCAATCGCTATAAGGTCTTTTGTTTCAGCCACAATACAAATAGTAGATTTGTCCCGTTTTGTTGACTGGCATATCTCACAGGGACTTGTATTTGAGAGATTAAAACAAATCTCACAGGAGCAAGTCTGTGTTTTTGCATCAACAATAACATCAGCAAATCGTCTGACTTCTTCTATCGGCATCTTCAAAAGCTGAAACGCCATTCTTTGGGCAGACTTAGGCCCTACAGAAGGGAACTTCTGAAAATACTCGATTAATGTTGCGATTGGTTTTGGATATATCATTTAACAAATCCTAACACAATCCCGGAATACTGATACCACCGGTAACAGATTTAATCTTTGCTTCCATTTCATCAGATGCTTTTTTTGAGGTTTGGGTAATTGCAGTAATAATTGCATCTTCCAATGTTTCAATTGTATCCTCGTCAACCGTTTCAGGGTGCTCAGGATTTATTAATTCTGCAGATAACTTAATTGATTTAAACTTTCCCTGACCATCACATACAACTTTTACCGCACCGCCTAATGCTTCACCTTCTACTTCGGCAGCGGCTAACTCAGTCTGAACATCTTTCAGTTTCTTTTGGATATTTTGAGCCTGTTGCATCATTTGCATAATATTCATTTAATAAACCTCCAATTTCGATACACATTATAAAGGAAATATCTGCGTCAGAAAACGAAAATATTTAACCCTTTTCCTCCGTGCGTTTTTTATTATACAATAAAATTATGGAAATAAAAAGTTATCTTAACGAAAGTGTTAAAAACGGATATTTAATGAAATGGACAAAGATGCCCATTGCCGTATATATCTCGCCAATGAACTTTTATACAAAACAGGGCGAAGATATTGCCTACCGCAATATGGTCGTCAAAGCACTTAACACATGGCAGAACGCAAGTGAAGGTTTAGTTTCGTTCAGATTAACAAACAGCTACTATGATTCACAAATCAACGTTGTATGGAGAAGGGTAGACAGAAAAGCACTCGGACACTGCCAGTTTGATTACGATAACCTTGTTAGATTGTACGGGGCAGAAGTTTCTATCGGACTTACTGACGGAAAAATTCATCAGGCTTATGACTCTCAGGCAGAGGTTTATCACACAATTTTGCACGAAATCGGGCACGCTCTGGGGTTAGGACACAGTCCGTATGAAAGTGATATTATGTATTCCCCGCACCAATATGGGGTAGTAGACCTCTCTGAAAACGATAAATTTTCTATTCAGTGTCTTTATTCTTTCCCTGCAGGAAAATCAGTAAGGGAAATCGGGGCACAGTATTCAATAATGACAAATAACGATATCGATTTAATCATAAGAAAACTCGACGAAAAATACGCAGAAGAAATCGCTCAGGAAGAAGGGTATGATTATCAGCAGGAAACCGCTTTCCAAGAACCGCAGGGAAGAAACCTGATGAACGAAAATGACGGGATTGCAGAGGTTAAAAAATATAATATGATGATTCAAAATGTTAACCTTTCAAGCAAAATGAAAGATTTCTTTAAAGCACAAAACAGAGATAAAAAATCAAACACAAGACGCACATTTTAAAAGAAGCCATCAAGGATGGCTTCTTTTTTTATCTTATATTTAATTACCCTTTAACAACTATGTTTACAAGTTTTTTTGGTACAACGATTGTTTTTACAATCTCTTTGCCTTCTGTAAGTTCTTTGATTTTAGGGCTATTGAGAGCGAACGCTTTCAGTTCATCATCGCTTACCCCTTCGTCAACCTCGATTTTGTCTTTAACCTTACCGTTAATCTGAACAACGAGAGTTATAGAACTTGCCTTTGCAAGATTTTCATCCCATTTGCACCATTCTTCATCATGGATAGAATTTTTAGCACCGAGTTCATGCCAGATTTCGTCAGCCATAAACACGGTAACCGGAGACATAAGTTTGATAAGGGTTATAACAGCAAAACTAAACACCGCTTTATCCTCATCAGACCAGTCTGATTTATTCCCAACCCACTCATAGATGGCATTGGTTAATTCTCTGTAACGAGAAATAACCGTATTGAATTGGAAATCGTTAGAAATATCATTTGTTATCGCTTTTATAGCCATGTGAACTATTCTTACCAAATCATCATTTGCCTTAGTGAACGATGACGGAAGATTGTAATTAAGGCTGATTTTATCATAATTACCCGATACTAATCTCCATACACGGTTAAGGAACTTGTAGCATCCTTCAACCCCTGCATCAGACCAGTCAAAGTCACGGGCAGGAGGACTGTCTGAAAGGATAAACAATCTTGCCGTATCTGCCCCGAAGTTTTCAAAGATTTCGTCAGGGTCAACGGTGTTTCCTTTTGACTTAGACATTTTTGAGCCGTCTTTTAATACCATACCCTGAGTTAAAAGGTTCTTAAACGGTTCGTCAAAATCAAGAAGTCCGCAATCTCTCAGAGCTTTTGTGAAAAATCTTGAATATAACAAGTGAAGAATAGCATGTTCAATTCCCCCGACATACTGATCGACAGGAAGCCATTTATTCACTATATCTTTATCAAAACATTTATCAAAATTGTTTGCATCAGCATATCTTAAATAATACCAGCTTGAACAAACAAATGTGTCCATTGTATCCATCTCACGAACAGCATGGCCTCCGCAGACAGGACAAACAGTATCTTTAAATGTTGGTGAAGTTGTAATCGGTGATTTTCCTACAACAGAGAAATCAACATCCTTAGGTAATCTTACAGGAAGCTGATCTTCAGGCACCGGCTGAATACCGCACTTATCACAGTATACAACAGGGATAGGTGCACCCCAGTATCTCTGACGAGAGATTAACCAGTCACGAAGTCTGTATTGTGTTTTAAATTCACCAAACCCGTTATCAACCGCTTTTTGAGTGATGGCTTTTTTAGCCTCGGTATTTTTCATACCGTTAAACTCGTTAGAGTTAATCAAAACACCTTCTTCCGTGTATGCTTCTTCTGAGCAGTCAGACGGATTTTCAGGGTTTTGGATAACCACTTTAAGCGGTAAATTGTATTTTTTAGCGAACGCATAATCTCTTGTATCGTGAGTAGGAACAGCCATAACCGCACCAGTACCGTATTCAACAAGCGCATAATCTGCGGTCCAGAGAGGGAATTCTTCCCCTGTGAACGGGTTAATACAATGTGTACCTAAAGGTACACCTGTCTTTGGTCTGTCTGTTGAAAGTCTTTCAATCTCAGACATCTTTCGTGCATTCGCTCTGTATTCTTCAACCGCCTGTTTGTTTTCAGGAGTTGTAAGTTGTTCTATATCTTTGTATTCAGGTGCAACAACGAGGTAGGTTATACCGTGAACGGTATCAGGTCTTGTTGTATAAACAGGAACTTCCATTCCTTCAATCTCTTTTACCTTAAATCTGAAAATAGCACCTTCAGATTTCCCTATCCAGTTTGCCTGCATAGTCTTTACATTATCGCCCCAGCCTTTAAGCAAATCTAAATCTTTAAGAAGGGTTTCAGCGTAATCCGTAATTTTAAAGAACCATTGAGAGAGATATTTCTTCTCAACCGTGCTGTCACATCTCCAGCATTTGCCGTCAATTACCTGTTCGTTTGCAAGTACTGTTCCGCACTTTTCACACCAGTTAACAGCTGCTTCTTTTTTGTAAGCAAGACCTTTTTTGTAGAGTTGTAAGAATAACCATTGTGTCCATTTGTAATAATCTTCTTTGCAAGTAGTGACCTCTCTGTCCCAGTCATAAGAGAGTCCCAATCTTTTTAACTGACCTGTCATATAAGCAATGTTTTCATCAGTCCATTGGGCAGGGTCAGCACCGTGCTGCATAGCAGCATTTTCAGCAGGCAGACCAAAACTGTCCCATCCGATAGGGTGGAGGACATTAAACCCGTTCATTTTCTTAAATCTTGCTATAACGTCAGTGATTGTATAGTTTCTGACATGTCCCATGTGCAGTTTACCTGAAGGGTACGGGAACATTGACAAGGCATAATATTTAGGTTTCCCATTATCGTTATATGTCTTGAATGTGTTGTTGTCTTCGTAATATTTCTGCCATCTCGGCTCTAATTCCTGCGGAAAATAACTTTCTTTCATTCTTACTCCCTCTGTATAGTTCTTTACATGAAAATTATAGCATAAACAGTATCCCCGTAAATTATTGTTTATCGGCTCTGCCGATAAACAATAATTTACCACACAAAAATCAAACTATTAAAACCTACTCCACGGTGTTGATTACGGTGCGTGTTATTGGGGTATCTTCCTGCAAATACGGTCTTATCGGAGCAGTCAGTTTCCCTTTGTTCTCAAAATTGAGTTTTATCTCAGTTGGGAAGGTTGCAGACCAAGAGGTTAAATAATAATCACCGTTCGCATCTACAATACCGTTCATTCCGTTATAAAAAATATCTTTCACATTTTTTGCATCAGCCATTCTCTGATTATATGAAAATGCTCTGTCACCCGTTTCCAAAGCGTGCCTGTTTGCCTTACCAAAAAGCTCCTGTCCTCTTTCTGCAAGTGTTATCCCCGAGGCGACATGCCCTGTCATTAGCATTTTTATCTGTGAAAGATGCCCTTCGACATCAGCAGAAGTTTTAGAGAACTTTTGCTCACCCTCTAAATCTTTTTCATACAAGACTCTTACTTTTTTCATAATTGATTTATGCATCTTTTGCAAATCTGCCTCTCTAAACCCGTCAAAAACAGGTTCATTTGATGTCGCAACCCTTTGTATAAAGCCCATTTTCCTGCTTTCAAGCATTGGAGTAAAAGTATATATTGCATTTGCCATTCTGTTTTCGTATAAATCTTTAAACTTGTTTGCCCTTTCAATATCGCCCGTGCGCTCTAAAAGTACCTGTCTTGTATGAAGTGCGTGGAAAGGATGAAAAGAAATATTGAACTGAGTAAGTATTTGCTCATTTTCAGACAAAGAATAGTGTGCGGCAATCCGCTCCGCTCTTTCCTGTAATTTTTTATTTGAAGGTGTCCAGCCTGCCGTATCAAACACAACAGGCACTCCAACCGCCCTGTATAATTCATCTGCAATATCAATAAAGTCGTGTTCTACCCCGTTGTTATCTTTTAAGGCTACCTCTATTCCGTCTGCGTCGTGAAAAGGCGAAATATAATTTCTTTTTCCGCTGACATTCGGGCCGCTCACATAAAACCCAAGTCTGTCATTCAGTTCATTCAAACCATCCGTCAAAGACTTAAAGTCATTCCAGCTCATCTTGTTTATTGTTTCAGCAGTTTCTTTTATCGGAGGTTTCGCATCAGCATAACAGTATGAACACATATTGTGACACCCCCTGTTTACACCAAACTCCGTCATTGTCCTTGTCAAAAAGGCAATTTCTTTCATATTTAGTCCGTTAAAGACTTTTATCCCCTCTTGTATCCCGTCTAAATTGTTCAGACTAAATTCATATATATCCGTATTCTTCGGAGGCAAAAACTCATAAATTTGTTTTACTCTTTCTATATACTGTTTTGCATTAAGATATTTTTGCGAAACCCCGAGGAAACTAACCGCAGGGCTTGTCACATTCTGATAAGGAACAGAATTATCAGCAACAGAAACAGGACGGGCAGGTTTATTCCCCGTCTTTTTATAATCAAAGCCGTAATTATTTAGTCTGATATTTGCAACTTGCATATTTATATAACGAATGTAAATATATTTTTTGCCCCGAATTAAGGGATTTTTAGCAAAAAAATAACCGACTTAAAAAGCCGGTTACTTTATTTATTCAAATATAATTAGTCAGTATATAGCGGTGCGAGTTTCTTCTCTTGCTGAGGAATCACACCTTCTTCTATCGGTAAGTATACTCTGTAATCAATTACAGGGAAGCAGTTATCGATAGCTTCAATTTCTTTAAGTTTTGCATCATCGATATTGCCTGATTCAATCATATCAGCGATGAAACTAAATCTGTCAACATGCTCATTAAATCTGTCTGTTGCATAGTCCTTAGCCTGCCATGTTGTGATTAAGAACGGCCAGTCTGAACTTTGCAGGAGCAAGTTTTCTCTTGCCATCTGATTTAATGCTCTGTGCAGTAACTTATCTTCAGGAATAGTTTCATACTTAGAAACAATCTCAGTAATGCGTTTTTCACAAGAGTGAATAATAGGCCACATCCATTCAGTTAAGTGGTTTTGCCATACATAGAAGTGACCGCCCTGACCCCAAGAAGATTCAGGAATCTGAATAGCTTCTTTTGGAGGGTGAGCCTTAATATATTCGCCTGCAGTCATTCTGTCAATATCAGGAATGTACTGATTGAATTTCTTAATTACCTGTTTAATAAATTCAACCCCTTCAAACCACCAGTGACCGAATAACTCAGTATCGAATGATACCATTACAAGACCTTCCTGTCCGTTGTGAGCTTTCTTATAATCATTCAACAAGTGATAAATCAATGTTGTATAGTGATCAGAGTTTTCATTAATCTTGTTTAATGCCAATACAGGGTCATATAACATCTTGTCACCTAAATCTGTTGTAGGTGATGTTATTCTCCAGTAGTGCATACCTGATTTGTCATCACGCTTGTGGAATTCTCTGAAGCAGCCGTCACCAGGGTAACCGTCAGCAGCAGACCATACCTGATAACCTGCTCTGTCGTTTCTGCCCATAACAGCAACCTGTGCATCCGGTAACCAGTATGCTGAATATGTGTCATAACCTGTTGCGTCTCTTTCAGGGAGCGGAATATATTCTATATTACCGTAAACCCCGATTACACGTCTGTTACCGATTGAGTTACCGCCTTCAATAACGTGTGATTCTGTAAAGAAGTATTCGATATCGTTATTTTGAAGAGTAACTTCAATAGCTGGCCTCCAATGTTTTTTGCCGTCTTTTCCGACAAATTCATAACCTTGTCTGTATGCACATTCAGGTAACCAAGCACCCATAGCCTTGTGGCCAAAGAGTCTTTTTGTTGTATCCTGACCTACCTTGAACTGTGCGTTCAGGTTGTTATCAGTAGCCAACAAAGGTGAGAACCCGTGAGTTGCACCTGAAGTTGTGATTTCAATACAGCCTAAATCTTGATATTTCTTGAAGTATTTTACCAAATTCTTTTCGTATTTGTTTACGAAATCATCTCTCAATTTGTTCCACAAATCGAAGTAATATTTTGCCAAATATTTCAAGTGTTGAGAATGAGGCACATTAGGATCAGGGTATCTTTCCAAATCCTTCGCAACAGCCGTAATCTGTGCATCAATATATTTAACGAAACCGTTTTGTAAGTGTTCGTCATTCAACTGTTCTGCCAAAATAGGAGTAATACCTACTGTTAATTTAGCCTTAATTCCCTCATCCCATAATTCTGAAATTGCATTCAGAAGCGGAACATATGTTTCTGCCATACATTCATAAAGGTTTTCTTCACCAAACGGCCACATACCCGCTTTTCTATAGTATGGAAGGTGGCTGTGTAACATAAAAACGAATTGTCCTACTGACATTTTTGCCTCCGTAATCTTAGTGTTTGAATATATTATCTTACATATTAACTATTTCAAGTATAGTATAAATGTCTAAAAAATATAATACTTTAGTATTAATTCCGTTGGATAATGTTACAAAAGTTTACGATTAATTTGTTATATCGAGGATATACTCTGTATGACAAATATTTGACTAAAAATTAAAAGGTGCCGATAAAATCAGCACCATATAATGAAGTTAATTACCTCTCTCCCCTATAATTAACTAATACCTCTTTAATTAGTTATATAATTTTAAATTTGAGGTTCACCGTAAATATTTTTAAGAACCTCAATTACTTTTGGCATTTGACAGACAAAAGAATAATTCCCTTTTGCTATTGAACAATTTTTACAATTACCGTTTAATGTGTAACATTCGATTGCCTGCTCAGTCCAATTCTGAGTTATTGAATCTGACAATTCCCCATTAGTTTGCGGATAAAAAACGTCCTGTAACATAAATTAAATTCCTCTCCAAATACTTCTTAAAAATTTTAGTTATATCTCCCATCGTAACTATAACAAAAATAGTCATGTAAAAGCATCATTCATATAGACGATTAATTAGCATGGGTTGTGTTTTATTAGCAAAAATTTTTAATAAGGGAATGCTTGTAATCAATCGATTGTGGGTTTGATGTACCATTTCTTTGACCGCAAAGAAATGGTACCGAAAGAAACTCTCCGACCTGACTCTCCGTAATCACTCATCTGTTAGGATTTTACATCGGTCGTTCAAACTCGCGATTTTACAGATGTTTTTTATGTTAGTAAAATCGCTCAAACAGTGAACTCATTGAGTAAAATCCAACATCTGCGGATT
>CACWZA010000019.1 GCA_902765215.1 uncultured bacterium | reverse complement strand
AATCCTAACAGATGAGTGATTACGGAGAGTCAGGTCGGAGAGTTTCTTTCGGTACCATTTCTTTGCGGTCAAAGAAATGGTACATCAAACCCATAATTGTTGGTTTTATATTTACCCCAATTTTAAGGACAACAAAGTTGTCCAATAAACAATAATTTACCCCTTGTCGTATGCACAATTTACTGTATAAGTTTCGTTGGTGATTTTTACAATAGCCCATCTCAGAGGGGTTATACCCATTTTTTTCAGCTCTGATAAAACATATTCCGTCGTTGGGTTTCCGTTGTTTGGAATATTTACAATTTCTGAAATAATTTGCATAATAAATATTTACCCCTTACCCCTATTCGACGGTTACGGATTTAGCGAGGTTTCTCGGTTGGTCAACATCTTTGCCTAAAAATTCTGCAATATAATATGCAATCAATTGTAACGGAATAATAGCCAAAATCGGTGATAAGTATTCGTCTGTTTCAGGGATTCTGATAATATCGTCGAACAACTCGTTCAGTTTTTCGTCTGATGAGTTTGTGAGTGCTATCATTTTTGCATTTCTTGCTTTTGCTTCTTCGCTGTTAGATAAAATCTTATCGTATACTTTTCCTTTCATCATAATAGAAAGTACAGGTAAAGTTTCGTCTAACATAGCGATAGGGCCGTGTTTAAGTTCACCTGCAGTATAACCTGTTGCGTTGATATAACTGATTTCTTTCAGTTTCAAAGCACCTTCTAATGCTGTCGGGAAGTTTATCCCTCTTGCAATATAAATGAAGTTCTTTGCGTTAGCATATTTTCTTGAAATAACTTTAACCTGATTTTCCTGTGAAAGTACTTCTTCTGCTTTTTCAGGCAATACAATAAGTTCTTTCTTCAATTTTTTAACAAGTTCTTTATCAACAGAACCTTTGATTTCTGCAATATATATAGCTAACAGGTAGAAGGAAATCAACTGTGCCATATATGATTTTGTTGCGGCAACACTGACTTCAATCCCCGCGCAGACAGAAATAAGACTGTCAGCTTCACGCGCCATTGTTGAATCAGGTCTGTTCGTAACAATAAGGATATGCGAACCGCGTTTTTTAGATTGTTTCACCGCTGTAATAGTATCTGCTGTTTCACCTGATTGAGAAACCCCTATTACAAGTGTATTTTCATCGGTTACAGTCTTTCTGTAAATATATTCGCTTGACGGTTCAACATCTACCGCTATTCCGCAGAAATCTTCCAGAATATATTTTCCGACCATTGCGGCATGCAAAGATGTTCCGCATGCTACAATCTGGATACGGTTCAGTTTTTTTACGGTTTCTTTATCCAGCTGAACTTCATTGAGGTTAAGGTTTTCGTTTATTCCAGTAATTTTACCGCTCAGCAGATTTCTTATAATACTTGGTTGTTCGTGGATTTCCTTCATCATGTAGTGTTTGTAACCCATTTTGCTCAAAGCAACAGGTTCCCAAGGAAGAATTTCCACTTTACCTTTTATTTCATTATTGTTTTTGTCGATAAGCTTCATTGATGTTCTTGTAAGGGTAACAATTTGGTTATCATCAAGATACATAGCCTTTTTAGTATAATCAATAATTGCAGGAACATCGGATGCAACAAAGTATTCACCTTCTCCGATACCAACAACCAGCGGTGCGTTTCTTTTTGTTGCAACGATTGTATCTTTAGCATCCTGATGGAGAACGCAAAGTGCATAAGCACCTTCAATTCTTTGTGTTGCAAGTCTTACGGCTTCAGTCAGGTCTTTAACTTTGTCAAATTCTCTTGCTACAAGGTGAGCCACTGTTTCCGTATCTGTTTGTGATTTAAACAGACAGCCCTGTTTTTCCAGTTCTGCTCTGAGTTCCTGATAGTTCTCAATAATACCGTTGTGAACAAGAACCAGTTTTCCGCAGTTACATGTGTGCGGGTGAGCATTGACTGTTGTAGGAGCGCCATGTGTTGCCCAGCGGATATGCCCGATACCTATTGTTGATTTGTCGAGCTCGTCTTTTATCGGTCTAATATTTTCTTTAAGGTTATTCAGTTTCCCGACAGCTTTGTACAATTCAATATGACCGCCGTTATTCAACGCGATTCCTGATGAATCATATCCACGATATTCAAGTTTGGTTAACCCGTTCAAAAGAATATCAACTGCTGATTTTTCCCCAATATATCCGACGATTCCGCACATATATGCTCTCCTTAAAAACTTTTACTAAAATATATTATCATCAACATGGTTTTAAGTAAATTATTGAGGGTAAATGAAAATAATTTATATATTTACCCCTTACCTCTCATCTAAATGATGTATTTTTATTCAAACATGTTAAAAAGTGTAAATTTATGCCGTTAGAACATGTTGACTATTTGAAAAACATGATTAAAACAATCATGTGATACGAGAAAGGTTTGAATTATGTCACTATTAAGTTCAATAAAATATGGCAATAATAACCAGACGGTTCAACCTAACCAGATTTCGGCTTCAACAAAGCGTAAACTTGAATCTCTGGGTATCGATCCTGCCTTAGTATCATCTGAATCACAGGCGTTATCCCTTATAGCGGCAAGACAGGCAGAAAAAAGTTTCGATGTATATGCTGCTAATCAGGAAAAACCTGCAGAGGAACAAAACGGTACTTCTTCAGAATCTTCATTGATTTCGGAAGCAAAAACATTAGCCGAACAACTTGGAATTTCTGTATCACAGGAAGATACTTTTGAAGAAATTACTGCGGCAATTTCTAACGAAATCAGAACAATGATATCAGAAGCAGCATACAATCCTCAGGTACTTCAGCAGGTACAAAATTATCAGGCACAGTTATCTCAATTAACAACACAATATAACGATATTACTGCATCTAATTCATCCATGTATTATGCAATGGATATGCAGGCAGCAAGTACAAGATACATGCTGGGAATTTAAATAACTCAAAAATACATTTACCATATCAATTAACAACTAAAAAAGAGGGCGTTTTACTTAACACCCTCTTTGATTTATTTGGTGGAAATTTTATTTCAGATAAAAATCTGCGTTTACTCTGGCATGTAAGGTCATTGTTCCGAGTTCAATGTTTGTGCCCGCGTCATTTGTCTGGCATGCTTCATCACAAGCACCTGCAGATTTTGACATAAGCATCATTCTCGGCATTACTGTTCTGCTTGAAAAAGAACATGAACTGCTGAGTGATTTTATCCCTGTTATTTCAGAACCGATTGCTTTTGCAAGGTCTGTTCCCTGTTTTCTTGCTTTCTTTGCCGTATCTGCCAAAAGTTTGTTTGCTTCTTCATCATATTTTGATACTGAATATGACATACTGTTTACTGATGTTGCACCGTCTGCGGTTGCGGTATCTATCATTTTGCCCACATTAGCAACATCTTTTGTATGTACTTTTACGCTGTTTACTACCTGATAGTAGTCCAAAATGCGTTTGTTGTTATTGTATCTGTATACAGGGTTTGCACTGTAGTTTGATGTTTTTATCCAGTCACCCTGATTGTTTGCCGTTGCTTTCTTTAAATCTTCATAAACTTTAGCTGAAATCTTTTTGCTCTCTGCAACAGCCTTTGCCATTGATTCTTTTGAGGTTGTTATAATCTCAACGCTGAAATCTACCACATCAGGAACGAGCTCCAGAGTTGAAGTTGCTTCAACAGAGATGTATCCCTGCTCAGGTGCTGCTTTAACCTCTGATGTTATTCCTGTTATTGCCATTGTGAAAATTGCTAATAATAAAACGATATACTTTTTCATAAACACTCCTTTATTTTTTGTCATTTATAAGTTATCACAAATATTTTTTGCGGTAAATGAAAAAGCGGAGTTATAAACCCCGCCTTTTTTGAAAATGTTTTGTTATTATTACCCCTTCATTTCTTCAGCGGTAATAACTTTATCGATAAGGCCATATTTTACTGCTTCTTCTGCTGACATGTAGTAGTCGCGTTCGCAGTCTTTTTTAACCTTTTCGATATCCTGACCTGAATTTTCTGCCAAAATTCCTGTCAGCATTTCTTTCATTCTTAAAATTTCTTTTGCTTCAAGTTCAATATCTGTTGCCTGACCCTGAGCACCGCCTAAAGGTTGGTGAATCATAATTCTTGAACTAGGTAAAGCCATTCTTTTTCCTTTTGCACCTGATGATAACAAGAAAGAGCCCATACTTGCTGCTTCGCCTAAACAAATAGTCTGAACATCTGCTTTGATGAGGTTCATTGTATCATAGATTGCCATGCCCGCAGTAATTACACCACCCGGACTGTTTATATATAACATAATATCTTTTTCTGGGTTTTCGCTATCAAGAAGTAATAACTGTGCAACAATTGAATTTGCAACATCATCATCAATTTCTGTTCCTAAAAAGATGATTCTTTCTCTAAGCAGTCTTGAGAAAATATCAAACGATTTTTCACCGCGTGATGATGCCTCAATAACTGTTGGCACATAGTTTATAATTTTATTTAAATCGCTTTTGCTTATAACATCGTACATATTACTCTCCTTGTTTTTCTTAATTATATCATAAAGGACAAAACGGGTAAATATAAAAAACGGAGTATCTTTTGTGATACCCCGTTTTTATATTGATTTATTGTTTTATTTATTGGTTTTCGTTATTTTGAGTTATAGTACGCATTGTCGGGAATGCAATAACATCACGGATAGTAGGGGAATTAGTCAGTAACATAACCAGTCTGTCTATACCCATACCCATACCGCCTGTCGGTGCGAGCCCGTATTCTAACGCGTTGATATAATCTTCGTCAATAGACATTGCTTCTTCGTCGCCGTTTGCTTTTGCCAATGCCTGAGCCTCAAATCTGTATCTTTGGTCGATAGGATCAGAAAGTTCAGAGAACGCATTAGCGATTTCCCAACCGTTTACACGGGTTTCAAATCTTTCTGTTAATCTGTCGTTATCTCTGTGAGCCTTTGCCAAAGGTGAGATTTCTCTTGGATAATCGATAATGTGGCATGGCTGAATTAAAGTAGGTTCAACCTTTTCTTCAAAGATAGCATCGATTACCTGACCCCAGTTCATATCGTCATCAACTGCAACATGTAATTCTTTTGCTTTTTGAACAGCTTCTTCTGCAGTAAAGATTTCCAAGAAATCAATACCTGTTGCTTCTTTAACAGCACCGAGCATAGTTTTTCTGTCCCATGGCGGTGTCAAATCGATTTCGTGTTCGCCATACTGAATTTTTGTTGTTCCCAAAACTTCTTTTGCAACCCACGCAACCATATTTTCTGTTAATTCCATCATATCGTTATAATCAACATAAGACTGATACAACTCAATCATAGTGAATTCAGGGTTGTGACGGGTATCAATACCTTCGTTTCTGAAACATCTTGAGAGTTCAAAAATCTTTTCACTTAACCCGCCGACCATAAGTCTTTTTAAGTGAAGTTCAGGTGCAATTCTCAAAGTTAAATCCATATCAAGTGCATTGTGGTGAGTAATAAACGGTCTTGCGTTCGCACCAGATGCCTGAGTATGTAACATAGGTGTTTCAACTTCCAAAAAGCCCTGATTAGTCAAATATTCTCTTATCTTTTGGATAATTAAACTTCTTTTTCTGAAGGTATCTCTTGTTTTTTCGTTAACAATAAGGTCAACATATCTTTGACGATATCTTGTTTCCTGATCGGTTAAACCGTGGAATTTTTCAGGCAGAGTCTGAAGTGATTTTGAAAGAATAGTGTATTCTTTTGCCTTAATAGAAAGTTCACCTCTTGGGGTTCTTCTGATAGAACCGTAGAAGCCCATAATATCGCCTACATCAACAAGTTTAAGCATTTTAAACTTTTCAACATCCATATTGTCTTTGTGTGAAAAGATTTGAATCTTGCCTGATGAATCCATAAGGTCAATGAACATGCCTGTGTTTCTGATAGCCATTACACGACCTGCAACAGAATAAAAATCTTCTGTTTCTTCACCGGCAGGTAAATCTTTGTATTTTTCCTGCAAATCTTTTGCATCTATATCTTTGTTGTACTTATAAGGATACGGATTAATCCCTTTATCCATAAGTTCTGTAAGTTTTTGAAGTCTGCGCTGACGCATTGTTTCTTTTGCAGAGATTGGTTCTCTTGTTTGTGTTTCACTCATTTATATTTCCTCTTTGTTGTGTTCTATGATTTTATTTTATCATAAAGATAAATTATTGTTTATCGGGGGTAAATGAAAAACAGTAACCTCTCCGCGGTAGAGGTCGAATATCTTATTATTTGCCCGCAAATTATTAGATATTCGGGTGAGGGGTGTTTCATATATTTACCCACCAAGTTAATTGAAAATTACTCGGGGATAAAAAATAATCAGGGTATGAAAATTGTAATAATAGGCGGGGTGGCTGCGGGTGCAAAAGCAGCCGCAAAATCAAAACGGCTTTTACCCGATGCTCAAATAGATATTTATACTCAGGATACTCATGTATCTTATTCTGCCTGCGGACTTCCTTATTATGTACAGGGGAATTTTGAAGATTACAGAAACCTAATTATAAGAACACCGGAAAAGTTTCAAAAAGACGGGATAGATATACATCTTCAGCATAGGGTTGAAAAGATTTACCCGAAAGAAAACAGGATAAAGGTTCGTGATTTGATTAAGGATACAGAGTTTTTTGTCGATTACGACAAACTCGTTATTGCAACAGGTGCGGTGCCAAAGATTCCCGATATAAAAAACAGAAATCTGAAAAATGTTTTTAAACTACGAACACTCGAAGACGGGATAGAACTCCGTAAAAAATTAAGGGAATCTAAACGGGCGGTAATACTTGGCGGAGGTTATATCGGGCTTGAATTGTTGGAGGCATTCGTGTCAAATAAAGTTTATACAACAATGATTGAGCGCTCGCCTTATATAATGTCTATTTTGGATGACGAGATATCAGAATTAGTCCAAAACTTTGTGAAAGATATGTATCCTGAATATACGGAAATATTAACGGAGGATAATATTTCAGAGTTTATAGGTGAGGATAGTGTAACTGCAATAAAAACAGAAAAAGGCGAAATTATTGAAACCGATTTAGTGCTTTTGGCAACAGGGGTTCAGCCTGTTGTGGATATAGCAAAAGATTGCGGAATAACCCTCGGGCAGACGGGGGCGATAAAGGTAAACAGCAGAATGGAAACGAGCATAAAAAATATTTATGCCTGCGGAGATTGTATAGAAAATACCTATGCTATGACAGGGACTCCTTCTTGGATACCGTTAGGTTCGAACGCAAACAAAGAGGGACGATGTTGTGCAATTAATCTTTGTGGCGGAGCGGAAGATTTTGAGGGGGTGTTGGGTTCAGCCGTCACAAAATATTTTGGTCTGACCGTATCTATGACGGGATTTACGGAAAAGTTTGCCCGCAGGCATGGGTATGATACGGTATCTGTTATGATAACAAAACGGGATAAGGCAGGGTATATGCCTGATGCAGAGAATGTCACGCTCAAACTTGTTGCGGATAAAAGAACGCATCAGATGTTAGGCGGTCAGGCAATAGGTTGCGGTGATGCTGACAAACGCATAAACACACTCTCAACGGCACTTCTGAAACATGTAACCGCAGAAGAACTTTCGGGTGCGGATATCACTTATGCACCACCTTTTTCTACAAGTATTGATCCTTTAATCTCTGCCGCAAGGCTACTTGCTGAAAAATTGAGAAAATAATAATTTATCAAAGATTAAGTTGAAATCTTATTAGTAAATGTCATCGTTTTTTATGATTATATTAAAATAATGTTTCTTTTATTTTTGTAAAAATAGTTTTTTTAGGTTTAAATTCTGACATATCCACTCGTTCTTCCAATAATGCTTTGGCTTTATATACATTATCGCTTACATAAGCCCTTGCAGGGTATCCGATGTAACGATTCTCTGCTACGGCATTGTATTTATTACTGAATTGATGAATATATTTTCCATCTACAACTTTGCCGTCTTTTTGTATTATTACATTGCATTTTCTGTCGGAATCAACCGTAAAAGAATCAACAATTACCTCTGTTCCATCTTGTTTTTCTAAATATATGGAACTCATACTTTTATCAGGCATGGTTTCTCGATAATAAAACGAGCCTTTTGGCGTTATACCAATATTAGTATTTGAATTTGTCGGATTGTGTTGTTTAATGAGTTTTGCGTTATATCTTTTAATAACACGATTACCAACCTTTTTTGTAATCGGTTTTAGGGGCGTAATACCTGTTACCATACATCATATCTTTATAAATCTAGTTGACATAACGATGTTATCATAAAAAATTTTTTAAGTAAACCTTTTTTCCGTTCATATTCTTGTGTAGAGCGTATTTAACTTTTTTAATCTTTGATATTTTGCCGGAAAAGTTTCGGTTAATTTATTAATTTTAAAACCAATTATCTGCGTCTAAATTCCCAAGTTGGTTTTCGAGTTCTGTCATAAACCCTTTTCTTGTCATATCATAGGTTATCGGGGTTATGGAAATTTTGTTGTTCCTTACTGCCGCAATATCTGTGTTGGCGTTCTCAGGCTCATGTATAAGTTCGCCCGCCATCCAGTAATAAACTTTCCCTCTCGGGTCAATCCTTTTTTCATAGTCGTCAGTAAAAATTCGTTTGCCTAATTCCGTTATTGCTATCCCTGAAATATCTTCTTTCTCAAGCCCCGGAACATTAATGTTTAAAACGGTTTTTGGAGGGAATTTATAATCGCCTAACCGTTCAATAAATTTTGCGGTAAATTCTGCCGCCGGTTTAAAATCTTCGTAGTCAAAATGCAGGCTCGCAAGTGATACTGCAATACTCTGTATCCCAAGCAGTGCCCCCTCAATTGCGCAACTTACCGTTCCCGAATATAAAATATCTCTGCCGAGGTTAGGCCCGTGGTTTATCCCCGAGATAACCAAATCAGGTAATTCTTCGTTAGATAATATAGCGTTAACCCCGATTTTCACGCAGTCCCCCGGAGTGCCTGTCGTCATCCAGCAGCGTTTTGCCCCGTACTCTGCTTCAACTTCTTCAACCCTTAGGGGGGTATGTATGGTTATTGAATGTCCTGCCGCACTGCGTTCTCTGTCAGGCGCGATTACATAAACATTGTGTTTTGGAGATAATGCCTCAACCAGTGCTCTTATCCCGTAAGCTAATATTCCGTCATCGTTTGATATTAATATATTCATTTATCCCTCTATAAATCTGTGAAATATCTATAAATTTATACTAATAAATTTTCAATGTAAATAGGTAAATTGTTACATATTTTTCCTAATAAAAATTTTTTAAATCATGTTGAAACATGCACCACCATGGAGTTTGAGCATGTTAAGAATTGTAACAACATGCCATATTTTATTAAAGTTTTAAGAAAATATGCCGATAAGTAGAATATTAGGACTAGAATATGGAGTATCGTATAAATGGGTTTAGCGGTATCACAAGTTAGACTTTTGGCTCTTACGAATCGTAAGGCTGATATCGAGCTTGAAATGCAAATAGATACTAAGCGTAAAATGCAGCTTACGCGTAAATCTACTGAGCTGGCTCAAACCTATTATTCCAGATTGCAGGCTGCAAATGTTCAGTATGCAAGTGACAACGGTTATCAGGATGTTACTTATGACTATTTGATGGGTCAGCGTGAGCGTACAGACGAAATGTATGCTGATGACTTCCTGCAGGAAATAGCTATCGGCGGTACTGCATTTGAGAAAAAGACTGAAAACAGAATGATTTTGACTGACTATTTAGGTCAGGTTGTTGTCGGTGCAGAAATTGCTGAAATTGCAGCACAGGCTAAAGCAGATTATGGTCATCAGGATGTTGCACACCAAACCTTAGAAGGTTTATTAGATTTTATTTTCTTAAACAGAACATCTTGTGAAGCACTTAACAATTTGGCACAGTGTTATGCAGACGGTTCCAGAGGCGGAACTGAACAAAGTTTGACTGCGAGAGAAAGACTTGTTAACCAGTTAATTCCTATTTTGAAGAATGGTGGTTATAATGATGGAGGTATTGTATATACAAGTGGCGGCAAATATTATAAGTCACTTGAAGGTGCGAAAAATGGTACTGCAGATCAATTGATTTCATTGGTACCGGGTACTTGTTATCAGGTTAATAGTACTACTAATTCAATTGTAACCAGTGGTTTATGGACAGGTCGTGCCAGTGGTTTCTCTACCGCTATAAATTCACAGCAGGCTAAGTATTTTGGTAACCTGATAAGTTATTTTGCTCCGATTATTAGTGCGGCAATTCAGAATGGTACTACTACAAGTGTTAAAGAAGGCGATTCTTTAAATAAAATTTATGATATGAGTTATTCCGGTTCGGGTAATGTTACTATAAAGTTGCCTCAAAATGTTACAGGAGGGCTTAACACTGTTTATGACATAAGTGGTAATGTATTAAGTTTTGATCCGAATAATTATACAGCAAGCCAGATTCTTGCGAAATTAAATTCGATTAATCCGGTTCAGGATACAGGCAGCGGTTCCTGGCTGAAATCTGCAACCTACTACATTACATTACCTGCAGCTGATGGCAGAACACATTATTTCAAGATTACAAGAGAAGGTAACGAAACTCACGCATCAATTAAGGCAGTTGAAATAACAAAATCCTCTGCTCAGGCTAAATATGTAGCAGATCCTGAAACAAAGACAGTGTATAATAATGCACTTGATACAGAATTGTTGCAGGATGGTTTGAGATCCGGTTTCTATCAACTTGCTATGGTTGATCCTGCTACCGGTATTGAAAAGAAGAATACAACTCTGACGTATTTTTCTCACATGAATTACGTTTCCGAAAAATTATCTACGGAAATGAGAGAAAAGATTACGGCTTGGTTTAACGTAGAACAACAAAAAATCTCAGAAAAAGAAACCTACTGGGATTCTGAAATTACCAACCTCTCTACGGAATTGACTTCCGTAAATACTGAAATTGAATCTGTTAAGACATTAAAATCTAACAATATCAAATCAGTATTTAACTGGGGTGGTACATAATAATTGATTAAATTTCCTAACATATTCCTATAATTCCTAATTCCTAATTTGATTTCTTTAAAAAAGAAGTAATGCCTGTGTCCTAAAGATAAGGCATTTTTTTTGGGTAAATGTAAGGGGGTATTGGTTTAAATTGTTGCAAAACGCGTTGATATAATATAAACTAAATATATCAGCGAGGGGTTTTATGACATTTTCCTTTATACATTTAGCAGATATTCATTTAGGTCGTCCGTTTTCCGATTTGCCGGAGCTTGGCGAAAAGAAGGAATTGTGTAATCAGGCATGTACCCGTTCGTTTAATAAAATAACTGATCTGGCAATTAGTAAAAAAGTTGATTTTGTTCTTATTGCAGGGGATAGTTTTGATAGTGAAGAACACGATTTGAGCTCAAAACTTCTCTTTAGGGAAAACCTCAAACGGCTTGCAGATAACGGGATTAAATCTTATATAATTTGCGGAAACCATGATTCAATAGAGGTGTATAAAAAGAACGAATCGTATTTCAGATTTGATTCAAAATATGACGGTTTAATCAATATAACTGGGGTAAATACTCCTGAAAATATAGAAGCTTACAAACCGATTGACGGGGTAAACATATATTCAGCAAGTTTTAAGAGTGATGAGTCAGAAAATCAGTTAAAATATTTGCCCAAAATTGATGATAAAAATTCCAAAGATTTTAATATTGGTTTGCTTCATTGTGATTTGGATAAAACAGAGTCTAAATATGCTCCGACATCCCGCGAGGATTTGAGGAATTTGGGATATGATTATTATGCATTAGGGCATATTCATATTCCTGAAGTCAAAGAATCAGGTGCGGTAAAGATTGTATATGCGGGCTCTCCTCAGGGGAGAACGAAGAAAGAAACGGGAGCGCACGGCTGCTATTATGCTGAAATTAACGGGAAAACCGTAGAAAAACTGGAATTTATTCCGACAGATTTTGTCAGATTTAGCACGATGGATATTGATTGTTCTGATTGTGAAAACAAACTTGATGTTTTTGAAGAAATAACAAACAGTACCTCAAATATCAATGAAGATGCGGAGTTGTCGCTTTTAGAAATTAATCTTTCGGGGGTTACTAATGCCTATAAAGATTTAACAGAAAGCGAAAATCTGATAGAAGAATATCGTCAAAATTTTGGTGATATCGGTAAAACTGCGGTATACAGAATTAATAACGATACCGTGCCATGCGTTAATGAATCTGAATTTGCGGAAGATAACGGAATCATAGGTATTATCCACAGAGGGGTTGAAAAAGGTGAAATCAATCTCGGTGAAATCTACGATAACATATCAGAAATTCATGAGGCAATTTATAAAAAACTCGGACTTGATTCTGAGTCTAAAGATTTTTTGACAGCTTCTTTAAAGGTCGATAAAGAAGAAATAACGGAAAGTGCAAAAAAAGAGATAAAATCTCTTTGTAGTGAGATTTACAGCATTGACAAAGTTTAAAATTTCAGAAACAAAAATAGATAATTTTAATGAGACAAATAATCAGCTCTACACATTTGATGAGGGGATAAACATCATCTGCGGGGATAATGAGGCGGGTAAATCTACTTTAATGGATTTTGTTAAAAATATCTTTATCCGAAAATCGTCTTCTGCAAAAGGTTATGTGAAGTGTGAATATGAGGGGGAAAGTTTTAACCTTATCGCGGGTGAAACCAAAAAGTTAAAAGAGAACGAAAAATATATAGAAAGAATAACCGCTCATGATTTTCAGACGGGGTTTGTTATAAATATTGATGATTTGATGTTTGCAAAAAAAGCAAATGCGGAAGAATTGCTGAACACAATAAAAGATTCTTCGGGGAATGCGGTTAATCAAAAGCAGGAAGAATATGCGGCGCTTATTTATGATGCAAAAAAACAAAAATTCTCTCTTACTAATTCAAACGGGTTGTCAACAAACTTTAAAAGACAGTTTGATAATTTAAGAAAGATGGATGAGGATATCAAAAAACTGCAATTAAAGGAAGAAAGTTATAATAGCGTTTGTCAGTCAATAACTCTATTGGAAGAAGATTTGAGATTGGCAGCTGAGAAGCTCGAATATGCAGAAATTCTTTTTCAGAAAAATAATGCGTTGAAAGAAAAAGAAAACATAAATATCAACAAAAAAGTTTTGGAATATAAATCGGAGTTTGACAAGTTAAGAGAGGAGTTTGGGGCATTAAATTCTCTTAAACGAAATGAGGAGGCCGTAACCCAAAAAATAGAAACCAATAAGAAGAATTTTGATGAAAATTTTAAGAAATTAAACAGGCTGGAAGATATTAAAATCGAGGATTTTGACGGATTAAATTTGGAAAATGAAGATTTAAAAACCGGCAGAAAACTGATTGAAGAAGAAAAGAATTTGATTTTTGAACAGAATAATCTTCAGAGTAAAACGGATGAACTGGCAGAACAGATTGATAATCTGAATAACTGTATCTCATCGTCTGATGAAAGACGAAACAAATTAAATATTTATGATATCAACGAATATAAATCTGATAAAGATATGCTTATCAGTTGTTATACAAGATTCAGTGATTTAAAAAACAGAATGAGTGGTGAAAACTTTAACCCAAAACAGAAAAAGTGGTTTGAAGATATGTTCATCATGTTGTTTGTAATTTTGGGGCTTGGAATGTTGGGTTCTGTTTTCAGATTTTGGCACTCATCTGTTAAATATGTTTTCATCTCAATGTTATTGGTTTCAATTGTCGGGATAAATACCGTAATTATGCAGAAATTATCTGCCAAAAAACAAAGTAATCAGTTCAGTTCTGATGAAGAACTTGTTCAATGCGAAAAAACTGCGATAAAACTGGCTAAAAAATACGGTTATGATATCCAGCCGGGAGTGAATTTTATTGTTACTGCAAACACGGTAATTGAAAAAATGAAGAGTAATATTGCTGAATATGAAAATATAGATAGTGAATTGCTCAGGATAAGAATGGATTTAGAGAGGGCAAAGACAAAACTGGCAGAAAATGAAAAATTGTCTGATGAAATAACAGAAAAACTTGAAGATTTAGCCAAAGAAAAATCAAAATATCTTGAAAGAATACACCTTTCTTCAACGGAAAATTTAGAAGAAATTTTTGAACTTACAAAAGATTTGAAATTCACCTTAAAGACAATAAGTGAAAGCGAAACAGACCTTCAAAATTTAGAAAAAAATATCGAAAGTTTTACGGATAATCTGAATAAATTTATCGAAAATACAGGGTTAAATGATTTTCAAAAATACAGTAAATATGATTATCCGAAGTTTGATGAAGTTTTATCTAAAATTGATGAAATTGTGTGTGGAAATATTGCAAATGAGCAGGCGTTGTCTGATATTGATTTAAAAATACAAAAATATGATGAACAGGCATCCGTATATCCTCACTATGAGTTTGAAAAAATGGAAGAAGAAACCCTTAACGAGTTAAAAAATATCGTCAAATCAAAGACTGAGGAAAAGGCAAGATTATCGCAGCAAAAAGACGATTTGGAAAAAGTTTCGGGGTTGTATGATTTGAGAAATGCAAAAAATGTTGAGCTGAACAGGATAAGATTGGCGATCTCTAAACTTATTCAAAAAGAAATAATTTATAATGTCATAGGTATCGCAAAAGATAAATTCAACGAAACCCAGCCGAATTTTGTTTCGGCAAAAGAATATTTTTCAAAGATAACGGGAGGGAAATATTCTGAAATAGATTTTGAAACAAAAACAATCTCGGGTGACGGTATCGGTGATAAGGACTGGGATAATTTGAGCCGCGGAACAAAAGAGCAGTTGTATCTTGCTTTGCGTCTTGGTTATGCGGGTAATTATTCAAAAGATTTGAAGGGCAACCCTAACGGGAAACCCGATTTACCGATAATTATTGATGATGCTTTTGTGAATTTTGATAAAGAAAGAACTTCTGCAATCCTGAAATGTCTGAGCGAGTTTTCAAAAACAAATCAGGTGCTATACTTCACTTGCCACACAGACAGCGTGAAAGAAATTCTCAAAAACGAAAAGATTAAACATAATTATATTGAATTGTAATGGGAGTAAATATAAAAACGATTATACATTTACCCCTACACGATTCTGTTTGTTTTTCGTCCGATAAAATAATCTTTTATATCGTGGAAGTTTGATATGAGAATATTTTCTAATGATTCTTTTGTGTCATACGCTATGGCGGGTGTTATTATTATATCAGAAAGGTCTGAGAGTTTTTGTTTTATGAGTATTTCCTCAAGTTCCTGACGGGTTAAATTTTTATCGAAAATATCTTTTTCTTCTGTCAGAATATCTAATGCTCCGCCCTTGATTTTTCCTTTTTTGACTGCGTTATATAGCGCGGTTAAATCTATAAATTCCCCCCGCGATACATTTATTATGTAACTTGTTTCTTTCATTATTTCAAATTGTTTATCCGAAAATATGTGATAACAATCTTTTGAGTACGGAATATGGAGAGTTATTATGTCGGACTGTCTGATTAAATCATTAAAAGAAACATATTCACTAAACTCAGCAATATCTTTATTTATTGTGAAATCGTTTGCATAAATTTTCATTCCGAGTCTGTGTCCGATTTCGCAGACGGCACTTCCTGTTCTGCCCGTTCCGATTACTCCGAGCGAGAGGTTATTGATGTTTACCCCCTCATATTTTTCAAACTGAGAAATTCCTTTTTTTATGTTTTCTGATGCTTTTACAATATTTCTTGTGAGTGCAAGAATTAGTCCTGCAATAAACTGTGACACGGCATCAGCTGCATAACCGGTTGAGTTTATTACTGCGATATTTCGTTTTCGGCATTCGGCTATATCTATGTTGTTATAACAAACAGAACGGTTTACGATTATCCTCAAATTTTTGAACTTGTCCAGCACTTCTTTGGTTATATCTGATGTGACAAAAGTGCTTAAAATAACGGTTTCGTCACATTCCGTAACGGTTAGCTTTGTGTTTTTGTTCAGGCTTTCTTTGTAATATGTTATCTCAAAATCAGATGTATCAAATCCGTTCAGGAATTGCTTTTCACTCTCTTTCAAATCAAACATAAGCATTTTAATCATAGGTTTATCCTTTTTTATGAAGATAGATAATTTTAATAATTTTGTCTATTAACTTGTTGGATATATTTCCATATTAAAATATTCATTGTAAAATATAAGTGTAGGGAGAGTTATAATGTCAAAGAAAACTAATAAAAATAAGCCTGTTAAAAAGGCAGTTAATATTGAGCCGTCTGAAACGGCGGTTGTAGAGGAAAATAATTCAGGCAGCATATTTGATAATAAATTTGTATTTTGGGGTGCCTTCGGGCTGATTATTCTGGTCAGTATTGCGTTAAGGCTTACTCTGATTGATTTCCCGCTCTGGTACGACGAAGGTTGTTCTATTGCGGCAGCGATAAATACTTTTCCTGCAGGGATAAACAATTATCTTTGGACTCAGGATTTGCAGCACACTCCGTTGTATTTTTATATTCTGCATTTCATTATGCAGTTCTTTGGGGATAGTGTTGTTGTATTAAGGGCATCTTCCCTTATAGTTTCTATGGCACTTTTGCCTGTAACCTATATCGTGACAGAAAAACTCTCTTCAAAAAAAGTTGCACTTTTTGCAATGCTTTTGATGGGGATAAACACTTTTCAGGTGCTTTATTCAATAGAAATTCGTATGTATCCTTATGTGATACTTTTGGCGCTGTTATCGGTTAATTATCTCATTGATTATGACAGAACTTCTGACAGAAAAGCACTCATAAAACTTGGGATAGTGAACCTTTTGAACCCGTATTTTCTCACAGGTTCGATAATTTTTGTGCTTGCACAGTTTATTATTTATACATCATATCTCGACTGGAGAAAGGCAGATTCTAAAAAGATTTCCGATTATGTAATGTCAAACCTTTTTGTATTGTTGGGATATATTCCTTACATTATTATAATCGTGCATTATGCTTTGGTACGTTCGCATTTTCTTGTAACTGATTTGTCAAAATTCTCTGCGATAAACTTTTGGGGTACTATCCAAAACCTCGTTTCCTGTGATCCGGGGCATATCCATGAAACAAGATTTGAGCCGTTCTTTAATTATTTAAAAGGTAACACTCCTGAAATTCTTCACAAAAACTCTGTTATGCAGTTTCAGGTCTGGACACTTGTGTTCCTTCCGATGATTGTGTTTGTTGGCGGTATTATAAGAAGTTTGTTTGATAAGGAAAAACTTAATCAGGTTGTTTTTGGCACAATTTTCTTATCTTTATTGGCTTTTGTGTTCCTCGCAAACGCAAGAACTATCGCCTTTACAGGCAGATACATAATCTTTATTGCTCCGTTTATTTTTATACTTGGTGCAATAGGTCTGAGCAAATTTAATAAATATGTTCTTATATCGATTATTTTGTTATACACAATAGGGTGCGGTTATGCTTTCAAAATAACTTATCCTAAATATCAGTTCATCGCTGAATACTCTCTGAAATCGCCTGCTGATTTTATCAAAAAGAACGGTTATAACAACAAAAAGAATTTAGTAGTTATGCCGTTTGCATCATCAGTATCTTTCTATTATTTCAACGGTGCGGATATGCCGAGAGTTTTACCGCTCGAGCTTTTCCACGCAGTAAGAAATCCTGAAAGTACAATAATATACGATAACGACCAGAGAGAAGCATTTAAAACGGGTGATAAATATAAGGTGTTCCAAAAAATAATCACAAGTGATAAGTATATTTCCAAAAACTTTATGGAGTTTATGGACTCTTATATCAGTTCCGTTCCGAAAGGTGGTTATATAATTTGGGTAGTTTATTATTCCGATAATTATGCAATTATTCCGCCTGAACAGGTGAAAAGAGTCTACGGCAAAATGGATAATGTAATAGATTACACAATGACAGGCATGTTGTCTAAGTTTGATGTTGATTTTGTATCAATGATGATGCAGAAAGCTCAATTTGTGAAAAAGGACAGAGACGAATCTAATCAGTTCTTTGTATTCAGGAAAAAATGAAGATAGATAATTTTAAAGTAGAAGACTGGTTTAACGAATACGAAAAGCTTGCAAAATACGATATGGCAGACACTTGTGTTGAGAGCTTGTCGTTAGAAGAATTGTTTAAAATTATCGGGAACAAAGAAGAACATTTATCAAAAATAATGAGCCGAAAACTCAACTATGGTGATATTCAGGGAAGTGGAAGACTGCATAATGCTATCCGTTCACTCTATAATACTGATATGCCTCTGACTGTGACTCACGGAGCAATCGGGGCGAATAACCTCGTTATGCAGTCAATAATTGAGCGGGGGGATAAGGTTGTATCTGTTGTGCCGACTTATCAGCAGCATTATTCTATCCCGAAATCACTCGGGGCAGATGTTAAACTCGTCTTTTTAAAAGAGGAAAACGGCTGGCTTCCTGATATGGAAGAACTTAAAAATGTTATGGGGAACGATACAAAACTCGTTTGTATGAATAACCCTAATAACCCGACAGGTTCTGTCATGCCTGAGAGTATGCTGAAGCAGATAGTAGAATTTGCGCAAGTGAATGGCACTTATATTCTGTGTGATGAGGTTTATCGCGGGTTAGAACATAACGGTGATATTTCAAAATCTATAACCGAACTTTATGAAAAAGGGATATCGACGGGTAGTATGTCAAAAGTGTTCTCGCTTGCGGGGTTGAGGTTGGGCTGGATAGTTGCACCTGAGGAAGTTATGGATAAAATCATTATCCACAGAGAATATAACACAATAAGCGTAAGTATTCCTGATGATTATTTTGCGGCTTTAGCACTTGAGAACAAAGAAAAAATTATTTCCCGTAATCTTGGTAAAATTTTAGAGGGCAAAAAAATTATGTCTGATTGGGTGAAATCAGAACCTCATATTTCTTGGGTTGAGCCGAAAGGCGGAACAACTTGCCTCTTGAAATATAATTCTTCAATCTCATCAGTTGATTTGTGTAAAAAACTGTTAGATAATACGGGGGTTTTGTTTCTGCCTGCATCAACTCTTGAGATGGAAGGATATTTAAGAGCAGGATATTGCAGCGATGTTTCAAAGCTGAAACAGGGATTGGAATTGTTTTCTGAGTGGCTGGGGT
The DNA here is from genome assembly GCA_902765215.1 of uncultured bacterium. Classification (GTDB taxonomy): domain Bacteria; phylum Cyanobacteriota; class Vampirovibrionia; order Gastranaerophilales; family Gastranaerophilaceae; genus UBA2883. The sequence goes on along the minus strand of CACWZA010000019.1, from coordinate 15,870 downwards.
AAATGAAAAACATTAACCTTTCCGCGGGAGAGGTCGAATATCTTATTATTTGCCTGCAAATTATCAAATATTCGGGTGAGGGGTGTTTTATATATTTACCCTAAACAATAATTTATTTACCCCTCAGGTATGTAAATAACCTTATTTTCAAGTATATCTCTGATATCTTCTAAATATCGGAATTTGTTTGTGAGTTGCTGATATTCCCGCACGATAGAGATGATGTCGTCGGTTGAGAGTTGGATAGTGCGTCTTGCACCTGTTGTTGAGTCGATAATTCTAGCCATAAATACCTCCTTGGGATAAATAATATTTGTTCTCTCTAAGTTACGGCTGATTTAAAAAATTAATCGGTGAAAAGACTGAAATATCAGACTTTTGCGTTAGAAAAGATGGTTATAATTTTAAGAATTATAATAATTTCTTGTTTCCCATTTCCAATTTTATATGGTTTTGGTATCATGGTTATGTAAGAAAAATAAAGAGAGGTAAACATGAGCGGACATTCAAAGTGGTCAACGATTAAACATAAAAAAGCAAAAACAGACTCTGCAAGAGCAGTAGTATTTCAGAAATATTCAAGAGAACTTATTGTGGCATCAAAACTTGGCGGGCCTGATCCTGCTGGAAACTTCCGTTTGAGAACTGCTATTGAAAAAGCAAAGGCAGCAGGGCTTCCTAACGATAATATCAAACGCGCGATAGAAAAAGGTGCAGGACAATCAAGTGCCGATAACTATGAAGAAATCGTTTACGAAGGATATGCAGCAGGCGGTGTTGCTGTTGTTGTTGAGGCTATGACCGATAACAAAAACAGAACAGCAGGCGATATCAGAAGTTATTTCACAAAGTTCAACGGTAACCTCGGTGAAACAGGTTGTGTAGGTTGGATGTTCGATAAAAAAGGTTGTATAACTTTTGACAAATCAGTTGATTATGAACAATTGTTTGAGGCAGCAATCAATCTTGATGCGGAAGATATTGAAGATGATGAAGACGGTTATAGAGTAATCACATCTTTTGAAAATCTTCAATCTGTAACAGAAGGTTTAGAGCAGGCAGGCTTTAAGTCTGTAACTGCAGAATTTACCCGTATTCCTCAAAACGAGATTGAGATAACAGACGAAAAAATCGCAACAAATATTATGAGATTATATACAAGATTAGACGAACATGATGATGTTCAGAATGTGTATATGAACTTTGATATCGCTGATGATTTAATGGAAAAATTAGACTATTAGTGAAAAGATTAAATAAAATTTTAAAAAACGCATTTCTTTTTTAAGAGATGCGTTTTTTATTTACACATTACATTTCCTCCCCCCTAAAAAACAATGGGGCAAATTTCTTTGCTCCATTTTATATTAGTTGGATGTGTGTTTTTACCCTATACATCTATATAACGATTTTCAAAAAAAATTGTTCATTTTTGGTGTAAATTTTGGGGTAAAATAAAAATTGCTGATAAATTCTGGTTGTGTTAATATAACTGTGTGTTTATTATGTGAGGGATGTAGTATGAGAGTAGATTTTAACAGCCAACAATCGTTTGGGGTAAATGTTGACCCTAAATTTGTTAACGCAATGCGTGGATTTATGAATAGCGGTGAAAATCGCCTGAAGAACAATTACAAACTGAGCAAAAAAATAGAAGAATACGCAAACTTTGGGTTTGACGATTATACCATGCAGCTTAATCAGAAATATACGGCATGGGGTACGGAATATACCATAAAAGCGGTCAGAGATGGCGAAAACTCTGAAAATGCGGCAGTTATTGCAAAAAGAACTTCTTTCAGAAAAATTGTCGAAAAGTTTCTGAAGATTAATCGCGGTGAATTAAAAGCCAAAATCTATAGAGGGTAGAACTATTTAATATACTCGATATCAAACTCAACGCTGTCTGCGGTTTTTTCGGTTACTTCGCCGTAGTTTACGGGCACAATTAAGTTGATTGTATTACCGTCAGATTTTTTGTCGGTTTTCATATAATTAAGGGTGCGTTTTTTGTTTATTCCGCAGAAGCACGGGGGTTCATACCCATATACAGACATAAGAGTATAGGCCTCGTCATAATATTCGCGTCCGCAAAGGTTATTTTTAAGCGCATAATTAAATATAAACATTAACCCCAAAACGACGGCATAGCCGTGAGTATAGCGTTTATATTTTGTTTCTTCTTCAAGTGCGTGGCCGAAAGTATGTCCGAGGTTTAAGATTTTTCTTAATCCCGATTCTTTTTCGTCTTTTTCCACAACCGAGGACTTGAGTTTAAGGCAGATTTCTATTATTCGTGCCAAAAATTCATTATCTCTTTTTTCATATTTATCTCTGTTTTCTTTTAAAATTTTTATCAGGTTAAAATATTCGCCATATTGACAGCTTTTTTCTATGAACCCGTATTTTATAACCTCTCCGAAACCTGATTTATATTGTTTTTCATCTAAAGTTTTTAAGAAATTGAGGTTAATATAAACCGCTTTTGGCTGATAAAAAGCGCCGACAAAGTTTTTGCCGTGAGGCATATCTATTGCGGTTTTTCCGCCTACGGAAGAATCAACCATAGCAAGTAATGTAGTCGGCACCTGAAGGAATTTTATCCCTCTCATATAGGTTGCGGCAACAAACCCTGCCATATCCCCGACAACACCTCCGCCGATTGCGATAATCATATCTTTTCTGGAGAGTTTTAATTCGATGCATTTTCTGATAATTTTTTCATAATTTTTGATATTTTTTTGTTGCTCTCCGTCTTTTAGCACAAAGGTTTCAGACTTTTTAAAATCTAAAATTTTTCCGTAAATTTTATAAACTTTTTCTGAAAAAATTACTAATCTTTTTCTTTCCTTAGTTTCTTCGTCAAGTTTCTTTTTCAACTCTTTTAAATCGTCGTTATCAATATAAATCGGATAACTGCCTGACGGTGTTTCTGATATATTTACGGTCAAAGTTGTCATTATATTTCCTCTGCAATTTCAAGTATTTCTTCCACTATTTCATCAATATTTTTGTTACCGGTTTCGATAATATAATCTGCTTTCAGGTAGTTTGGTTCTCTTAATTTGAGTAGTTCTTCAAGTTTACCCCTTGGATTTTCGCACTGTAAAAGCGGACGGTTTTTATCATCTTTTATTCTGTTTAAAAGCCTGTCTACACTGCTTTTCAGATAAATCGTTATACAATTATTTTCGAGATTTTTTCTTGTATCTTCACTCTCAAAAGCACCCCCGCCGAGTGCGATAATCAAATCTTCTTCTTCCGAAAGTTCAGATATAATACTTTTTTCAACTTCTCTGAAATAAGGTTCCCCTTTTTTCTCAAAGATTTCAGGGATAGTCATTCCCTCAATATCAACAATTACATCATCAGAATCAATAAAAGTATAATCTTTTAATACTTTGGCGAGTGCTTTGCCGACGGTGGATTTTCCCGCCCCCATTAAACCTGTAAGAACAATATTAGGACTCATAGTGTGCCTTTACTTCTTTAAAACTGTCGCCGCCAAATTTATCCAAAAAGGCATCAACCAAAACAGTCGCAACTCTTGCTTCCGCAACAACTGCACATGCCGGAACCGCACACGCATCAGAGCGTTCAAAATGGGCCTCGGCTTCTGTCATATCTTTAATATCAACCGTTGGCAGAGGTGTTTTCATTGTAGGGATAGCTTTCATTGTTCCTCTGACGATAAGGGTTTCACCGTTAGTCATTCCGCCCTCAACACCGCCTGCGTTGTTAGAAGATCTTTCTATTTTTCCGTCGTTCATAATGAAAGGATCGTGCATAAGTGAGCCGTCTAAACTTGCAGCATTTACTCCTGCACCTATCTCAACCGCTTTAACTGCAGGGATTGACATAACCGCTTGTGCAATCAATCCGTCTATTGCTCTGTCATAATGTACATAAGAGCCAAGCCCGACAGGTAAATTTCTGTAATGTACCTCAAACTGACCGCCAAGAGTTATTCCTTTTTCTTTTGCTTTGTCAATTTCCTGTTTCATTTTCTCTGAGGTTTCATTATCCCAACATCTGACCTCGGATTTTTCAGAACATTCTTTCAGTTTATCAAAATCAGCAGACTCATCAACAGATGCATCACCTATACTAATTACTGTTGAAAGCCCTTCAATTCCGAATTGTTTTAATATTTGTTTTGCAATACTTCCGACAGCAACTTCTATTGCTGTTTTTCTTGCACTTGATCGTTCAAGGACATTCCTTAAATCTTCAAAATCATACTTGACGGAACCCGCATAGTCAGCGTGTCCCGGGCGTAGTTTTGTGAAAGATTTTTCCTGAATTTTTGCGATGTTTTCATCGTTCAGTTCAACCGGTTCGGTTGACATAACCGTTTGCCAGTTTTCAAAATCTTTGTTTTTTATCTCAAGGCAAATCGGTGCGCCTGTTGATATCCCGTGTCTTACACCCGATTTAATCTCAACCTTGTCTGATTCTATCTTCATTCTTCCGCCTCTGCCGTAGCCCTGTTGTCTGCGGTAAAGGTTGGTATTTATTTCATCAACTGAAACAGGGAACCCTGCAGGTACTCCCTCTATGATTGCATTTAAACATTTTCCGTGGCTCTCGCCCGAGGTTAAAAACCTAAACTTCTTATTCATAGGTCTATTTTACTATTAATTTTGATTTATGACCAGTTGTAAATAATTGTTTAATTATATATTCCCTCGCCCTTTTTAAGGGAGAGGTTAATGTTTTTTATTTACCCCTACACTTGTTTGTATCCGCAGGCGCGGTTAGAACATTCGATTACTTCACCGCTTTTGAGGGTGCGTTTGGTGAGTAAAGAACCGCAGTCAGGGCATTTTTCGCCGGTTGGTTCGTTCCAGAGAACATAGTCACAATCAGGGTATTTGTTACAGCCAAAGAAGGTAACCCCGCGTTTTGATTTGCGTTCGATAATTTCACCCTCGCCGCATTTAGGGCAGGTTACTCCTGTTGATTTTACGATACTTTTTCTGTCTTTGCAGCTTGCACATTCAGTATATCTGCCGTATGGCCCAACCTTGATATATAAGTCGCCGCCGCATTTTTCACATTTTTCTTCTGCTAATTCAGGTTCTTCCGTATTGTTGATAACCGCTCCCGATTTATCGAGTGAAAGAATTGTTTTACATTCCGGATATCCTGAACATCCTAGGAATTGATTGCCATAGCGGTTTGTTCTTACAATCATTTTTCTACCGCAGTTAGGACAGGTTACATCACTTTCTATTTTAATTTTCTGTGCGTTTGACATAACATCGTTCACATTATCAATAAACGGATCATAAAAGTTCTGTAATACTTCGTTCCAGACGGCTTTTTTATCTGCGATTTGGTCTAATTTTTCTTCCATGCCCGCAGTGAAAGCATAGTCCATAATATCCGTAAACTGGGTTACAAGTTGTTTGCATACGGTCTTTCCGAGGAAGGTCGGAACAAGTGCCTTATCCTGTTTTTCAACATATTGTCTTTGCTGAATTTTGGTAATAATGCTTGCATAAGTTGACGGACGACCGATTCCGTATTCTTCCAAAGCTTTAACCAAAGAAGCTTCCGAATATCTTGGAGGCGGTTGGGTAAAGTGTTGTTTCGGAATAATTTCGTCAAGTTTGAGTTTATCGCCTTCCGATAAATCAGGGATTTTTGCTTCCTGTTCGTCCTCGTTATCCTGATAAAGTTTTAAGAAACCGTCAAACAATACTTTGCTTGTGCCTGTTCTGAATTCATAATCGCCCGCTGTTATATCAACAGTTTTGTTTGCAATTTTTGCAGGCGCCATTTGTGATGACATAAACTTGTTCCAGATGAGTTTATACAATCTGTATTGTTCATTGGTTAAATATTGTTTTATGCTTTCAGGTGTTCTTTCAGGGTATGACGGTCTGATAGCTTCGTGTGCGTCCTGAACATTCTTTTTACCCTTGGCATAGATATTAGGTGTTTCCGGATAGTATTCCGCACCGTAGTTTGTTGTTATGAAATCTTTTGCCATTGCCTGTGCATCGTCAGAAATACGGACACTATCGGTTCTCATATAGGTAATCAAACCGACAGAACCTTCTTCGAGTTCTATACCTTCGTATAACTTTTGGGCAATCTGCATTGTTTTTGATACCCCGTAACCCAGTTTAGAACTTGCTTCACGCTGCAAAGTTGAGGTAATAAACGGTGCAGTCGGCTTTCTTGAAGTTTCCCGTTTTGTAACATTGGATACTGTGTATTCCATGTTTGGTTTTTCAAGTTCTTCTTTTATTTTCAGGGCTTCTTCTTCATTATTGATTTCAACCTTGCTTCCGATAAATTTTGAAAGTTCTGCTTCAAACGGTTTTCCGTCTTTATTAAGTTGAGCTGTTATTGTCCAGTATTCAACAGGAGTGAAAGCATCAATTTCTTCTTCTCTTTCGCAAATCATACGCAGTGCAACAGACTGAACACGACCTGCAGAAAGGTGATAGTTACCAAGTTGTTTCCATAAAACAGGACTGAGCTTGTAACCTACAAGTTTATCTAATATTTGTCTTGTTTGTTGAGCTCTCACCTTATCCATATCTATTTGGCGAGAGTGCTCAACAGCGTATTTTACCGCTTTTGGTGTGATTTCGTTGAACTCTATTCTGTAAATTTTTTCGTCAGGCACTTTGAGTATTTCTCTGACATGCCATGCTATTGCTTCCCCCTCACGGTCAGGGTCGGATGCGAGAAAGATTTTATCGGAATCTTTTGCAAGAGAATTAAGTTTTGAAACAACTTTTCTTTTGTCAGGCAGAATAACAAACGACGGTTTGAACCCGTTATCGACATCAAACCCCAAATCGTTTTTTGATGATAAATCGCGAACATGACCAAAGCTTGCTTCAATAGTATAGTTAGCACCCAAAATCTTTTTGATGGTTTTAGATTTTGCAGGTGACTCGACTATCACTAAAGCCTTTTCCCCACTTGATTTTTTAGTGGTCTTTTTTGCCGCTGTTTTTGCTGCAGGACTCATTCTTCTCCCTTTTTTATAACTGACGATTAATCCTTCTTATTCTATTTTAGTTTGAACATAATAAAAGTAAAATAGTAAATTATAGTTTATCGCGAGGTAAATATATAAAATACCCCTATCCGACAGTCCTTTTATACCTGTCCCCTGCTGTTTGTTCTATCAGTCCGTTAAGTTCCAGATTTGTAAGACAAACGAGCAGGCTATCCACATCAAGTTCTGTTTCTTTTTGGATTTCGTCAAAACTTTTTGGCTCTACCGTTATTGATTTTATAATTTTTTCTTCATCGGAATTCACCTCGGCAGAGTTATTTTCATCTGTAAACAAAGGTATTTGTCTGTTTATTGTCCAGCCGAGTGCGTTCAGAATATCTTCCGATTCGGTTACAATATGTGCTCCCGTTTTAATCATTTTATAAATACCTGCGGTGTTTGGGTTAGTAATTAATCCCGGAATACACATCAACTCTCTGCCTTGTTCAAGGGTGAGATTGGCGGTGATTAATGCCCCGCTTTTTATTGCCGCTTCCACTACAAGTGTTCCGTAAGAAAGCCCCGATACAATTCTGTTTCTTTGAGGGAATCTGAACGGTAACGGTTCAAAGGTCGGGAAGTATTCACTCATAACTACCCCGTTTCCGTTTATTATTTCCTCTACCAATGCTTTGTTTGATGACGGATAAAGGTTATCCATTCCTCCGCCTATTACCCCAATTGTTTTTAGTCCGTTATCGAGAGCAATTTTGTGTGCTAAAGTATCAGCACCCGTTGCCAAACCTGATACAACACACAAATCTGTTCCTGTTAGTCCTGACATCACAACTTTTAAAGAGTCTTGTGCGTTTCTGCTTATTCTTCTTGAGCCGACAACTGCAAGAGTTCTTTCCAAATTACATACAGAAAAATCACCTTTGTAATAAAGTACCGCAGGCGGGTCTGAGATATTTTTGAGCATATAAGGATAAGCGCTGTCCTCATAAGTGAGTATTTTTAACCCTCTGTCAAGGACTGAATTATATATCTTATCCGGATTAATCTTATCGCGCACTTTCAGAAAATCATTAATGCGTTTCTGTAAGACTCCGTTAACGCTTTTAGCAAATTCCAAAAGTTCGTCAACTCCGGCATTAAAGGCCCTTTCAATATCCCCAAAGTATTCAAATAATGCAATGATAAACTTAGAGTCGATTGTTTCTATTGATGAAAAACTAACCCAGTATTTTTTGTGCATTTATCCAAGTTTCCCTTTTATTCTGTTAATGAGTTCGTTAACACTTTTTCTTTCTTCGTCGGGAACATCAAGTTTGATATAATCTTCAAAAAATTCTATTGCGTCTTCGTAATCTTCTCTTGCTAAAAACAGAATACCTAATTTTTTATAAGGCATAGCAAATTTTGTATTTACGGCAGTTGCCTTCAGGTAGTTAGAGATTGCTTTATCAATCTCGTTATTTGCCTCATAAGCCTGAGCCAGATAGTAATATAAAAATTCATTATCTTCTTTGTATTCGATAACATTTTCAAAATTGGAAATGGCATCTTCATAGTTACCCATTTCAAACATTACTCTGCCTAAATCGTAATAGGCATCATAGTTTTCAGGCTGGGCATCAAGAATTTTTTCAAGTTCAACAATAGCCATATCGTAACGGGAATCGTCAATATAAACTCTTGCTAAAAGGTGTGCGATAACATAGTTATCTTCCATTTCGTAACTTCCGCGTTCTAAAACCCCGATAGCACCTGACAAATCACCTGCTTTATAATATAAATCAGATAAATTTATATAGGATTGAGGGATAAGCGGGTTTAGTTTTATAGACTTTGTAAAAGATTTTTCTGCCTGTTCAAAATTCCCCAGTTTCGTGTAACAAAGCCCCATATTGTTATAGATTTCTGCGTTATCGTCTTCGTGTTCCAAAACATTACTGAAGATATCTATTGCTTGTTGAAATTCACCTTTTTTAAAACATTCAATAGCATTTTCAACATTATTTTCCATTTTTAAATTCCCATTTTCCATTTATCAGAACCCTGCTTTTTCGCTTGAAACACCTGCCTGGTGAATAACTGTTCTTACATTACCTTCGGCTGTGAAGTTTTTAGGTTCGATAATAACTTTAATTTTATCTGCCGTGATATCTTTTTCATTTTCTTTGATAGTAGAACGACCTATCATAAATACTTCCTGAGGTTTATTTGTCACCTTGTCAGGGTAGCATACAACCTTAGGGCCTTTAGCATAATAGTTATCGTACCATGCTCTTACATTTCCGTTCCCGATAAAGATACCTTCTTTTTTGTTGTATTGTTGGTAATTTGCTTTAAGTACAAATTCTTTACCGTTATCCAAAATGGTTGAAGTAACGGCCTCACCCATTGCAGTCATTTGTTCTTTGTCTGCTTCGTATATGAAATGATTAGCCGTTGCGTGGTGTTTAGACTGGTCAATTCTCGCTCTGCCGATAAGGTCAATTCTTTTTAATTCGCCGTGTTTATCCGTATGGATAACCGCTTTATCGGTGTATGCGTTTATGTCTTTATATTTTATTGCAACTGAACCTGTTGCTGTCATTATGTTTGTATTTACATTGTATTCCTGTTCATCGGCATTGATTACCGCAACAGGTGTCTGACCTTCGGTGATGATTGTTTGGGTGTCACCTTCAGCTTTAATAACTTTATTTAAAAGAGAGAATTTAAGTATGTTTGCTTTTACTTCTCTTTTCTTGTTGTTTTTGATTTCGTATGCATAAGGTTTGTCATAGAAGGTCGCAGTATGAAGTTTGCTGTTTTTAACCGTAACATCTGCTCTGTCACCAACCAGATTGATATCTCCGTATTTAACTTTGACATCACCGTCAAATTTGATACGGCTGTCTTCTTCACTAAAACTTTGTGTTTTAGATTCAATAATCAAATCTTCCGCAATAACCCCTATTGCTCCCAAGCATAACACTAAAAGTGACATTATTATTAAAAATTTCTTCTTATTCATCATCTTTCCTTTTCTTAATTTAATATAACTTCGATACGGTTTTTCCTATTATTCTGAATCTTGAATATTCGGAATCAATTACGGCTCTTTCTGCTGTTGCATTAAACGAGCGTTTTTTATTTATTATAACATTACCTTCAACATTGAGCGTTTTTGTTTTTATATCGAAAGTCAACTTGTCCGCTTTGAGCGAAGTTTCATCCTTCAGTACAACAAAAACATTTTCATACAAAATTATCTCTTGAGTTTCTTCATTATACAACCCTTTTGTTGATTCAAAACTCAGTTCTACTTCATTATTTTTATAGAAATTACCAACCACATTATTTAAGTTTGCGATTTTGTGGTCGCTGTTGTATTTCCCCGTTTCTCCGAAGATTTCCCAGAACTTTTGACCGTCTTTCGTTTCCGTAAGAATCATACTGGATACCTGAAGTTCCTGTCTGTCTACTCCGGATCTTAATGCATTACGGTTGAAGTTTGTTGTAATGAACCCTGCCGTTATAAACGCCCACATCAGGATAATAGTTATCACAACAGCAATTATGAAATAAGTGCGTTGGTGTCCGTCCATTTTGGCCCAGCGTTCTTTTGCCTTCGATAATATATCCCAAAAAAGTTCCTTATCAATCTTCATAAACATATTTTAGCACATAAAGGGATATTGGTAAATAAATTAAAACTCTGTCGTAACTTTTGTTTTATTCTTGAATTTGGTGATATTATTCTGGAACAGAAGTTTAACGGTGCCTGTAGGGCCGCTTCTTTGTTTTGCAATAATAATTTCTGCCTCGCCCTTACTTTTTGCAAGTTCAAGAGCTTCTTCTTCACTTGCTTCACCATTATTAACATAATATTCGCCACGATAAATAAACATTACAATATCAGCATCTTGTTCGATTGAGCCTGAATCTCTCAAATCGGCAAGCTGAGGGCGTTTATCGTTTCTTTGTTCAGGTCCGCGTGATAACTGTGATAAAGTTATGATAGGAACATTAAGCTCTTTTGCAAGCAGTTTCAACCCTCTTGATACTTCCGCAACATGCTGCTGGAGGCTAAGCATCTTACCTGCCGGCATAATAAGCTGAAGGTAGTCGATTACAATCAGACTGAGTTCTTTTTCCTGCATTGCCAAACGACGGCATTTCGCACGAATATCATTCAGAGTACATGCAGATGAATCGTCAATATAAATGTTTGTTTCAGCGAGGTTTGCCATAGCGTTTGCAAGTTTTTCCCAGTCAGTTGACTGCATATTTCCTGAACGCAGTCTTTGGGAATCGACTTCAGCTTCAGAACACAAAAGTCGTTGTACAAGCTGGTCTTTTGACATTTCTAAAGAGAAGATAGCAACTGTTTTTCCGTTTCTTAAAGCGGCATTTTGTGCAATATTCAGTGCAAACGCAGTTTTACCCATTGCAGGACGAGCCGCAAGGATAATTAAATCTGATTTTTGGAAACCGTTGGTAAGTTCATCAAGATCATAAAACCCTGATTCTACCCCTGTCTTTTTATCACGGTTTTTGTATCTTTCGTTAATCATATCATAGGTACCGTATATGATATTTTCTATCGGCACCAGTTCAGAGGTTGATTTTTTTGAGGATAAATCAAAAATAAGTCTTTCGGCTTTTTCTAAAGATTCATCACTTGAACAGGTGTCGTATCCTGTTGTTGTGATTTCTGTACCTGCGTTAATAAGTGAGCGTTTAATTGCTTTTTCTTCTATAATGTCAGCATAATATTTCACATTTGCAGTTGAAATACATTTGAAACTCAAATCGTTGATATAAGCACGCCCGCCTACAAGTTCCAGTTTTTGGTTAATATTAAGGGTATCAGATACTGATACAATATCAATAACCGTATTATTGTTTGTTAATTGCAACATTGCCTCATATATGTATCTGTGTGCAGGTTTGTAAAAATATTCGGGCCTTAAACTTGTCATGACCTTGTCTAAACTTCTCGGGTTGACGAGTATAGCCCCTAAAACCGCTTCTTCTGCCTCAATACTTTGTGGCATTAATTGTGTTAAATCTGCTTTTTCCTTAGTTGAACCTGATACCATTTTGCTCCTCATTTTTTTGTCTTTTTTTAGTTTATCATGCAAGATTTTGTTTTTACACCATGTTTTAAGGTATGTAAAAGCATGGGATTGTAAAAAATGTTTAAGCAAAGTTTAATATACCGCAAAAAAAAGGTTTCAGAGTTATTAAGAGATTACAACAACAAACAGCAAGGAGTGGACTATGATTAGACCGTTAAATATCAGCAATAACATACATTTCGGGGCAAAAACAATAATGGGTGGAGCTCCTTCAGATAAAAATGAAATTCCTGAGAATGAAAAACCTTCAACCGGTTACAGAAAAGAAGATGTTAAAGCTGCATTTTTAATCGGGGCTGCAATCGGAACAATGGTTGCTGCAGGCGGAACAACTGCTTATAAAGATTCTCAGACAGACAGAATGTTGAGAGAAATTGCCGCTGAATCAGTATACGGTGTTGATTCAATGAAGGTTGAAAACCTGACTGATGATAGTACTCCTGAAATTATTTTATTCGGAAAAGACGGTGCTGCCACAGTTTACGATTTTGGAAGTAATAAATCGTTTGTAAAATTTGATGACGATATGATTGAAATAGAAAGATAGTCATTTATCGGTGTACCCTCTTTTTTATTTATTATAAAATGTGTATATGAAAGCAGATTTACATATACACAGTAATTGTTCGGACGGAAGTGATACGGTAGAGGAACTGGCTGAGAAAATAAATTCTTCTGACCTTGATATTGTTGCTCTGACCGACCATGATACAACTGACGGTTTGAAAAAATTCGGGGAACTTATTTCATCTGATAAAAAATTTATCAGAGGGATAGAATTAACCTGTCTTGCAGGTGAGATTAAATGTCATATTTTAGGATATTATATAAATCCTGAAACTCCTGAATTAAAAGCACTGATTGAAAAAGGAAAAGTTTTAAGACGCCAGAAACTTGAAACAAGAATAAAATACCTGAAAGATGTTCACGGGATAGAACTGACGAAAGAAGAACTCGACTGGCTTTATTCACGACGGAGTGTTGTAAAAACTCACCTTGCAAATATACTTGTAAAAAGAGGGCTCGCAAAGAGTAATATCCCTGCTATGAAAAAATATTTAGATGACTGCAAAACAGGGAATACGAAATTTGACGGTATTGAGGCGATAAATGTTATCAAAAAATCGGGTGGAATCCCTGTTTGGGCACATCCTTTGGGCGGTGAAGGAGAAGAACATATTTCTCAGGATTTGTTGCAGAAACAACTTATTAAAATGAAAGAATACGGAATAGAAGGTTTGGAATGTTATTATTCAAGATATTCTGATGAAGAGATAAAATTTTTGGTAAAAACCGCAAAAGAACACAATCTTTTTATCACAGGCGGAAGTGATTATCACGGAACAAACAAAAATATCCCTTTGGGCAGATTGAATAACAAAGATATAAAAATTGATGCAAAAAAATTCACTATTTTTAAATAAATTTTACAAAAATTTAACGGGTGAATTGCTTTAATAGAGTTCATTTGCGAGGTTATTAAAATCTAAATTTTTTGGTAAATAATCAGGTATTTTTAAGAATTCATTGCTCATTTTTCTTCTTCCAAACGAATTTTGAAGTTCTAATTCTCTTTGGAATATATATGCCTGTCTTGTATAAATATTGTGTTCTTTTCTTAAAACAACATCTTCTCTGTTAGATAAAGGAGCGAGCATCTTTTTAACTTTTGGCGGAACTTTTTTCACAGTTTTGCCATTTTTAACTTTATAACAAATATCTTCAATATCTTTTAATCGTTCTACTTCACGACCTAAAATCTGAATTTCGCCTGTAAAACCGTTTGGCAACTGCACTAACATGTGGATTGCCATATAACCTGACGGAACATCTTCATCAACTTTTCTGATACTTGTTCCAAGCTGATCATCACATGCCAGTTTCAATTCTTTTAAAGATCTTGCAGAGGAATAATCGTATGATTTTATAATATTGTCCTCTGAATCCATCTCAGGATCCGGTCTGTAATTTTCTATTTCAATAATTTTTAATTCATTATTTTTTACGGCATCTGTTAATCTGTCAATAACTTTATCAACTGCACCTTTTGTTGTGTTAGCCATAACAATTCTGGCTCCGACAATATCTGTAATTCCCTCTTTTACCTCTTGGGTACTGTCTAATTTTCTTGTAATAGATTTTTCAATAATAGAATCTACATCTTTAATTCTGCTGCGAATTATTTGGATAGGTTTAGAAGCTGAACCGGCAGAGTGTTCAGGTCTGACCATATCACCTAAAATTTTATCCAATTTTTGGTCAAGGTACATATATGCGCGTTCAGCATCACTATGGATAGCTATAGCAGTTGTTTTGTTAATTCCGCCAACATGGTCATCTTCGGGGTTATTGCTTCTTATATCTTTTTTGCCACCCGTAAAACATACTGTATCTTTTGATAAAGGCATTAGATTTGCATATTTTTGACCTGCAAAATTGGTATTTTGCGGTCTTATATTGGCAAATAGATTTGATGTAATTACTGGTGCTATAAACATACACTAATCTCCGATACACTTATAAAGCGTATGAGAGTTAAAAATTGCTTTATACCCCCAAAATAATTAATTTTTCTTTACATTAAATTTGTTGTTCGCTTTGCTCATCTTCCTGCATTTCGCGCATCATTTGTTCAATCATTTCCTGCTCTTCAATATCTTCTCTTGAACGGATGAAGTGTCTTTGTACCCCGAGTTCGGAGAACCTTTTGAGCTCTGCTCTTTTTTCTTCTTCCAGATAAATTTCTTTTTGTTTTTCTTTGTGTTTATCAAGTACTTTTACTTTTTGTTCACATTCAATAAGTTTTTGAATTTCTATTTTCAGTTCTTCTTCCGCTTCTTTCCTTGCCTGTTCAAGTTGTTCGGCTTTATCCCACAGGTGGTGAAGGTATTTGTCATAATATTCCATGAGCGAATAGTCAGCAGTTTTTCTTGCGGTTGTTACCTGTAGTATTTCCTGATTATTTTGTTCTATTCTCTGTTCAGCAAGCCGAAGTTTCTGTCGTGCTTTGTTCACGATAGTTTCTTGCTTTTCTTTCTCACGCTGACGCCAGTCGAGCATTTTTTGAAGTTTATATCTGAATGGCATATTATTCTCTTAATGAATTGTTCCGATTTTACAATAAAAGTTTATGCTTCTAACTCTTTTTTTATTTCTTCTACAGATACATGCAGAACTTCCGAGTTGTCATCTTTTTTAAGATAAACATCTTTTATTCCTGACTGAACAATAAATCTTTTACATAAGATACAGATAAAATTATGACCGTAAATGTACATGGTTGCCCCTTTACAACGGTCTTGACCGGCCTGAATAATTGCATTTTGTTCTGCGTGGATAGAACGGCAGGTTTCGTATCTTGTACCTGATTCGATGTTATTTTTTATACGGTAACATTCCCCTCTTTCGTAGCAGGATTCTACTCCTGACGGTGTTCCGTTATAACCTGTTGCTTTTATTTTTTTATCATCACCTACAATAACCGCTCCGACTTGTGCTCTCAGACAGTTAGAACGGGATGAACATGTTTTTGCCAAATCTAAAAAATAGTCTATCCAAGGTTTTATTGCCATTCCACACCTCCGCTTTTTACATATTATAGCATAAATTATTGTTTAGGGGTAAATGTATAATTAACCCTCACCCGTATTTGTAAGAAATCAGAGATTTCTACAACTTACCTCTCCACAAATGATACTTAATCATTTGTGTCGGCAGAGTCTCCCCCTTTACATAGGGGGAGGGTAGGGAGGGGGTAATCCGACCTTTTCG
>CACWZA010000018.1 GCA_902765215.1 uncultured bacterium | reverse complement strand
TGTTAGTAAAATCGCTCAAACAGTGAACTCATTGAGTAAAATCCAACATCTGCGGATTACTCCGAAAAGGTCGGATTACCCCCTCCCTACCCTCCCCCTTTACATAGGGGGAGGGAGTAGTTGTAGAAATCTTTGATTTCTTACAAATACGGGTGAGGGTTAATTATACATTTACCCAAAAACAATAATTTTCCCCTCTTAACATCTTTGCACACAGTCAGAGTTGTAGTATAATTTTTTTATGAAGTGCTTTATAAAGAAAATATTTTTGGGATGTGCAATTGTAGCTGTCATGGCTGTTCCGTGTTTTGCTGATGACATGACAGATGACTATTATGATATTGCACAAAACTATTATAAAGAGGGCAATATCAAAAAGGCTCTCGAATATATCAACCAAATTTTAGAGATAGACAAAAACAACATTCCGGCACTGGGGTTTAAGATTAAACTGAACCCTCCGACTTTTTCAAAAAAACTGCCTGAAATAGATAAACCGCTGATTTTTGATGTACCTTATGTTGCAATCGGTGATGCCGCATCTGATACGTACTATCATCAGGGGTTAAACTGTTATAAAACAAAAGATTATGTAAAAGCGGAAGAAAATTTGTTTAACGCAGTCAGAGTAAGACCTGATAACTACAGAGCATACAACACCCTCGGGCTTGTATACTGGGCAGAAGGGAAACTTGATGAAGCAAAAGATGCGTTTATAAAATCAAACTCAATAAACAAATCTTTTACAGTTCCACTTGATAACCTTGCTCAAATCTACAAACAAACAAGAGATAAAGAAAAATGTTTCGCAACACTTTTAAAAGCACAAAACTCTAACAGCAACGATTTTTGCACATGTTTACTGCTCGGTGATTTTTACAGAGATAACGATAACTACGAAGATGCACTCAAATGTTACCGAGAAGTAATTAAAATCAACCCTAATTATAACCTCGCATATTACAAGATTGCAAAAATAAAATCTGATAATCTTGATTTTGCGGGTTCAAATGCAACATTAAATTATTACCACGGACTTAATCCTAAAGACGATTATGTCTACTATTTAATGTCTAAAAATTATACTTATCTGAACGATTATAACAAAGCAAAAGAAAGCATTTATAAAGCAATTTCTATGTGTAACTGCAGAGAATACAGAGAAGAATTAGGCAGAGTGTACTATCAGAATGAAGACATTCAGGATGCTCTTGATGCGTTCAACAGTTCACTTTCACAGGAAACAAGCGCAGAAATTTATAACTATATTGGTATGTGTTATTACAACCTGCACGATTTCAACAAGGCTATTTTTAATATCAACAAGGCAATTTCCATGCCTGATTCAAGAGTGTTATATTATTATAACTTAGCACAGGTTTATTACACTCTTAAAGATAACTCAAACTATCTGAGATATATGAACCTTGTTAAAGATTTCCAGCCTAACAAATGGCAGGACTATATTGATTTGAGCGGGATTTTCTTAGATTCTGACAGCAAAAACTCGGCAATATTAGTTCTTAATCAGGGAATAGAGAAATATCCTAAGGTAAAAGAGCTTTACCTTGAAAAATTAAAAATATACGATTTGACTGACGACCTTCAGGGTGCAGGTCAGACAAAACTAGAGATGGAGAATGTTTTTAAATAATGAAAATAAGCAGTAAAAAAAATATCCTATCTAAACTCTTTAGTTTAGTTTGTATTATTTTTGCCGGAATGTTTTTATTCGGGTTTATTCGCGGACAAATGTGTCCTGCATATACAGGCAATCTCAAATTTGCACAGGTGAGTGATGTACACTACTCAAACTTTGAAAAGGACACCCCATATAAACTTCTGAGCGAAACAGGTGAATTATTAAACGATGCAATTAATCAGATTAATGACTCACCAAATATTGATTTTGTAATGTTCACAGGCGATTTAATCAATAAGCCGATACAAGATCAGTTAATGTGTTTTATAAAATATGCAAACCTTTTAAATTCGCCGTGGTACGCAGTATTGGGAAACCACGATATATCACATAAAGGAACTCTGAATAAAAAACTATTTTTTGATATCCTGAACGGACACAATCCTAATTTTAATTTTACAAATTCATACTACTCTTTTGTTCCTAAAAAGGGTTATAAAGTCATAGGCTTAGACACAATTATAGATTATAAAATGACTTCACAGGGTGAAGTATCAGAAGAACAGTTAAAATGGTTAAAGAAAGAACTGGACTCATCAAAAGGCAACATTGTTATAATCTTTACCCATGTTCCTTTGATTGAGCCTTTCCCGAGCGAAAACCACAGACTCAAAAACAGTTATGAATTAAAACTGTTACTAAAAAAATATGATAATCCGATTATTGTCTGTTCGGGACATTACCACGCAACAAAAATTTTTCAGGAATACAATGTTTTATATATAAGCACCCCCGCACTTGCATCATACCCTAATGCTTTCAGGATAATTAATATATGTCCGCATCTTAATAAAATAATTGTTGATGTATATTTAAAAGAAACCAACCTTAAAGCACTTCAGACAAAAGCAAAAAACAGATGTATGGGTGCAAATATGCTCTACGGCAATGAAAAAGACAGAACAAATACTTTTGAATTACCGAAAAAACGCGACAGAAATTCTATTTAATCTTAACCAGAGCGGTAACCTTCATGCCCGGCGTAAAATTATAGTCTGAATAATCTTCTATAAAACTAATCTTGACCGTAACTTTGCCGTCGGTATTCTGCCTTAACTCTGAAGTCATTCCGCCTGCAGGCATAACCCATTCACTCTCAGGAGTGCGTTTTATATCCTCAACAACCCCCTTAAAACTGCGGGCAGGATATTTTGTTGTACGGATAACTACAGGCTGACCTATGACCATTTTTTCTGCCTGAAGCGAAGAATATTTTGCTGTTATCCAAACCCGTTTCGGAATTATTGAAATAACTCCCTGACCGACATCAGCCATTTCCCCGACATGAACTCTGCAGGAAGATATTGTACCGTCCTGAGTTGCATAAACTTTTGTATATGAAAGATCGAGTTTCAACTGTTCAACAATAGCTTCCAATCGCTTAACCTCACGGGCTAGCTCTTTAGGGTCTAATTCTTCCTCCTCATTTTCACCATTCAGATTTTGGCTATTAGGGTTTTGAACTCCTTCTGCAACCTTAGCGGGTGCATCTTTCGGAAGAGCTTTCGGTTTTTCCTTTGGAGAGTTTTTAGTCTGATCCGTTAAAACACTTTTATCATATTTGAATGAAAAACCCCTGTCCTCATCAGGGTCAGTATCTATCCCTGCCCCGAATTTACTTGTGAAATTATCAAATCCGCTGTGCGGAAATCTTATTTTATCTAAAAACCTGTTCGGTCTGCGTGCACCTGTTTCAGGATCATAATATGCCATAGCAAGTTTTGTCCTTGCTACCTTCAGTTCCGATTCGGCTTTACGGAGTTTATCAATGTATACGGAATAATCTATCTCCATCAGCAAATCGCCTTTTTTTACTTCCAGTCCGTCCTCAACATATATATGAGTAACAAACCCAGAAACCTTTGGCGCAACCGTAACCAGTCTACCCTCAACGACTGCATCTGAGGTCGTTTCATAATTCGCTGAATATATATTTATTCCGACAAGGAGAATTACAAGTCCGCCCAATATAAGCAGTGCCTTTTTATAAAAACTCATGTCATCCTTTTTTCTGTTCTTCAATATTTTACCCTCTTTGTACAATACATTTTATCATAGATTTTGACTTACGGGCATTAAAATAATGTCAATTGTTTTTCAAAATGTTTTCTGAAAAAAGATTCTCTGTGATACTTTGTCAAACCGTATTTATCGACTGCTTCAAGATGAGATTTTGTCATATAACCTTTATTCTGTTTCCAGCCGTACTGAGGAAATTCTTCATCAAGTTTATCCATATACCTGTCACGGGTAACTTTTGCAAGTATACTTGCACCTGCAATTGATGCAGACTTCCCGTCACCTTTTATAATGAATTGTTGAGGATAGTCAAAATTTCTTATAAGTTTGTTTCCGTCAACAATAACCAAAATATCTTTCTTCCCAACCTTAGAAATAACACTTTCACAGGCAAGTTTCATTGCCTTCAGGGAGCACGCTAAAATGTTTGTTTCTTCTATTTCCTCAACTTCTATACAAATCGTTTCATTTACTGATTCATTTTTAACAAAATCATATAAATATTCCCGTTGCTTATGGGTAAGTTTTTTTGAATCATTTAAGATAGAAAGTTCGGTGATAATTTTATCCGTAACCTTTTCAAAATAAACTGCCGAAGCAAAGACTCCACCTGCCCCCGGGCCTCTCCCTGCCTCATCTGTTCCGATTATTTTTTTATTAAAAGATTTGTCAAAATCGAACAAATCCTGTGAAATAAATTCTTTTTTCCCTGTCATAATTTGAGTTTACCATAATTCCTTCATGTACTGCAATATTTTATTACCCTAAAAAATATACACTAAGGTAAAACCATATTTTTATTCAGAGAGTATGATTTCTCTATATCCGAAGTATAATAATAAAAGGAGAATGTATGACTCATTGCAAAGAAAGACTATCACTTAGCGATTTAACTCAAATATTTTACAAAGGCTGTAAAACTGAAAAACTTCTCGGGCTTGAATATGAAAGACTGCCCGTAAATAAATATACAAATACAGCGGTGTCATACTACGGAGAATCAGGGGTTTGCCAAATACTGAAAGAATACGCAAAACTTGATAACTGGGATTATATTTTAGACGATAATGAAATTATAGGTCTTAAAAAATTACACGATACTATAACTTTAGAACCGGGCTCACAGGTAGAACTCAGTATTGAGCCGTCTGCTTCCGTATCAGGACTTAAAACAAAAATCGATAAAATAAATTTAACCCTGAACGATGTGTTTGACAAGTTCGATACTAAGTTACTCAATTACGGGATTTATCCGAATACAACTTACAAAAATATAAAACTTATCCCCAAAAAAAGATATAAATATATGGCAAACTATTTGTGGGGAATTTTATCAGATGTTATGATGAGAGAAACCGCAGGAATACAGGTCGGGATTGATTTTAAGAGTGAAGAAGATGCAATAAGAAAGTTTAATCTTGCAAACAAACTGTCACCATTTGTAACCGCAATGTATGCAAACTCCAACATAAGAGGAGGAGTAGATACGGGTTACAAAAGTTTCCGCGCCCTTGCATGGCTCAATACGGATAACGAACGATGCGGTTTTGCAACAAAATTAAAGGATATGTCGTTTGAAGACTATGTAAAAACTCTGCTTGAAGTTCCGATGATATTTATTGTACGCGGGGATAAATATATTTATATAGACGGTAAAATTAATTTTAAACAATTTATCCAAAACGGCTATGAAGGATTTGATGCAGAGATTGACGACTTCAAACTCCACGCAAACCTGTTCTTCCCTGAAATAAGACTGAGGAACTTTATTGAAATAAGAAACCACGATTGTGTAAACGAGGAATATATGTATTCTCTGCTTGCTATGTATAAGGGAATTTTCTATAACGATGATGCTCTTAAAGAAACCGCGGAATTGCTTGGAAAACTAAGCTATAACGATATTTCAGAATTCAGATACAATGTTCCGAGATTTGCACTTGATACAAAAGTGAAGGGAACTTCCATAAAAGATATTACAAAAGAAATCTTAAAAATCAGCGAAAATTCGCTTAAATCAGCAAACGATAATGACCTTGAATATCTCAGTAAAATTATTGAATTAAACAGTCAAAACCTTACCCCTGGGGATATATCAGAAATTTAAAAACAAAAAAAGCGGATATAAAATATCCGCATTTTTAGTAAGTTGAATTATTTAAACTTATTATACGTTAGCAGGTTTCTTTTGTGCTGTAGCACCTGGAATTGATTGCCAGTTAGCAGCCATAATCTTTTTGAAAGATTTAAGAGCTGTGTCTTCTAATTCGCCCAATTCTTCAGCTTCCATAATCAATTCTCTTAAAGGAAGCAATGCTCTTTGGTCACGAAGTACACCTAAAGCTGCTGCTGCACCTGCTCTAACTAATTCGTTTTCTTTTTCATTCTTCATAACTTCAATCAAAGCAGGAACTGCTTTTGTATCATTTAATTTACCTAATGAAGTTACTGCATAAATTCTAACGTTAACCCATTCGTCATATAACATGTTGATAATCTTATCAACTGCTTTTTTGTTACCGATTTCACCTAATGCTCTTGTAGCATCGCAACGAACGTTAACTTTTTCGTGATCTAATGAACCCATCAAAGCATCTGTTGCAACATCACCAATTTCGATTAAAGCATCTGTTGCAGTGATACAAACTTGTGGGTTTTCGTCATTAAGAGCTTCAACTAACGGTTCAACAACAATCTTACCGCCTAAACGACCTAAAGCACGTGCTGCACGAACTCTTACGTCTACGTTTCTGTCTTCTCTTAATGATTCAATCAAATATTCTGTTGCTTTTGAATCACCTAACTCACCTAAAGCTCTTGCTGCATATAAACGAACAGAACCATTCTTGTCGTTTCTTAATACATCGATTAATGGTTCAACTGCCGCAGAATCGCCCATTTCACCAAGAACACGAGCTGCGTTATATCTAACTTTTTCTGAACTGCTTGTTCTTAAGTCTGTTAAAAGTTCTTCAAAAGATTTTTTTACTTGTTTTTTCTTTCCAATCACAGATATTGTCATTTAGATAACCTCCGACATACAATATAAAATAATTCACACTTACTTCTATACAAAAACAATCTGTTTTTTATAATTGCCTTTTTTTTGTTGATTATGTACTTTTGTTAAGCTTTGTTCTCATATAGTTGTCAACTTGTTACTGATTAAGAGTAAAAATTACACTTATTCAGTAATAGTACTATACTATATTTTTCAGAAAATAACCATAGCTATATTAATATTTAGTTGTTTAATCTTTCTTTTTTTAGTAAAACCGCCCGAAAACCCTGTTATATCTCAACTTTACATTTGATAACATTTCCGTTTTTACTACTCACTAGGGATAGTAATAATAAACTCGCTGCCGACTCCAACCTCACTTTTTACCTCGATTTTTCCGTTGTGTTTTGCAATAATTTTGGAAGAAATCGCAAGCCCGAGTCCTGTTCCTACCCCAACACCTTTTGTGGTGTATCCGGCATCAAAAATTTTAGAGGTATCTTCTATTCCCTTACCCGTATCTTTTATTGATATTACTAACTTTTTATCGGAATAAGAAGTTGTAATTGTTATCGTGCCTTCTTTCTCTATTGCCTGACACGCATTAACAAGAATATTCATAAACACCTGATTTAACATGTTCGGGTAACATTTTATCATAGGGATATCGCCGTAGTTACGGACAACCTCTATACCGTATTTGGTTTCATGCCTGATTAAATCAAGGTTAAGATCAAGCTCCTTATTGATATCCGCTTCCTGAACTTCTGCCTCATCAAGACGCACAAATTTCTTTAATGAGGTGACAAGTCTGTTTATTCTTTCTATCGCAACTTTATCCGTAGTATTTATGTTGGTAAAAAGTTCCGACAACTTATCATCATCAATTTTAGAGATAAGTTTTGTATAAATCTCGTTATTTGATTTTATTGATGCGACAGGAGTATTTATTTCGTGTGCAACCCCTGCAACGAGCTGACCTAAAGACGCCATTTTCTCTGAATTAATAAGTTGTAATTGGGTGTCATTAAGTTCTTTCAGGGTTTTCTTTAATTCTTCCACCGTTTCAAGGTTCTTTTTATATAGTTTTGCGTGGACAATCGCCGTTCCTAACTGTGATGAGATGTTATCGAGGATATCCATTTCCTCATTGAGTTCGCGTTTTTGACGGGATACAAGCACTACAACCCCAAGCAGGTCTTTCATGTGATAAATCGGAACGGTTATTCTCTGAACAGATTCCTTAAAAGGTTTTGCAGAAATAAACTCTTTCATGCAGGGAGTCGGATATATTTCATTCTTCCCTATTTTACGCATAGTTAGAGAATCAAACATAATCGGCATTCCTGTTTCTTCCTCATCAAGAGTTTGAGTTATTTTGAACAGATTATTTGTTACATTGTATTCCGCAAAATACGCCCTGAACGCACCGAAAATTCTTGACAGTTCTTTCAATGTCGGAAGAATAATCAAATTAAGGTCAATTGATTCCCTCATAATGTTAGAAATTTTGTTTATAAGTGCCATCTTCAAAGCCTGAGACTGGGCTTTTTTCTTGATTGATTCAAGGCTCTTAATATCCTCATCAAGCATTTCGCATCTTAATTCTATTTTATTTTTTTCCTCAAGAAGTTTCTGATATTTGACCTCTGCTGTTTTATCAATGAAAAATATCATGGTATATTTACCATCATTATCATTGTTTTTACCCTGACCTCTGCCGCGTTTTCTGGCTGTTATATCATAATATTTATAATCAGATTTATCCTGATAACTGACATGGGTAACAAAAGTTTCCTTTGAACGTATTGCCTGAATAATCGGGGAATGCAGCTCCCAGTCGCTTGTATCAACAGGGCAAATATCACAATTCAGTTTATGTGAAAACTTTTTGAGGGTTGCAAAATCGGGGAAAGCACGCTTAAAAGCGTTGTTGCAATATTTAACCTCGCAGGTTTCGTTATCGACAACAAAAACAGGATTAGGATACTCGTTAAAAAACTCGAATTTTTCCACTTTCTATTTTCTCCCCATATATATTATATTGAGAAAATCATAAATAGGCTAGGGGGGGTAAATAATTGTTTTTTGTTCAACTGCTGAAGAATTATTGTATCTAAAACCTTATCCTTGTAGAAAACTCTAACGCAGAACGGGTGCGTCCGCCCCCGTAATAAGTATGGGAAAACCCCAGTTCAAACCTTAAAATATCAGGATGTTTCGCCCATTGAGGGGTGTAAATTATAGATATTTTATTCTTTTTGCAGTCCTCATTAACATATGCCTGAACGGTATCTCGGATTACAAAAGATTTTGAGAGTTTTATCTCAGGAGCAAACTGGATAATTTTTTCATCCTTTGTTCCCTCAACATTACTTTCATTCGTTGCAACGGCACCCGTTATTGCAAAATGTTTAAAATCATATCGGGTATAGAGGTTCATTGTTGTCTGGAGCTGTGCACTATCAAGCCCCGATGAATAAATTGTACCGTATGAAAAATTGCCCGTCTGTTCTTCTATATAACTCCAGACCGGTTTGATAAGATATTCTTCACCCGTAACCCTTGTTGCCATAGAGATAGCACTTTTTGCGTACCGTTCAAGTCCGATTGTCTTTATTTTTTCATCTTTAACGGGAATAATCATATTAGATGTTTTGAGGTTTATATGCGGTTTTTGGATATTTGAATCGAGCTCGATTGCTTCGAGCTGTTTTGCTCCCTCGTTATATATAACAGTACCCTTTAACTCAACCTCGTTTTTAAGATAATCTTCATCAGACTGTTCCCCGTTATGATTATCAATCGTCACCTCTTCATCATCAATCGTATAGACATGCTGAATCGTCTGCAACGGCGCTGTCTGCTCTATCTCAAGATCTTTTGAATAGGCAGCGTATGTGCATAAAAATATCAGGGCTAACGATAAAATAACTCTTTTCATACCAATATTGTAACGCAAACGGGAGTAAATGTTTAATAAAATATTATTTTTCATATCACGATAAAGATTTCCGTATCTTTCCTTAAAAAAATAAATGGCAGATTTTACAATCTGCCGTTTTATTAAAATAGTGTGTTATCTAAAAAGGCGACACCCAGATTCGAACTGGGGGTAAAAGCTTTGCAGGCTCCTGCCTTACCACTTGGCCATGTCGCCCCACCTCTTTACTCTATCCTATTTGAGATATAACCAAATGTCAAGTAGGGGTAAATATAAAAGAGGTATATGTAAAATCTCTATTTTAGCAAACTCAAACAAAATTTATAAATAATAATAACATCCTTATCATTTGCTTTTTCAAGTAAATCCTTTATTTCTGATTTCATTTGAGACACAGATTTATTATACTGAATATTTAGTAAATCTAATACATTTATATTTAAAACCAAAGCATACTTTTCTAATAATTCAGCCGATGGGAAGTTTTTTCCTGTTTCAATACAACTTTGATGTTTAGAAGCAATTCCCACTTTCTCGGCAAGTTCTGCTTGTGTATATTTTAATTTTGAACGTAACTCTTTAATACGTTTCCCTACCGCTTTTTTTAGTTCCATTTTTAAATGTTAATCTCACTTACATATTATTTAAACATTTTTAAATGTAATATTTATTGCATTTTTTCTATGTTTAATATAGACTTTCTATGAATAACATAGAAATTCGTATAAAAAATCATCATATAGAGTAATTAAGTGGATAATGTTGTAAGCAACAAGAATATGATTAATACAATAATTCAGGGCGATTGTATAGAAATTTTAAAAACTATAGCAAGCGAAAGTATTGATTCCATATTTGCCGACCCACCTTATTTTATGCAAACAGAAGGTGAATTATTAAGAACAGATGGCACAAAATTTAGCGGTGTTGAAGATTCTTGGGATAAATTTAACAGTTATAACGAGTATGACAAGTTCACTTTTGAGTGGTTGAAAGAATGTAAAAGGGTTTTGAAAAAAGATGGTTCTATTTGGGTAATTGGTAGTTTTCAAAATATATACCGAATGGGATATATTATGCAAAATTTGGGGTTTTGGATATTAAATGATGTCATTTGGAGCAAACCGAATGCAGTTCCGAATTTTGGAGGTACAAGATTTCAAAATAGTCATGAAACTTTATTATGGTGCACAAAAAGTAAAAAATCAAAATATACCTTTAACTATAAAACAATGAAACATCTGAATAATGATAAACAAGAAAAAAGCGTATGGGATATAGGTATATGCATTGGTTCTGAACGATTAAAAGATTCTGATGGCAAAAAAATACACTCAACTCAAAAACCCAAAAAACTGTTGTATAATATCATCTTATCTTCTACCAAACCGAATGATATTGTTCTTGACCCGTTTTTTGGAACGGGTACAACTGGCGCTGTTGCAAAAGAATTAGGTCGTAACTTTATTGGAATTGAGAGAGAACCTTTATACATAAAATATGCTCAAGAACGTATTAATAAGGTTAAAACTGATATAAATGACATAACTTTATTAAATTTGGAGGTAAAACCTCCAAAAGTTTCAATGCAAACATTAGTCGAAAATAATTACTTACAATATAATCAAAAACTATATAATTCAAAAGGTGATTATATTTGTTATGTTACAGAGAACGGAAAAGTAAGCGACGATAAAGATATTTTATCTATTCACAAAATGAGTGGCAAATACCTAAATAAAAGTAATAATAATGGTTGGGACTATTTTTACATAAAAATTAAGGACTCACTTATTCCAATAAACGATTTGCGTTATCAATATAAGGAAAAGGAAAAACAAAATGGATGAGCGAGTTAAAAAACTTATAAACAATGCCGTTATTAGAATTATTGAAAATACTAGCAGTATAGAGAAAATAAATTCTTTAATTGATAAACATTGTAAAAAAATTCATTTTATTCCAAGAAGATATCGAGTTTTCGGCGGCTTATTACAAAGCATGAACATTCAGTTTGGTAATTTTATTGAAACATTAATGGAATTACTTATTGAGTCTGACGGCAAATATAGAATTATAAAACAATATAGTGGCAAAAAAAACAATACTTTTAAACTATCCACTTATAATGATTCACTAATAGATAATTATATATCTAAATGTCAGGTGGAAGATGTAAACTTGGAAAAAGAATTCCCAAATTTACTAAAAGAAATTATAAAAAATAAAAATGGGGAATCTAATAGCTTTAAACACGATATAGATTTATTATTTGAGAATATAGAAACAGGCAAAATTTATTATTTAGAATGTAAATATAATGATGATCATGATACAGGTAAATTCGTAGATATAAATAGAAAATTTATAAAAACCTATGCCTATTTAGTAAAAGAATTTAATATAGATGAACATTCCATTCAAAAACTTACTCCTATATTATTCTTTTTTACAAACAAAAAAATGAAAGGTAACATATATATCCCAGAAAGTACAAATATAAGACGGGGTAAAAGA
This sequence comes from uncultured bacterium, assembly GCA_902765215.1. Classification (GTDB taxonomy): domain Bacteria; phylum Cyanobacteriota; class Vampirovibrionia; order Gastranaerophilales; family Gastranaerophilaceae; genus UBA2883. Next base: position 23,831 of record CACWZA010000018.1, on the reverse strand, counting down.
TTTTTTGACGAATTTTTAACTGTAACATATCAAGATGTAGATAATTATTTATCAAATCTTTCAGAAGATGACAGTACAATCTACGCATTTAATAATTTATATAAAAGAATTTTATGCGAAAAAATCACAAAATAAATTCGGAGAAGGAGAAGGACTCCGTTTCAAAAAGATTAAGTATCTTTTTGGAATGGAGGGGAGTAACCCTCGAGGGTTCGAATCACTCCCGAATTACGCATTAAAAAAGGGGTATATATTTGCCCCATTAAATTCGGAGAAGGAGGGATTGCTAAGGCAACTGCACCCTCGCGTTAAACGGAACCGCTCACACTCCCGTCGGAAGCCGACACTTCCGCCGAGTCGTGTTTCGACTTTCGCTTCGCTCATTCCTCTGCTCGGGTTTGTTCGAACCTAGACAAAACTTCGTTTTGTGGTTCTCATCCGTTTTCAGATTTTTTCAAATAAAGACGGGTTTGGCAAAATGCCAACCCGTCTTTATTCGGAGAAGGAGGGATTCGAACCCTCGGTAGAGTCACCCCTACAACGACTTTCGAGGTCGTCACCTTAAACCGCTCGGACACTTCTCCTCTTACTTATATTCTATTACAAATTATTTTATCTTCGACAGAATATCATCTTCCAGTTTCTTCAGATTTTCTTGACTGTCGCTTTCAAAATATATCCTGAGCAAAGGCTCAGTTCCGCTCGGTCTTGCAAGCACCCAGCTATTATCACCCAAATATATTTTTATCCCGTCTTTTCTGTCTGTCTTTTTAAGGTCAAACCCGCCCGCTGTCGTTATCTTCGAAATCTTATCAATAACAACATCTATCTCTGAACGGTCACTGAGTTTAAAATCTATTCTGTCATTAACAAACTCGCACCCGACAAACTCTTTCAACTCTTTTTGTAACTCTGTTAAAGGTTTGCCCCAATATGCCATTGCCTCTAATACAAGCAAATTCGCAAGCAAGCCGTCTTTTTCAGGTATATGTCCCTTAATACTCAAACCGCCTGATTCCTCACCGCCTATCAGACAGTCATTCTCTCTCATTGCCTGCCCGACATGTTTAAACCCGACTGCAGTTTCTACAACATCAACACCCGTTTTTTCGGCAACTTTATCAAGCATAAGGCTTGCCCCGACTGTCTTTACTAGACAACCTGACATCTTTTTATTCTCTTTTAAATGCTTCAGAAGTATTGCAATAACCTCATTTGGAGTAACATATTCACCCTTTTCATTGATTACCCCGAACCTGTCAGCATCACCATCATTTGCAAACCCAACCGTATTATTTAACCCCTTTATCTTTTCGATTAAATCGGCCATATATTTAGGTTTCGGCTCAGGCATGCCCCCGCCGAAATTCACATCATGCACCATATTCATACTGTCAAACTTTATACCGTGATTTTTTAACAGAGTATCAAAATACCCGATACTTGCAGAATATAACCCGTCAAAGATTATATTTATCCCCGCATTTTTTATTGCCCCAAAATCAATAAGTTTCTCAATATGTTCATAATACTCTTCAGAAAAATCAGTCGGGGTAAATGAATTATTTTTTAAATAATTTTCCACTGCGGGAGCGGGAGCAAATCCCACTTGCTCATTCCCGCAATCCCATTTTCCACTTTCAATCAGAGCAATATTTTTCTCAAGAGCATCTGTTATATCCTTTGTTGCAGGCCCTGCATAATCAGGGATAAACTTAATACCCAAATATTCAGGCGGGTTATGTGATGCCGTAAACATCACGGCACAAGCATTTCTGTGTTTTGCACAATAAGCAAGAACAGGAGTAGGCACAACACGGGAAGAATAAGAAACCTTAAACCCGTATCCTGAAATAATTTCAGCCGTCTGTTTTGAAAAAACATCTGCCATATTTCTTGGATCATAACCGATAATTATTTCTTTTTCAATTCCGTAGGTTTCATAAACATATTTAGCAATTGAGCGGGCAACGAGTTCAACATTTTCCCCTGTGAAATCTTCGCCAACTATCGCTCTCCAACCGTCTGTACCAAACTTAATCTTACCCATAATCACTACCCCCTGAAGATTGTTTGTTCTCTGTCCGGCCCTACACTGATTATAGATATAGGACATTCAAGAAGTTCTTCCAGTCTTGCAAAGTATTTTTTAAGATTTTCAGGGAGTTTGTCATACTCTCTTATCCCTGTTATATCTGTTTTCCAACCCTTATGAGTTTCATAAACAGGTTCAAGATACTTGTGCATAAAGATATCTGTCGGATAATAATCATAAATTTTACCATTCCTTTTATCCTTATACGCAACGCAAACTTTTATCTCATCAAAAGTATCAAAAACATCTGCCTTCGTAATAGCAACGGAAGTCAAACCGCCGACAAGAACGGCATACTTCATCGTAACCGCATCAAACCAGCCTGTTCTTCTCGGTCTGCCTGTTGTTACCCCAAACTCATGCCCGATTTCTCTAATCTTTGCCCCGACTTCATTATCTAATTCCGTTACAAAAGGCCCTTCCCCGACACGGGTAACATAAGCTTTTGCAACCCCAACAACTTCTTCTATCTGACAAGGCCCGTAACCGCTCCCTGTTGCAGCACCGCCCCCGATAGGGTTAGAGCTTGTAACAAACGGATATGTACCGTAATCAACATCAAGCATTACGCCCTGTGCACCCTCAAACAGGATAACGCTATCCTTGTTATCGTTCAAAAGTTTTTGCCACTCAAAACAAACATAAGGCTCAAATATCTTCGCGTATTCTTCACACAAATTTGTAAGACATTCCCTCGTAAACGGCTCTAATCCGTACACTTTTTCCAGTTGTTTATTTTTCAGAGGCAATATAATATCCAGTTTTTCGTTCAGGGTTTCTTTATCGTACAAATCCTGAACCTTCAGTCCTATTCTTGCATACTTATCCGTATAAGTAGGGCCTATACCTTTTTTGGTTGTGCCGATTTTACCCTTACCGCCCTGTGATTCCGTATAACCGTCAACCTCAGTATGATAAGGCATTGTAATTGATGCCAGAGGGGATATTTTCAGATTTGCTAAATTAACGCCCTGAGATTTCAGCTCCTCAATTTCCTGTTTAAAGTTTTCAGGCAGAATAACCGTTCCTGCACCTAACATACAGGTTTTACCTTCATACAATATCCCTGACGGAACAAGGTGGAATTTATAAGTCTGATTATTTGCAACAACCGTATGACCTGCGTTACAACCGCCCTGATAACGAATAATAAAATCTGCCTTTTGTGCTAACAAATCGGTAATCTTTGCCTTACCCTCGTCACCCCATTGAGCACCGACAACAACAGTATTTTTCATGCCTCTCTCCTTTTATGCCCTCTTACTTATTTATTATATAACAAATGAAAATTATTGTTTAACGGACAACGAAGTTGTCCTTTTATTATACCAATTTAATCACTCCCCATCCCAACCTTCCCCAACTCGGGGAAGGAGCTGTTGTTATTGAGTTCCACGAAATATACAACAGCGGAAGGGGGGCATATTTACTACTATTTACCCCCTAGTAAATATTTGAATAACACCAATAACTGCGAAGTACTTTCTTCACATAAGTCTGGGTTTCAGGGTAAGGTACTTTTTCAACAAAATCATCTATATCGACATAACTGAGGTTCTTTGTCCAGTTCATAACACTGCTCATTCCGCCGTTATATGCCATGACAGCATAAGTATCTTTTCCCCACAAGGTTGATTTCATTTTTGAATAAAACAGACTGCCCAGTCTTATATTTGTTTCAGGGTTCAAAAGATTATTATCCAATTTGTAAGCGGCAGCAATCTCATTTGCCGTCGCAGGCATGAGCTGCATAAGACCTACAGCACCGACAGGACTTGTAATCTCTGAATTAAAATGACTTTCTTCCCTCATAATTGACATTATAATTAAAGGATCCTGATCCCCTTTATATTTATCCACATAATCGAAATAATTCAGCGGATAAACTAAACGCCATCTAGAATCTTCAAAAGAAGGTTTTGGGTATATTTCTTTCATTGCTTTTTCAGCAAGGATTGTTGAATATATGATTTTTCCCTGTTTATATGCTATCCAGCTTTGAACAAATTTGTCATTTTTATATAGTTCTGATACAAAATCATAGTCGCCTAAATTGATAAGTTTAGTTGCCATATCCTGCTCATTCTTATTTTCACAAGGAAAAACTATCGGCTTTTTAGTAATATTTGCATCTATAAACAAGTCATTATCCTTGTGCAGTTTTGAATACGCCCTGTAACTGTAATAACTGTCAGGATATTTTGAGATAGTACTCTTATAATAACTCTTTGACATAGTAGGGTTATTTTTAACTTCGTAAATTTTCCCCATCCAGAACATAACGGCAGGAGCGGTATCTGATCTTTTGAAATGATTCAGATGTTTATGCCCGAGCAAGAGCGCTTTGTCATACTCTCTTTTTGTTATGTAAGAATAAAAAGTTTTATAAAGAGCTTCCGCTGAAAAATCACTGTCAGGATATTTATCGTACAACTGCTTATATATTTGATACCGCTGACTTTCGTCAGAATATTTTGCTTTCAGATAGAGTAAATAATCAACACATTTTGATTTAGGATAAATATACAATAAATTATTTATAGTTTGAAGTTTGTTATCATAGAGCGATACATAACCGTCAATCGCATCGTACATATCCTGTCTTTCAACAGATCTTGAATAATATTTCAGCCCGTTTTCCGTCAGTGATTTTGCAACAGGATAATTACCCCTTTTATATTCGTTTTTGGCATACTTTGCCCACGCAAGATTAATCGGGGAATCGGCATAATATTTAGATGCCTCAGGATATAACCCTCTTATATAATAAGAATCTGCAAGTGCAAGACTGTCTTTGTGAGAGATTGCTATTCCAAGCTGACGAATTTTATTTATCGACTGTTGGGCAAACCTGCCATCAGGCGAGAGTTTGACATATCTTATAAAATGGTTTAAAGACTTATGTTTAAGGTCTTTTCTTCGCCAGTAAAATCTTGTCTTTTGGGCAGATTTCATATCAATACTTGCAACATAATATTCTGATGCGAGTGCATAGTCCGTATCAGGGTAATATTTTATTATATGGACAAAATGTTTTCTTGCCGAAAAATCGCCCATATCATAAAGCAGCATAGCCAGATTATATTCACTCACAACATAAAGCTGTGAATGAGGATACAGGAACAGAAGCAAAGAATAGTTGCGTTTTGCCCCTCTTGTATCACCTAACAAAGTTGCACAACGAGCCTGCCTGAAAAGTGCAGGCGTTTTGATATTAGAAAAGATAGAAACTTTTCCAAAATGTTTGTACGATAATTTATAATCTTCTTTCTGATATAAATCTAGGGCTGTCGAATACTCTTTAATATCATTTTTTTCGACAATTTTGGAATGAACGAAACACACTCCTGCGAGCGAAATCAAAAATATTATTATTATTGCTATTATCTTATCTTTCATATTTCGTCAAATTTCAAATAACCGAATTAAACATAATCCTAGTTTAATAATACTAACATAAACATACAAAGGCATTAAACGGGACAATAAAAAAGAGGTGATTTTCATCACCTCTTTTTTCAATATTATAATGAGAAGTCAGGTTCTGCAGGTAACACCACAGGGATTTTCTTTATCCACGCCTTAACTTCAGGTGATGCGTGAGTCCAGTTAACCGCAATCAAACCTCTTTGAACCCATATAAGTTCTTTAAAGAACTCATATTGAGAATTTAAAGCATCTAATTTAGCCTTGAAGTACAGATTTTGTGCATCTGATAACTGAGTTATTGATGCCTTGCCTACAAGATAATTATCCTTAACCATCTGATAGTTTTCTGCTTCCGCAAACATTGCCTTGTATGATTTTTCAATCATAAAGTATTTTGAGATTGCTCTGTTTACAACTGAACGAACCTGCATTTCGATTTCAGTATTAACTTCTTCCAAATATGCGTTCAATTCATTCAATTCAGACTTACATCTTGCAATTTCAGCGATTTTGTGACCACCTTCGATAGGTTTCCATTGAGCACCGATAAAGAATCTGAATGAATTTTTGTCAAGTCCTAAATAAGGGGAATTAAACCCTTGCGCAAACCCGCCGGCACCGTATTGAGCGGCAGCTTCTGCACCTGCACCCTGCCCTGTTGCGCCTGCTGCACCTGCGGCATAGCCATATCCGCCACCGACATATTTCATCTGATTATGTCCTGCACTTTCATATGGCAAATGTCTGTCAAATTGCGTTGTCCATTCTAATGACATCTTAGCATTTGGCATAATAAACTTTTGAGCATAATTACTCATTTCTGCTTTCTTCATACCGATAGCAGCTTTGAGCTTAGTTGTTTCAGGTGAAAGATAAATAACCTGTTTAACAAGTTGATCGGTAAAGAACTCTAATCTCTTAGGGTTTCTTACATGGTCAATAATATTCAAATCACATGTGAAAAACGCAGGATCTTTTGCTGTGAGCGGAACGAAAGCAAAATCAGTCTTTTGATCTTTGAACAAGAGTTTATTGATATGTACTTTAGCATTTTTGTAATCTGCTTCCATACTCAACAGTTTCTTTTCCTGTTCAGAAACTTCACCTGCCCAGCGAAGAACTTCTTCATATCCGCATTTACCTGTTTTTTGTCTTACGCGTGCGATTGCCAAATTCTCTCTTGATTCTTGGACAGACTCTCTTTGAACCTTAATCATATTTTCAAGCATAAGAGTTTCAATATAAAGGTTACCCGTCTGGTATTCCATATTTGCTTGTGTTAATACTGATTCCGCTTTATCAAATTTAAGTTTTTTGTGTTTAACAATAATATTTGTAACCAAATCAGGTGAATACAAAATCTGGTCAATAGCGAAAGTGAACGCACCTGCTCTTGTAGGAACATCTGCATAAGATTCCGCATAAGAACGATTGTATGTTTGATAACCCAAATCAAGTCTTAAAGTCGGTAAATATCTTAAGTAAGCACTTGCGACGGAACGCCTAGCAGCACTAACAAGAAATCTTTTTCTGACCATATCAAGGTTGCTTGCATCAAGTGTATCAAGCAATGTACCCAAGCTGTATTTTGGAAGCTCTTTATGTGTAATTATGATACAGTTATTCAATAATCTTAAAGGTGCAACATACCCTACAGCTTCCGCTGTATCAGAGTTAAAAAAGATAACTTTATCATCAAAGAACGGTATCTTTTCATTCTTAACTGCGTTACCCTTCAATACGCCGTAAATATTGAATGATGTTGATTCAGCAAGTTTTTTATCAACATCGGCCGCTGATGTACCGATCATAGCACCGATTTCAACATCTTCCTGACCTACTGTAGAGAATGAAGGCAGCTTTTTATTATTAACATAATTATATACAGCTTTTCTTTGTTCTTTTGTAATATTGAATAACGGAGTTACAAACACAGAATCAACATCGTTAGGTATCTTTGATAATGATGCCTGAACATTGTTGTTAACAGGAATAACCACAAAATCAATATCGCATTGTTTTTCTTTTAATTTTTTAGAAATACTGTCATGCCAGTTAGATTTCATTCTGTAATAGTTTTCATTCATAAGAATTGCCGTTTTGTGCATATTCGGAACGAGTTTTTTGAATGTAATAAGGTCAATAACATTTTGAGCGATAGGGTTAAATGTTTTAGCCCCGAAATCTCTGATACCGTATTGATCGATTGTCATGACAAATTTGTTCTTATTTTTCTTTTCGTTATAGTAATCACTTGATAAATAACCGAGTGAAATTACCATTCTTGCCCTTGAAGAAAGCGCTCTGTCAGCAACGGCTCTAGCACCTTTTTCCGACCAATCGCCCGTAAAGATTAAATCTTTAGGGAAAGATGCTCTGAAATCAGGAGCCAATGAACGAGTAATTGTTTTTTGGAAAAGTTGCAAAACTTCAGCATTTTTATCTGACGGCCCGTCAAATACAAATGCCAGTTCGATAGTTTTAGCATTTGGTGAATAGTGAATTGGACCGGTCTTTGCTGCCTGCAAAGGCATAGCCTTAGGTGATTGTTGCTGAACAGGTTTAACCACCTGTTGTTGCTGAACGGGTTTTGCACTCGTTGTTTTAGCCCTTCTTGCAGGCGCACCAAAAGCAATAGTTCCACCACTATACATAAATAGCAGCAATACACTTAATAAACCACTTAGAAATCTTCTCATACCTTAATCCCAATCTTTTTATACTACATTGATTTAATGAGTTGTATTTTACAACACATTAATATTATCAAAAAAATTCATATATTTGACTAAATTTACAATAAATGTTTATATTACTTAATATTTTGGCTGAAGAATACTGAAAAAACGGGAAAAAATATTGTTAAGAAAAATATCTGCTGGACATTTAAATATGTCTGTAATATTATGAATTTGTTGAAAAACGAAACCACGCTCCAGTGGCAGGGGTAAATATATATTTAACTTGTAACTGGGTGCCAATTGAAAACAAAATAATAAAGACCGTGCTCCAGTGGCACTCTGCCGAACAAACGATTAAATATCGTTTGTGAGAGGGGAGGTAGACGCAGGAGTTAAAAAGACCACGCTCCAGTGGCGGAATCGGTAGACGCGTTGGACTTAAAATCCAATCGGGGTTCACCCTCGGTGCCAGTTCAAGTCTGGCCTGGAGCATTTTAAAGACACTCGTAAGGGTGTCTTTTTTGTTGCACTCGGGCATAGCCCTCTTGCGCCAGACTATATGCGCCTCGCGTTAAACGACACCATTCAAAATCAAAACGAAAATTCAACATTTCCGTTTATGATTTTTCATCTCTCACAACAAAGTTATTCGTGCCTCTGCTCGGCTTATCTGCCCATTGGAGCATTTTAAAGACACTCGTAAGAGTGTCTTTTTTGCGTTATATACCACGCTCCAGTGGCACTCTGCCGAGCAAACGATTAAGTATCGTTTGCGAGAGGGGAGGTAGACGCAGGAGTTAAAAAAACACTTATAAGACAGCCTTTCGGGTGTCTTTTTTGTTGTGTTTTCCCTGACACTTCCTGATAAAATATCCCAAAATAATATAATGTCCAAATCTGACAGCGAATTTTCGGTAGGGCGAAGCGGAGCGAAACCCGTAAGAGTAAATAGCCCGATGAAGTGACAAAATTAAAATAGTAATTTTGAAACGAAATGAAGGGCTATGCTTACCCGAATAATTCAAGACAGGGGTAAATATATGTTTATTCTTATATACCTGATCATATTCAATCTCATTATATATACTAAATTATGTTAATAGTGCTATAATAAAACTATGACAAATCAGGATGATTTTATTTCTACAGTATCACACGAGCTTCGCACTCCGCTGACAAGTATCAGAGGGTTTGCTCAGACTATGCTCGCATCGTGGGACAAGTTAGACGACACCTCAAAAAAGAAGTTTTTGGAAATTATCGAACAACAATCAAACAGACTTATTCATCTTGTAGAAAATATCTTATCGGTTACAAAAATTTCAAGCGAAAACCTTGTTCTGAAAAAAATCGGAATAAATGAATCCATAAATACGGCAATCACCGTAATAAAACAGAAATACCCAGAACACAAGATTATAAAAGATACTAAAAAAGATTTTGAAATATTTGCAGATACGGAAAAACTTCAGCAAATATTAATCAATATTATAGAAAATGCCTGCAAATACTCTGAAAACGGAACGGAAGTAAATATCAAAACCTCAACGGACGACAAATTTGTATATATAAAAATACAGGATGAAGGTATTGGTATTGATGAAGAATACACTCAAAAAATCTTTGAAAAATTTTCAAGGATAGACAATCCGCTCACCCGAAAAACTCAAGGAAGCGGGTTAGGACTATTCATAACAAAATCATTAACGGAAAAAATGAACGGTGAAATTTCGTTCAAAAGCCTTGAAAAAGGTACGGAATTTGAACTGAAATTCCCTGTTTACAACATAGAGGAACACGCAAAATGCTCCGTAGGGCACTAATCATCGACACAAGAAAAGAGTTATCAACAAAGTATAAAAAATCACTCACCGATAAAGATATTCAGGCAAAAATCGCGAGGAGTATTAAAGATGCTTTGCTTGATATTCAGGCATTAGAACCTGATTTAATCATTGTATCAGACAGCATAAAAGAACCGCTTGCAGATTTTTGCGAAAGAATAAGGGTGCTGACCTACAACATCAGACCTGTAATAATTGCACTCTCAAAATCGGACAATATCGACGACAAAATAAAAGTTCTTGAGGCGGGAGCAGACGATTATATAAGCGAACCCGTTAATTTTAAAGAGTTCCAGATAAGAATAAAAGCTCACCTAAGACGAGAAATTGAAACAAACTTAGATAACAAAACTCTGCTCCCTAACGAAAAATATTCTATCCGTGCCCTGAAACGCACACTGGCAGAAGAAAACGACTGGGCAACATTATTAATAAGTATCGAAAACTTTAAACAGTATATTGAGGTGTATTCAGAATTTGCGGGCGATAAAGTTGTTCAGACAATGCTCGCCATAATAAAATCAGCACTTTCGGAAACAGATTTTATAAGCCAGCTGACAGATACGGAATTCCTTGTTATAACAAAATCTCCGGTTGCAGAAAGGTTAGCTTCATTCATTGTAAGTGCATTTGATTCTGTCGCACCGAAGTTTTACTCACACGAAGATACCAAACGCGGTTACATGCTCCTCAGAAGCGATGATGAAGCAGGTCAGAGAGTTGATTTTGTATCAGTCTTAGTCAGTGTAATATCAAGCGAATTTGATACCTACACAAACCCTGAACATCTTATAAACAAGATGCGCAGAATAAAACCGCTTGCAAAACTGCCGTCAAAATCTAACTATATCGTTGACAGACCTAAAATATCAGGTGAAACGGATAAACTTGTATACAACAATAAAATTGTTATTCTTGAAAAAGACGAGGCTATGGAATTATTGTTGAGGACAACTCTGGAGCTTCAGGGCTATGATGTCATGACAGAGGTTGAAAATGACACCATCCCTGCTATCTTCATTATTGATACAGGGGATAACATGGACAAACTTGACCTTTGCTCTAAAATAAAAGCAAACTCGTTGTTTGTAAACTCAAAGATTATTGTAACTTCAAATCAGCACAACAAATCAACCATACTTAATACGGGAGCAGATTTATACTTACCAAAACCATACGAAATATCTTCACTTATAAAGTGGGTTGAATATTTTATGAAAGACTCTAACTATTAAACGGGCACAAAAAAGAAATTTTTAAATATAGTTTTACCCCTAGCCGATAAGCTCTTCTAATGTATCAGCAGTTTGTTGAGCTTTAACCATGTTAACACCACGGTTTCTTCTCATATAGTTTCTAAGTGCTTCACGGATATATTCACTTCTTGTACGCTGTTCCGAATTAGCAAGGCTATCAACCTTGTCTAAAAATTCCGGTGACATCGAAATCAAAACTCTTGCCATATACACTCCTTCTTTAATAAATAAGATAGCATGATTTAATAATTTCCGCAAATATTTGTAGCATAACTTAATCAAAGAAATAAATTATCTTTTACGATTCGTACTGTTCAGACAGTTCGAATGCTTTTTCTGATAGTTGTTTAGTATCCTCGTCCATAATACCGCGTTTTAACTGAGTATAAAATGCTTTTTGTGAATTAAATTTCTTTTTCAAAAACTCATAAGCAACTTTCGGATCACACTTTTGCCCGCAGGTAAATAAATCTACTGCGGCATATCCTAATTCCGGCCAGGTATGGACTGCAAGATGGCTTTCTGCGATTATAACAACTCCGCTTACCCCGTATGGGTTAAACATATGAAAACATTTTTGGACTACTGTTGCACCACATTCTATTGCTGCATCTACCATGTAGTTTTCAATCTTATCTCTGTTATTCAACACATTCGGGTCACATTCAAAAAATTCAGCTAAAACATGTCTGCCCAAATATGTATCGCCATCTTGTCTTATTTCCAATTCATTAGTCCCCACTACATACTTTATTAATTATTACAATTCATATTCTATAATAAAAATCTTAAAAAGTGTAATTTTTTATTAAAAATGTAACGAGTTAAATTATCAGGGGGGGAGGGGTAAATGTATAACACTTAATTTTTTCCAAAACGAATGAGGTATGAATAATATTTATCCCTTTGTGATATAATTATTTTATTAAATAGCAAATGAGGTTAAAAATGAGTAAATATTTATTAGAAATAGGTGTGGAAGAACTGCCGTACAAGTTTATTACGTCTGCAGAAAACCAATTAAGAGAAAGTTTTAAAAAATTTCTGGAAGCAAACAAAATCGAATTTGAAAAGGTTAATGTATTAACAACTCCAAGAAGACTGGCTGTTATAATCGAAGGTTTAGCCGATGCTCAGCCTGATTCCGTAAAGACCTTCAAAGGCCCTATCAAAAAGATTGCCTATGATGAAAACGGAAACCTTTCAAAAGCAGGGGAAGGGTTTGCAAAGAAAAACGGAATTGACCCGAACGCTTTATATGTAGAAGATGATTATGTTTGGGCAAAAGCCGAAGTAAAAGGGAAATCAACAAAAGATGTTTTGGTTGAAAATATCCCTAATATCATTTTGAAACTTCAGGGCTCACACTTTATGAGATGGGCTGACCACGAAGAAAAATTCTCAAGACCTATCCGCTGGATGGTTTCAATATATAATAACGAAGAATTGAAGGTGAAAATTTTAGATATTGAATCTTCTAAATTCTCAAGAGGACACCGTTCTTACGAAAAAGAAATTGAAATCAATAACCCTGACGAATACAAAGCTAAATTAAAAGAAGGTTTTGTAATCGTTGACCAGCAGGAAAGACGCGAAAAGATTATAGAAGTTGCAAATGCAAAAGCTTCTGAAATCGGCGCTACAACAAGAATTTCTGATGATTTATTAGAAGAAGTTACAAACATTTGTGAATGGCCTGTTGCGGTTATTTGCAACTTTGATGAAGAATATCTGAATATTCCTGACGAAGTTACAATCACCGTTATGGAATCTCACCAAAGATATTTCGCATTGTTCAAAGACGGCAAACTTACAAACAACTTCATCACGATTGCAAACTATATCGGAAACGAGTTTGAAAATATCAAAGCAGGTAACTTAAGAGTTATCAAGGCAAGACTCGATGATGCCGTATTCTTTGTTAAAAACGATACTAAGAAAAAACTTGAAGAATATGTTGAAAACCTTAAAGGTATGACTTTCCAGAAGGGTATGGGTTCTGTTTATGACAAAACTCAGCGACTGATTAAATTGTCAAAACAAATCGCTGAAACACTCGGAGTAAATGAAACCGATGTAATCAGAACAGCATATTTATGTAAAGCTGATTTGGCAACAAATCTGGTATTTGAATTTACCGAACTTCAAGGCTTTATCGGTGCAGATTATGCACGCATTTCAGGTGAAAACGAAGCAGTTGTTCAGGGTATAAAAGAACACTACTTCCCTCTGAATGCTGATAGCGAACTGGCTCAGGGTATAGAAGGACAAATCGTAGGTATAGCAGACAAACTGGATAACATCTGTGCAGTATTTGCATCAGGTAAAAAACCTACCGGCTCATCTGACCCGCTCGGGGTTCGTCGTGCCGCACTCGGTATTATTAAAACAATTATTGAAAACAACCTTGAAATCAACTTATCAGAATTGATAAAATCAACTCTTGAATATTTACCTGTTGATGTTGATTGTCAGGCAGAGGTAGAAGAATTTATTATTCAAAGATTAACTATCTTCCTGGCTGACACATATAAGAAAGATGTTTTAGAAGCATGTCTTATCGGTAATCCGCTTGAAAAACTTTCTGATTATATGAAACGCGTTCAGGCAGTAACAGCATTTGACAGCCCTATGACTATTGAAAATGCTAACCGTGTAATCAGAATACTTAAAGATTCTTCTTTTGATATTATTGATGAAGACTTATTCCAATTTGATGAAGAAAGAAATCTTTACGCAGCGGTTAAATCAATCACTGAAACAGATGATTATTCTAATTATCTGAATCAGTTAATAGGACTCAACTCAAAAGTTGATGCTTTCTTTGACAAGGTTTTGGTTATGGATAAAGATGAAAATATCAAAAATAACAGAATTGGTCTTTTGACTCTTCTCAAAGGACACTATAACCTTGTTGCAGATTTCACAAAAATCAAAGGATAGAAAATTAAAAATACATATAATTAATTGCTAAAAATGTGCGGTTTCGCACATTTTTAGTTTTTATAGCCATATTTCCCTAATACAATCTTACTACCCCTTCTTTGAAAATTTACCTAAATATGACGATTATTCTTTCAATAACTCAATAAATAATTAAACTATGAAATTTGTGAAGTTTTTAAAGTTAATAAACAAAAAGGTAGAAAAATACAACAAAATGGTACACACAAACCCTTTTGAAACCCCTCTGCGTAATTATACAATTGTGTGGATAGAAGATAAAGAACCCCATTTCCCTCTTGATCCGTAAAAAGCAATTGCTATTGAGCCTGAACTAAGGCTCTTTTTTTATGGTACAGGGTCATACCCGCCTTCATTCAACGGGTGGCATCTGCAAATCCGTTTTATTCCGAGCCAGCCGCCTTTAAAGATACCGTATTTTATTATTGCCTCTTTAGTATATTGAGAACAGGTTGGAGTAAATCTGCACCTTGGCGGTGTCAGGGACGATATCTTTTGATATAAACTTATTAACCACACAAATATTTTTTTCATAACACCATTTTATCACACTAAAAAAGGGAGGTTTAAAACCTCCCCTTTTTTATGATTATAATTTAATCAATTCTTTAACTTCTCTGCGTTTAACCTTTCTGGTTGTAGTTTTTGGAAGTTCGTCTTTAGAAATAACTATATTTGTAGGTCGTTTATACTGAGCCAAATGATCAGATAACGATTTAACATCAACCTTAATCATTCTTTCAATATCTTCGTCTGAGTATGAGTTATAGAGTTCGTTCTTAGGAACAATAACAGCCGTAACTTCTTCAGTACCGTCTTTAGAACCGCCCTGTCTTGAAGTACCCAAAACACAAACTTCTGCTACATAATTACTCTTTTCTATAACTGCTTCAACTTCTTCCGGAAAGACCTTTTTACCACCGTTCAATACAATCATATTTTTTATACGACCTGTAATGAAGATGTGACCATCTTTATCTATTTTAGCGATATCGCCTGTATGTAACCAACCGTCTTCGTCAATAACTTCGGCTGTCATTTCCGGCTGATTATGATATCCTTTCATAACAGAAGGGCCTCTCAGCCATAATTCGCCGCCTTCCGCAATTTTTGCTTCAAAGTGTTTAAGCGGACGCCCTACAGATGCCAGTTCGTGGCGCTTGTCAGTATTTACGGATACAACAGGACAGGTTTCTGATAAACCGTATCCTTGATATACCTTGATACCGATTCTTTCAAAGAATCTGCCGACTTCAATATCCAACGGTGCACCACCTGCGATACAACCGAAGAATTTACCGCCGAAACTGTCGTGTATTTTTTTGAACAAAATTTTCTTAAATCCGTACCAAGGAGTGAATTTTGCAAAGTGATACATACCTTTGAATATCATTCTTGTCAACCAAGGCTGAGAATTGATTTGTTTTTCTACCCCTGCCTTTAAGAGTTTTAAGAACGCAGGAACAACAAGCATAAATTCAACTTGTTTTTCTCTCATAACGCCTAAAATATCTTTTGGTTTAAGACTTGTTGTGTAGTAAATTGTATGTCCAAAGTTAAGAAACATACCAAAACCGACTGTCATTTCAAATAAGTGATTCATCGGCAGAATTGACAACATAGTAGTCTTTTGACCACTTGGTAAGATTTCTTTAATAGCATATGACAAATCCTCCAATTGAGCATTGATGTTTTTGAATGAAACTTCAACCCCTTTAGGAGAACCTGTTGTACCTGATGTATAGATAATCAAAGCAGTTGATTTAGAACTTCTTTGTCTCCATTTTGCAGTAAATACTTCAGGTAACATATAAATATCTGTCAAACCGTCTTTATTAATATGTTCATCCATAAGGATAACATGCTTGATAGAATCGATTTCTTTTTGCAATTCCAATGCCAAATCAAGGTAATGTTGAGAAACAAACATTACTGTAGGCAAACAGTCAGACAAAATAGAATTTAATTCATATTTTGAAAGTTTAATATCCAAAGGAATAGTAGTACCGCCTGCGAGAACGGATGCAAATACGCATGCTCCGTATTCAGGTTTTGATTCTGAAAGGATAGCGATACCGTCACCTTTTTTAAATTCTAAATCTTCAATAAGGTATCTTGCAGTTTTTTCTGCCAACAAACTTAAACCTTTGTAAGTAATTTCTCTCCATCCGTATAAACCTTTAATACCTAAAGCTATACGCTCCCCATAATTAGTCGTTTTATCCTGCATGAGTGATAAGATTCGACTGTTTCTTAATTCATGTTCATGTTCTGTCATATAACCTTCTCCATTTAAGTTTTACTAATTATAAAACACTAAAACCTTCCAACTGTAACATAATTATAGTATCACACATGCAAAAATGCAATTTATAAGCGGGTTTTGTGTACATTTGTAAATTAGTTTATCGGACAACTTTGTTGTCCTTAAAATGAGAGAAAATATAAAAGCAACGATTTATTCATGTTATAATAATCCCATGAGCGAAAACACATACACTAAAACCATAACAATAAAGTATTCTGAAACAGACCAGAATTTAGCGATGAAGCCCTATGCTTTGCTGAACTTTTTGCAGGATATAGCAAGCGAAAATGCAGAACAATGGGGGTTCGGATATTCATATATTTATCCCAAAAATTACGCATGGTTTTTATTAAAATACAGAATGGAATTTGACGAATATCCTTTTGATGTTCAGGATTTAGAACTGACAACAGAACCTAGAGGGTATAACAAACTCTTTGCTTACCGTGAATTTGAACTAAGAAACAAAGAAAAACGCGTGGGCAGAATGTTCAGTATGTGGTCACTCGTAGACATTGATAACCGCTCAATGGTGCCGATTTCAAGCATCATAACCGATAACCGTCACATGACGGTTTATGAAAAAAGAGATACCGATTTATCTTTCCAAAAAGTTACCCCTGTTACAGATGCCGAAATAGAAAAAGAATTTGAAGTAAGATACAACGACCTTGATGTTAACGGGCATGCAAACAACGGTAACTATATAGTCTGGGCATTTGAACCGCTGAGTTATGAATTTAAAAACGAACACAAAATCAAAACTCTCGATATGGTCTTTAAAAAAGAAGCCCGTTTTGGGGAACAAATATTATCACAAATACAGTTTAAAGATGAAAATACTACCCTGCACAGACTTCAAAACAAAGATGGCGAAGACCTTTGCCTGATTGAATGTTTATGGGATAAAGTTTAGTCTGCCGTTTTTATTCTGATTTCAAAATCAGTAGAGGTAAAATCAGATTTTAACAATCTGAGAGAACCGCCCATTTCTTCCATATTTTGCCGTGCAATATACAACCCTAAACCTGAGCCGGTTTCTTTTGTCGTCACACCTTCTGCGAAAATGTCCGTATTCCCTACAGGAACAGCATTATTAGATACTATAACCTTAACAACACTGTCCTCACGCTGAGAACATATTTTTACAAATTTATCATCCGTATCTTCAAACGCCTCACACGCATTTTTAACAAGGTTGAGAATAACCGATAGCAACCTGTTTTTATCAACAACCACTCTCACATCAACGGCGGAAGATAACTCAATCCGAACCGCTTTTGCAATCCCGTAAACCTTTGATAATTCATAGGCATCTTTTAAAATTTCATCCAGACTATATTCGTCTAATTGCTGGATATCGGATGATTTGAGCTCTAATAGGGTATTGCCCGCCATCTGAAGTGCACGTTTTATACAGCCAACAGAACGGAGTATTGTTTCGTCTTCAATACCGTTCTTTGCACAATATCTCTCCAGTATTTCTGTGTACAAATCGCAGACAGAGAGCTGGTTTTTGACCTCATGTGATATATGTCTTACTTTTTCTGTTTGATACTCCATAACCGCCTGAAATAAAAGTGATTAGCGAATCTGAATATTCTGTATCCGCTAATCACTTAATTAATACTTATAACTTCCCATTCACCTTAATTATATTTTCCACTAGATTGACACAAATTTTGCTTTTCTTTTCTTGTCAAAGCCATGTCTTATTGCATAGAGAACTGCCTGTGTTCTGTCTTTAACCTGAAGCTTTTGAAAAATATTGTTAACGTGAGTTTTAACAGTTGTATTTGAGATATACAACTTAGAAGAAACTTCGTTGTAACCAAAGCCCTGAGTTAATAAATCGAGAACTTCTTCTTCTCTTTGGGTAAGAGATGAGAGCAATTCTTCATCTGTGCTGTTTTCTTCTTCCTTAACTGATTTTTGGAAGTATTCAAAGAATCTTAATGATAAAGCAGATGGTAAATAAATCTTGCCTGAAATAACTTCTTCAATTGCACAAATAAGCTGAGCAGAAGCCATAGTTTTGAGAACATAACCTCTTGCACCAACCTTCATAGCTCTAAAGATTAAATCTGCATCATCATAAGCACTGAGAGCCAAAACTTTTGTGTTTACTCCAAGTCTTTGGATTTCGTGAATTGCCTGTAACCCGTTTTTGTCAGGCATGTTCATATCAACCAAAACGATATCAGGCTGATATTTCTTAACCATGTTTACACCTGTGTTTACACTTGTAGAAGTTTGAACTACATCATAGCAACCTTCAAGGTTTAATAACTCCTTAACCCCCATCAAGTGTTCGTAGTTATCGTCGATTAAAACGATTCTTGCTTTTTTTCTGAAATCTCTATGCATTTTTATCTCCCTAATTAATAACTTAACTTCCCTCTCCACCATACATACTACTACTTTTATACGTATAAGATAATAAATAGAAGTGTTTATTTTCTACCAAAAAGACTAGATAACCCTATCTAGTCCATTCGGTCTATATTTAAGCCAAAAACCTTGATACAACTATATTTCAGCCATTTTATCCGCATACATCCAAAGGCATGCCCGTCCTATGAAAAGTTTAGACTTTTTGAGGGAGGGTTATTGTATATTTACCCCTAATTGATATCTACCACGCTGACACCGTCGCCGCCTTCAGAGTTTTCGCCCGGTCTGTATTTTGCAACATAAGGTGATGTCGATAAGAAATCCCGTACAGCAGATTTCAAAGCGCCCGTACCATGCCCGTGGATAATCTGGACAGGGGTAAGATTCACAAGACTTGCTTTATCTAAATATGCCTCTAACTCATCAAGAGCATCCTCAACGGTAAACCCTCTCAAATCAAGCTTCGGCGACATTGTATATCGTTTCAGTTCAAAGTTGGTTGACGGTTTCACCGGCTTTTTGATTGTCGGTTTTATAAGCGATTTATTATAAACCGCAAGCTTGTCCTGTTTAATCTTTGTTTTTATGTTCCCCATCTGAACATAAACATTATTGTTTTTATCAGGGAGCGAAAGCAGAATAACTTCCTGATTAATACCTTTTACAATAAAGGTATCATTTACCTTAACCGTTGCCCAGTCGATTTCATCGTATTTTTCCGATTCTTCAAGTTCATTCAGGTCGCTGCGGAACTTGTGCTCGAGGTTCGCCAGTCTTAAATATGAACGCCTTGCAATCTTTTCAGATTTTTCTTTTCTCAATTCGTTCAGAATATCCTTAATTTCTCGTTTAACCTCGTCTAACTCCCCGTCAAATCTGTTTTTTATATGTTTCAGAGTTTTGTTCTTTGTCTTTTTAAAATCGGACATCTCTTTTTCATATTTCTTTTTGATACTCTCTGCCTTTGCGTTTGATTCTTCCGCAGATTCAAGGTTCTTTGTCAGCTGCTGATGAGTATCCTGCAATTTTTCAACCACCTCAAGCGAGGTATCTTTTTGGTTATATAAAAGGTCCTGCGCCTGAGCAACAAGCTTCTTATCCAGCCCCAAATTCGCACTGACAGATATCGCATTACTCATCCCCGGAATACCGATAATAAGATTATATGTAGGTGAAAGTGTTTCCGTATCAAACTCAACACACGCATTCTTGAAATAAGAATCTGTATATTCCAGAGATTTTAACTGTCCGTAGTGGGTAGTTACAACAGAAAGTGCAGACAATTTTTTAAGCCTTTTTAGTATAACCTCCGCTAACACAGCACCCTCAACAGGATCAGTCCCCGCACAGAGTTCATCTAATAATACAAATGTATCGGAATTAGACTGATTCAAAATATTAATGATATTAGTCATGTGTGATGAAAAAGTGGACAGGTTTTGCAGAATATTCTGATCATCACCGATATCCGCAAACACATTCTTGAACGGGTAAATATGTGCCTCAGCGCACGGCAAGAACATGCCTGATTTTGTCATTAGTAAAAATAACCCTATTGTTTTGAGTGCAACGGTTTTACCCCCCGTATTTGAACCCGTAATCAATACGGAACCGTAATCTTTTCCGATAATAAAATCGTTCTCTATTAACTTTTCAACCCGACCAATCAAAAGCGGATGACGCATAGCATCTATTTTTACTATTTTCTTTTCCTCTAAAATCGGCTCGGTTGACTTAGTTTTTACGGCATAACGCGCCTTAGTGAAATGAAAATCTATCTCACCCACAAGAACAATACTCGATTTTATATAATCAAGATTAAGTTTTATCTCTTTACTCAGAGAAGTCAGTATAGCGATAATTTCGCCATGAATTTTTGCCTTGACCTCTCTGATTTTGTTGTTCAGCGGAACAACCTGCGTCGGCTCAATATATAGTGTTTTGCTTGTAGCAGAAACATCGTGCACTATCCCATGAATCTTTGTTTTTGCAGAGGCTTTGACCTGAAAAACTACCCTGTCATCACGCAAAGTATAGATTTGCTCCTGCAAATGTTTGTTAAACTCAGGTGAATTTAACAGTCTTGTTGTAGTTTCTTTTAAAGCAGTTTCCGTTTCTCTTAAAGACGAATAAAGTCCGCTTAAAGTCTGTGTCGCATCATGTCTGACATTATAGTTTTCATCAAAAGTATCAGCAATTCTGTCCTCTAACTCTTTATTTGTATAAATCTTTAACCCCTGATTAAAAAGTAAAGAAGCCTGATCTGTGTTATCCCTCAAAAACCCCTTAACAAGTCTGAAGCTTCTTAAAGTTTTCCCGAAATCAATAAGCTCATCTTCCGAAAAATATTCGGGACGAAGGTCAATCTCTTCAAGGTTGATTACATAATCAAGCGGAATATCAAGTGCATTATCCAACACCCCAACAGCCTCTTTTGTATAATTAAGCATTGTCTGAATTTCAGAAACTTCTTTCAACGGCTGGAGGTCAAGACAAAGTGTCTTAGAGTAATGACATCTTGTATAATTCGCCATTTCTTCCAAAACTTTGTTGTATTCCAGTGATTTTAATGTTTTTTGATACGCACCGCTCATAAAATAATGATACAAAAAGAATGAGCGTTTTTCAAATCAGCTCGGGAGGGGGTAAATAATATTATCTCTTTTCGACTTTCGCAACTTCGTTGCTCATACCTCTGCTCGGGGTAAATAATACAATGCCTTACCCCTCGCGTTAAACGGTACCGCTCGCACTCCCATCGAAAACTCAACGTTTCCGCTGAGTCGTGCTTCGACTTTCGCAACTACGTTGCTCATACCTCTGCTCGGGGTAAAAAAAAAGCCGTCTTTTGTAAGAGCGGCTACTAGACTTGGGGAGGAGGTATGAAAAACCTTTTGGCTTTTCATATTAGAGTTAACGGCACTATTTGAAAAAAAATAACAAAACTCTTTTGAATCTCAACCATTCGGATGAAACAATTTGTACGGAATATTCCCCACAAACTTCGGCTATTGTTGATTTATACACATTTTTCATATAAATTACTCTTATGGACAAGCTCATAAATTTTTTGAACAAATTACTCGATTTTATCTACAAAAAGAAGTGCTATTTTTGCGGTTCTAACAAAGAATGTGTAAAAATGTGCTCAAAATGTTACTCTGAACTTATCCACTCAGACCTGACCCCCGACAGAGAACTTGACGGAATAACCGTATACTCGGCAGGTGCCTACGAAAAATATATCCAGAAAATGATTAGAGGACTTAAATACCATTACCAGAAAGACCTTGCATTTTATATGGCAAAATTTATGTGGGAATATTTTTCCGAAATACAGACAAAATATAATCTCCCGCAACAGTTTCAGGTAGTACCTGTTCCGCTTCATATAAAACGCGAGAAAAAACGCGGTTATAACCACATGCAACTGGTTGCAGAAGAATTTTGTGCCCTGAGCGGGTTTACCCCAAACTACGAACTCATTAAACGCATCAAAAATACAAAACCACAGTATAAACTATCCCGTACAGAAAAAATCAGAAACTTAGAAAATGCGTTTAAAGCAGATATTACAAAACTCCAAGACATGCCCGTACTTATAATTGATGATATCTGTACTTCAGGCGCGACCTTCGATTCCATGATTAAAGAACTGAAGAAAAATAATATCCAAAATATTACATGCCTTTCAACATCTTCCCCAAACTAACTAACCCTATCCGTTCTTGAAAATAGCAAAATTATTGTTATAATATTACTAAAGAGAGAAATTTATAATACCTGAAATCTAACCTGTATAACGATTTTGGCAATTATTGTTAACAAATGTAAACAAGTTAAAAATTTTAGGCAATTCTGAATATTCACTCATCTTACAAAAAGTGTAAAGTGTGTGACAAGGAGAAAGAATAATGTCAGATATTAAAAAATCAATTGGCTCTGATAACACAAATCTAAGCAAAAACGGAATTACAAAACCATCTATCGAATTAGACGATTTCTTCGCCTATCTTGATCCTAAAGTGGTGGATAAGATTAAGCAAACCTCTAAGGAAGACCGAGAAAGAATCAGCAAAGATATTCAGCAGTATGAATATGAACTGGATGGTGCTAAAAATATATTAGATTCTCTAAACATATAAAAAATGGCTCGGAAACTCCGAGCCATTTTTATTATACATTCTTTTTATTTTATCTTTGCTTTTGCCAATAATGTCAACGCAGAAATTACTCCGGTCATCACAGCACCCGCAACTGCACTCATGGTTGTACCCATAGCCAAGGCTTTTCTTGTATCTTTTTTAACCTGATCTACTGTTGTAAATCCGTCCCATAAAGTTCCGTCTTTTTTCATTCCGCCTGTCGGAATCTTACCGCCATGTGTATCAGCGATACGCTGAGCATTATTTATTACCTGTTTTCTTGTTTTCATACCTTTGTATAAACTAAATCCACCTGTTGCCAATGCACCTGCAGCAGTCATTAAACCTACACATTTTACTGATGACATAACCAACCTCCTATATATTACCTCTGTGTTTTATATAACGCATCCGACAGAGAAATTTTGTCGTTATGTAAAGGTAATGTTACAAAAAAGATTTATGTACACGCAAAAAAAAGACAGGGGAGGTAAATGTTTGAGTCTTGCTTTAGCATGACAATCCCTGTCTTTTTTCTAATCTTTAATTTAATACGATAAATTACGCTCCTTGCTTAATTGGCTGAATCCTCCTGTATTTCGCTGCTTTTGCATTTACTGCATAACACGCGATTGCAAGACGCTGCGACAATTTGAAATAATTTATCGCATTGGCTGATGCATGGTTCATTACTTCGAATACTTCATCAGGTGAA
>CACWZA010000017.1 GCA_902765215.1 uncultured bacterium | reverse complement strand
AGATGTTTTTTATGTTAGTAAAATCGCTCAAACAGTGAACTCATTGAGTAAAATCCAACATCTGCGGATTTCTCCGAAAAGGTCGGATTACCCCCTCCCCTACCCTCCCCCTATGTAAAGGGGGAGGGAGTAGTTGTAGAAATCTTAGATTTCTTACAAATACGGGTGAGGGTTAATTATACATTTACGGTTGCTAAACAATAATTTACAAACTCTTGATTACATTATTTTATATAATAGAATGTTATATACGAGGAAATGGAGTGGATATCTCCAACTGTGCCGCAGCCGTAAAAGTCGGAATACTCAACGTTAACAAGGTTTCGTCGCAAAACTTTGTCTTGATGGAACAACTATTCAAAGAGGTATGAAATGACAGCAGGCGTAACAGCAGTAGGTGCTGTAAAAGCAGGTTTATGTCCGCACGGACTACCACCGGGAGCGTGTCCAATCTGTTCGGGAATGGGCGGGGGCTCTAAGGTGCAGACTGCAGATTTTTCCGCTAAACCCGGAGAAATGAGCTGGAACGAGTGTGCTGCAATCGGTGCGTTTCTTAAATCACTTCAAAATGCCAGAATGGCTAAAGAAGCTGATTTTCAGCAACGCTTGATTAATATCGCTCAGTTTGAGGCGAATATGGCTAAATCTGCCGAAAGACTTAATCAGTTTATACAAACGATGAGCCAAAATGTGTTCACAAAACCTCTCGCAGTTGTTGCTCAAAAGGTGCTTTTGCCTATTGTTCAGGGTATGAAGAATCTCCCTGTGAATGTTTTGAATACATTTGCAAATATTGCAGGCAAACTTGCGGATATTTCAGATAAACTTACTGCTGTTTACGGTGAACTAAAAGCTGCAGTTAATAAGAAAATATCTGATTTGGCAAAAGTTATAAAGCGGAAAATAAAATCTATTTTCAACATTTTCATGGCAGATAATGAAAGTGATGAAAATGAAATTATGGTCGCTTTTGAAAAGCAGCTTGATAAGTTAAAAACCCTGCTTGAAAAAGTGTCCGAAAAACTCAAAAAAGATTCGGAACAATTAGTGGAAGAAAATTTAAAGAAGGCAGGCTAGCCGGTACTGTCAACCAATCAGAAGGATTTTATAAATGATAATTACAAACGATATGGAAAGCCAACGAATAAAAAGAAATTTGACTCAGACTCAAAAACGGGTTGCAGATTCTGTGAAGGAAGGAGTTTTAGTTAACTCAAATCTGCCCTTGAGTGAGTCTTATAACTCATTATTGATAGCGGACAGAGTTGAGCTTCCCGATAAATTGTACGAGCAAAATACAAACAAAGAAAAGGGTTTGCTTCCGATAGCAGGCGCAACAGTAGGGTTTATGGCCGTTTTGACAGGGATAACCGCTATGATAGCAAAATCTGCAAAAGATGCTGTCGATGTGGATTTGGCAAAAAAACTGCCGTCTTTAACCCGTAATGTTTGTATCAATAGGGAAATGGATCAGGCAATATACAGACTTGTTGCTAACCCGAATAAAAAGACGGCTATGGCTGCTGCAGGGCTTGGTGTACTGAGTTCTATGGCATTTATGGGTAAGACTTTTTGCGAAGGTTTCCGTGATGTTTGGGTAAAGAAAAAAGAAGCGGATATCCATAAAGATTTGCAGGAAAACCTTATTGCAGTTGAAACTCAGTCGTTTTCAGGGAAAATGCAGATTATAAGAAATATGCTTTCAGAAAAGGCAAAAGAATTTAACGGCGCCCTGATGCCTGAAAACAAAGAGTCCTCAAAGAAAAGTTTTAACAGTCACCAGATAAGTTTCAGGGGTGGGAAAGATTCCCAAAATGAGGGTAAGAAGAACGGATTTCTCAAAAACCTCGGCTATCTTGCCTTGGGTGCTCTTTCTACGGTTGCAATAATCGGACTTGGTTATGCCTCTATGAAGAATTTGAGAGCAGGTAACGATCAGATGAAACGCGGGGTTAACAAGGTCAAAGAGGTTATAACAGAAATTGCCGATAATATGGCAAAACGCACTCCTGAAGAAATGGGGCAGGAAAACCTAAAAATGGCTAACAAGACAGATAAAGAAAAGATTTCAAACCTGTTTGTTGATATATCTGCAGATGCCGATTTTGTTACGGAAACTGCAAACCGTATGAAATGGGCTGATGATGAAGAAAAACAAAAGTTTATAAAAGATAATTTATTTAATATTAACAAATCAACAGAGCGGGCAAACAGTGCTCTGGGCGGTTCAGGTCAGGACAGAAACACTTTCTATTCACATGTTTCAGATTATAAAGCGTTCTTCTATAACTGGTTGATTGATTCTAAGAATGAGCAGTTTAAAAATCTGTTCTTCGGAATAACCGGTGCGACTGCAACTGCGTATTTAGGGGAGTTGTCTGTCGGTGCGGTTAAAGATGTTCAGGTTAAAAAATACAATGCGCAGACGGAATTGAACCTGCAAAAACGACTTGTTGCAACAGAGTTGAGGAACTTTAAGTCAAAGAAAGATTCTTCTATTCAACCGCTTTGCGACGAGTTCTACCGACAAAAGAATAACGGAAAATCAAACGAAGAACTTAAAATTGTAGCAGATAGTATATTGAATGAAATTAAAAACGGTGCGCCGTATGTTTATTCATAGTTAAAAACGGAAAATTGAAGATGGATAATTGTACTGTAAATATTCAGATGCCAACACCAAATCGAAACTATTGCAGGTTCGATGGGGTTAAGGTGCTTTATTATCTGCAAAAAAGAGAAGATGCTCTGCCTTTACTTGATGAAACTCTGAAATCAACCGATGATGAAAAAACTGTGTGCGAGGCGTTGTATATTGCGGACAGACTTATTGAGAACGGTGTAAAAGGTGTGGATAAGATGTATCCGACTTTTTCACGGTTTAATGATACAAAATCTCCGAATATTCAGACTTTTTTGGCAGGTATTTACCGCAAAACCAAAGTGCCTGATGCGTTTGGACCTTTGTGGAAAATGCTTATCCAAAACTCAATGAACCCTTCAAAAGAGCCGCAGTTGTTTGATCCTAATGAAGAAATCGGCGGTGCTATTTTAGATTATTTGGTCTGATGAGAGCTTTTATACAAGAAGATTGATGCGGCGATAATTATAAGGACAGATACTATTTGCGGGAAAGGTATTCCGCAGATATATTTAACGCAATCTACACGCAGCCCCTCTATAAAGAACCTGACTGTTGAATACAGTATCAGATACCATGCGGTTATAAACCCGTAGTGCTCTTTGTGTTTTGGAAGTATAAATTTGAGTAAAATTATAAAAATTACAACATCAAGAATCGATTCATAAAGGAAGGTCGGGTGAAAGTATTCCTGCGAAAAGTACGCATCAGGGCGGTAAGGTTGTTTAATATACATTTTCCACGGTAAATCTGTCGGGAGTCCGAAGGCTTCTGAGTTAAAGAAGTTCCCCCAGCGCCCTATTGCCTGTGCTATTGGTAATCCCATTGAGCAGATGTCCAATACTTTAAGAACACTCATTCTTCGTCGTTTTGCCTCGTAATAAATTACACAAGCGCCTGCAATCAGTGCGCCGTGTATTGATAACCCACCTTCTCTGAGGGCAAATATTTCAAGTAAATGCTGTGAATAAAAATCCCAGTTAAGCAGACAGTAATATGCTCTTGCCCCAATTATCCCCCATAAAATTACGGCGGTTGCAATATTCGGAATAACGCAATATAGGGTGTAATATTTGATTGCAATTTTGTTTGCGATTAAAACCCCGACATATATTGCAACAGCAAGTATTATCCCGTAATAATAAATCGGAAATCCGTATATGCTAAAGTATGATATGTCCGGCGGGGCAAACATTAGAAGCCTGACCCTGTGTATCCGAGTTTAACCAATACTTTTTCCATATCGTTCACGTGGGCATTGATTTCTTCTTCTCTCTGAACGGAATTTACCATATCTGTATATTTTCTGTAGTTATTTATTGATGATAAATAACCTTCAATCATTTGTTCTTTTATGCTGTCCGATATGTTTTTGTAGGTATCTGCGGAAGGTACATTAGAGGTTACTTCGCCATCTTCCCCTGTTGTGATTGATGTTGCATCAATTCCTACAAGTGAGTCTGCATAATTTTCCTGTGCAACAGCCAATGTATAATAGGTGTTTGCATATTTTGAATTTATTTTTATTGCCTTGTTTAATTCATCAATCGCTTTTTGATATTGCTTTGCGTTAATATATGCAACACCAAGGTTATAGTGGGTTTCGTATATGGTGGAATCAAGTTCGATGCTTGATTCAAGGCGTTCTATTGCAGCATCATAATCGCCTTTATCCATATATGATTTGGCAGCATTGTTCAATTCCTGCACTGCCATATTGTTTATACATGCCGTTGATATTACAGCAACAAATAAAATTGTTACAATGAATATCGCCTTTTTCATTTTATTTCTCCATCTCTCCCAAGGGGCAAACTCTCAACCCCGTTAATTCACCATCCTAGAATGGTTTTGTTTGATTAAGTTTTAATCTCAACTCTCTAAATCTGGCTATATCTTCCTGACTTCTGCCTGATTCTTTGAATACGGCTTGTGATGACGGGTGTACCATCAAAACATAGTCCATATGTATTTCCAGAAAGTTATATCTTCTTGGCGGTTGTTTTGAATTTCTTGAATAGATTTCAGCATTTGTAACTGCTAAAAATCTTCTCTCTCTGTCATTCAGTAAGTCCGTCAATTCTCTGTTTGTATTCGTATATTTTGATACGTGAACAGTACCTTTTATATCGTGGTCTGCTGTTAATATGCTAACCTCTATAGGTATTGTATCGTTGTTTTTTGCCATAATTAGTATTCCTCTTTTCACAATTTTATACTAATTTAAAAATAATGTCTAGTCTGTTAAGTATTTTTACAGTAAATGAATGGGTTTTTATCAAATTGTTTGCATTAATTTTTTATCTGATATAATTTTTATATCAGATAAAAAAGAGGTATGTTAAATGAAGGTTGGATTAAACGCAGGGATAAATAGCAGAAGTACACAAAGTCCTAATTTTGGGGCGGTTGTAAATATAAAAGCAACACCTTCATTATTAAATGAAAAAGCTGTAAAAGAGCTTTGTGAGATTGGTAAAAAAATTGGCGATGAAAATACAAAAATAGATATGTTTGTTAACTACGACGCGAAAAATCCTTATGTATATAAATTTGGTCAAAAAACTGAATTGGCATTCATAGAAAAAAACAAGACGGAAAAGCTTTTATTTGAATCGGATGAAGCAGTTCTTAATCCGATTTCGCCATTGAAATACGGTAAAGAATTACTCAAAAGAATAAATAACTTTGTTAAGTTAACAACGACAACATATTAATTGGGGATAGAAATTCCTTCAATATTGAGTAATTTTTGTTTAATGTCGATACCCCCTACATAGCCGGTCATTGTCTTGTCAGAGCCGATAACTCTGTGACACGGAATAATTATTGGTATCGGGTTTTTGTTGTTTGCGTTTCCGACTGCCCGAACGGCTTTTTCGTCCCCAATTGCGGCTGCTATATCTTTATAGGTTCGGGTTTGACCGTAGGGAATATTTAATAATTCTGACCATACTGTCTGCTGAAAGTCTGTACCTGATGGGTTGAGCGGTAAATCAAACTCTTTTCTTTCCCCGTTTAAATATTCGGATAACTGGATATATCCCTCTTTAAGGGTTTCTGTTTCTGTTTGTTTTGCGTGAATCGGCTGCTTCATATTCATAAAATATAGGTTTGTGATAAAGCCCCATTCTTCTGCAAGTCCGATTTTTCCTATTGGTGTTTCATAATAAAAAACTTTCTTCATAGGTTGATTATAACATATTTTTTTTGTCTGTTTTATGTTAGTATTTTTATATGGGGATAGAGAGAAAAAAGTTATTTTATATATTTTTATTTATAAATGCGATTTGCTGGAGTTGTATACAGTTATTGCGTAATGTTGTCAGCATTGATGCTATGGAAGCTGTATGCTGGGGCGAATTGCTTGATTTTGGAACAAACAAACATCCTCCTTTATCGGGTTGGCTTGCAGGTTTCTTTTATAACATTTCCGGCGGGCACGATTTTATCCTCTATATCTTGGGGCAGGTATGTTTACTTGTGGGCTTTATCTATATATATAAACTTGCAAAGTTTTTCCTATCGGAAGAAAAAGCTATGTGTGCCTCAATGATAATGACATCTTGTTATTATTATACCTACATTGTTTTTATTGATAATTATAATTGTAATTTCTTGTCAATGGCTCTGTGGCCTATGATTACATATTATTTTTATAAATCTACTGAAGAGAATAAAATAAAGGATTGGCTGATATTCGGGGTTGTATCTGCACTTGGGGTATTGTGCAAATATCAGGTCATATTTTTATTCTTTGCTTTGTTTTTATATTTGATTTTTTGCGACAGAAAGCAATTCAGACAAAAGGGGATGTATCTCTCAATCTTAGCAGGTTCTCTGCTTATACTTCCGCATATTTTGTATCTGTATAAAACTGATTTCTTCTCTTTTATTTATATGGCGGGAAGAACAGACCTCGGAAGTCATAATACTCCTGAATTTTTACTTCCGTTCGGGCGAATAGTGTTCCCGTTAAAATTTTTCATTGATCAGGTGTTATCAGTCACTACCTGTATTGTAGTGTACTTATTCTTATGGTTACAGACGAAAAATATTGAGGTAAATAAGAATTTAAAAAATAAAGAAAGTATTTTCATCCTGTTATTAACCTTTGCTCCGATTCTTATGCAAAGTTGTATGGCAGCAGTAGAGAATAACAGAATTATGGGAATATGGGGCTCTATGATGGTTGCTTATGTCGGGATATTCCTGTTTTATTTCTTCCCGATTAAGTTTAATGAAAAAACCTTTAATTATTTTCTGAAATGGGCGTATGCGCTTATGGCTGCATGGCTTGCCGCAATGTTTATATTTTCTCAGCTTCAGGTGAAACGCACCTTATCATACCCTTATCAGAAAATAATGCCTGAAATCAACAAGGTGTGGGATGCTCAGACAAACAAGGCAGAGCTTAAATATGTATATGGCCATATTGATTATGTTTTTCAGTTCCATATCTACAATGAACGCCGTCCGAAAGTAATTTTGGAAACCTTCGGGCATAAAAACCCGTGGATTGATTTTGATGATGTTTCTAAATCGGGAGTTTTAGTCGTCGGTAAAAATAAGAAAAACTTAGAGTCCTATGTGAAAGAAATAACAAAATCGCTCTCGGGTAATTACCGAGTCAGTCCTGTGAAGTACGAATTTGAAGTTGTAAATAAACTTGGGAAAATCAAAAAATATAAATTCTGCTATACAATTATCAGTGATACTGATTAATCGGTTATTTTGAAATATTTGAGTGGTTGATTAACTCGATTCCCATATCGTTTATTTTTCTGCGTAAATCTTCATTTTGGGTTATCAGATATTCAAAATGATGACTGTCTTCAATCGGTTCATCATATTTACAAGGGTGAATAAGTGCTTCTGCAATACAGTCACCTTTTAGTGCCTTAAGTCCGTATTCAATGGTCATATCGTCCATCATTCCCGTATAACCGACTCCTATCAGATAATCATTTGTTCTTATTCCGCTTTCTTTTACAAGGGGTTTATTTATCATTGTAAAAGTATTCAGCAGAATAATCTTTAAAATATTTGGCGGATATTTTGTATTCAGATGTTTTTTTAGTGACGGAACAATATACGGTTTTTCAAACTGTGTCCTTATATATGGTATTCCGTATTCTTTGGCAAGTTTCAGGGTTAACTTAAAGATGTTTGGAATTGCGTGGGTATGAACATGCGAATCAATGTGATCAACTGTTGTTCTCGCCATAATTTTCTCTATCTGTGCACGGAACTCCTGTTCAACCTGTGCCATAAAATCTTTGTTAAAAGATTTAAGAATAAGTGCGATATAACCGTTATTGAAATTACCTTCTTTATCGGTTAACAGAGGACATTGGGTTAAAGATTTACCTTCAATAATGTTTAAATGAATCCCTACGGATAAATTTGTGCAATTTGGAATTATATCCGTTATTGCTTCCTCGAACGCATCTCCGTTTGCGCATATACTTGCAGAAGTTAAAATTCCGTTATTTATCCCTTCTGATACTGCTTTGTTATATGCTTCTGACATTCCGAAATCATCAGCATTTAAAATAAATTTTGTGTTCATTACTTGCCATATCCTTTAGTATATTATAATATAAACATATAAGAAGGGGATTATAAATGTTATTAAGAGATGTTCCAAAACTTGCTGTAATTGTGCCTTGTTACAATGAGGAATTGTGCGTAAGAAGGACTGCAGAAAAGTTATTAGAAGTTATAAACACTTTAGTATCAAAAAATAAAATTTTATCTGACAGTTATGTGTATTTTATAGATGACGGTTCTGCGGATAAAACATGGGAAATCATAGAGGAATTACACAAATCTAATCCCCTTATAAAAGGTACAAAGTTTGTGAGAAACTTTGGAAACCAGAGAGCGCTAATGGCAGGTTTGGAAAGTGTCCGTGAAATTGGTTGTGATTGCGTTGTATCTATTGATGCCGATTTACAGCAGGATGAATGGGCAATAGAAAAATTCCTGGATGAATATATGAAGGGTTATGATATTGTCCTCGGGATAAGAAATAACCGAAAAACTGACACCTTCTTCAAAAAATTTACTGCAGAAATGTTTTATAAAACAATGAAGTTCCTCGGGGCAAATATCCCGATGAACCACTCAGACTACAGACTTGTCAGCAAAAGAACACTGGATTTAATGTCTATTTATCCTGAAAAGTTGTTCTTCTTAAGAGGGTTCTTTAATGAGATTGGTCTGCCTACTACTTATGTTAATTTTGATGTAAAACAGCGTATGGCGGGTGAGTCTAAATTTAATTTCCAATCGCTTATGGCACTTGCTCTAAACGGTATAACTTCGTACAGTGTTGTTCCTTTGAGATTTGTTGCCGTTTTGGGCTTTTTCATGGCATTATTCGGGTTTGCTGTCGGGATAGAAACAGTTATTGAAAAACTGTTTTGGCATAATTCTCCTAACGGCTGGGCGACAAACATTATTGTAATGTGTGCTTTTGGCGGTATTCAGTTATTCTGCCTCGGTATTATCGGGGAATATGTCGGACAACTCTATAGAGAAGTAAAAGCAAGACCTCGTTATATCAAAGATGTTGAATTGCGTTAATTCTTTTTGAAGGCAAAACATTTAAAGAGTATATAGGTTGATATTGATACAATAAATAAAGATATGAACTGAGCTATGTAGACATTCTTTATTAAATATCTGACAAATATTTCAAGTATAACAACATTTAAAAGATAACTGATTCCCCATGTTGTACAGCATTTTAAATATTCTTTTACATAGTTCCCTTTTGTGCAGAAAACAAAAAACTTCTGATTCAGATATGAGATAACTGAGGATAACCCCCACTGTAAAAATACGCACAACTGATAATGGTGTTCCCCGATTACAAAAACGGCAAGTGCATAAATAAGGTAAGATATTGCCGCATTTATGCTCCCTATAATTATAAATCTTATATAATCAGGTATTTTTAGCCAAGTGTTCATAACCTGATTATATCACAGAGAAGATTTTATAAATAGGAATTACTCAACGTAACCCATTCTCTCCATACCCTCTAGTATTCTCTTTCCGCTTTTGCCGAATTTTGTTTCAATGTCTTTTACTAAGCCTGCTTTTTCGTTGAAAATATATTTATGGACAATTCTGAACATTGAGTCATCAGGTTCAAATTCCGCTTTTTTTGCAAAATAATCTTTTATCTTGTTTACTATGTTAATAACAGGGTTTTTGCTTTTTGGTGTTTGTTTTATCAGTGAAGGTTGTTTTCCTTCAAACAAATCAACCCCAAAGTCGCCGTACAATTCTCTGACTTTTTCGACAGTCGGTTTTTTCATCTGCCGAATTTCAGTTACAAGCGGAAGTCCTCTGTTAAATGTTGGATGATATTGAACAATTTTCATAAAATATCCTTATTTCTTATTTCTTTCAGCGAACATATCAACATGTTCTCTGAAGTTGTCGATATATTTTCTGTAAGATTCGACAAGAGTTTCAAACTCTTTTGGCGGCATAAGTTCTAATGCTTTGCTCTCAACTTCAATAATCGGGATAATGTTCTCTCTCATATAATCTTTCCCTTTTTGAGTCAGATATATGTGCATGTTTGGATATTTACCCGCTTTCAGTTCGATATATTCTTCTTTTTGTAATTTTTTGATAGTTGAATTAACAGTCTTTTTGTTAAGATAACTCATCTCAGATATTTCTTTTTGAAGGCATCCTTCCCCTAAATCAAGCAAAGACGACAAGACAATAAAAACACCTTCGGGAACATTCTTTGAAGAGAGTAATTTTTCATAAATACTACTGATTTCACTGAACATTCCGTTAATATGTCTTAACTTGTTTTC
This sequence comes from uncultured bacterium, assembly GCA_902765215.1. GTDB lineage: Bacteria > Cyanobacteriota > Vampirovibrionia > Gastranaerophilales > Gastranaerophilaceae > UBA2883. Next base: position 35,397 of record CACWZA010000017.1, on the reverse strand, counting down.
TTTTGCTAAAGTCGGCATAATTATCCCCTATCAGGTAAAATAATACCATAATCTCAGATATTTATAAACGGTTATTTTGTTCACTAATTTACAAAAGTTAATGGTCTGATTTAAGACCATTTACTTTTTTCTTGGAGTATGATACTTTTAAATAAAAGCATCATATCTACGGGATGTTAAGTGAGAGTTAATTGGTTTATTTAATCAGTTATTCATAGATTGGATAAATAATGTCATTAGATTTTGAATTTTTAAACGAGGATAGAAACACAAAGCGTGCAGTGTTGTTATTTCACGGTATGACGGGTAGTCCGTACGAAATGAAAAAATACGGTCAGTTCTTGTGTTCTCAGGGGTATGATGTTTATTGTGATTGTTTACCGGGGCACGGTGACAAGGTAGAAGAAATCTATACTGTTACATATCAGGACTGGTTAAACTATGCTTATTCCCGATTTGAGGAATTATATGAAAAATATGATGAAGTATATTTGTCAGGACTTTGTCTGGGTGCGGTTTTAGCCTTGGGCGTTGCAGAGAAATATCCTGATAAAGTAAGCGGTATCGTTGCTTTATCTACCACTCTGTTTTTGGACGGCTGGCGTTTACCTTGGTATAAAGTACTCATTCCGTTGGGGCTTTCTACTATTATTAGATTTTATTATACATACCCTGAGTGTGAGCCGCATGGTATTAAAAATGAAAGAACAAGAAGTGTTGTTAAAAAGTTACTCGGAAAGAGCGATGTGGGTATGATTGAGTTCCCTATGACATGTATTTTTGAGTTGCTTAAGTTATCAAGGTTTGTGCGTAAAAAAGAATTGATTCAGAAGGTTGTAACTCCTATCTTGCTGATTCACTCAGAGGAAGATGACCTTACAAGTCCAAGAAGTGCAAAGGTTGTATATTCAGGAATATCATCCGAGGATAAGGATTTAATTATATTGAACGACAGTTACCATATGGTATTGTATGATAATGAAAAAGAATATGTCTTTAATAAGGCTGTTGAGTTTCTTAACTCTCATTCTAAACAGAAGGAGTGCGTACCATGTTAGTGAATGTCGTTAAATATTTGTTTGTAATCGCTGCTGTTGTGGTAGCCACAATGATGACATACGGCAAATTGTTTGTCTTTAAAAAAAGAGAACCACAGTTTATTTCTGATTATTGTGCAACAATGGCAGGTTTTTTGGGCGGATATTCCGTATTAGCGATTGTTCTGGCATGGCTTTTCCCGTCAACAACTGCAAAATTTGTTATGTTGTGGTTTGCATTAGCACCGTTTTTGATTGGTCTTTTGGTTAAATATCATACCGAAAAATACTATACAATAGTTCAGATAATTTTGATTTTGATTAGTATTGCTTATGTTTTGGTTTAAGGTATGTAAGAATGGATAAAAATTATTTATTCTTGGATTTTGACGGGGTGTTATTTGATACTTTAAAAGAGGCATATTTGTTGTGCCGTTACGCTTTTGACGGTACTGATTATTTTGAGCCAGTTGACGATAAGGAATACGAAAAGTTATACAGATACAAGTTTTTGGTCTATAATTCTTGGCAATATTACTATCTGATGAAACTGATAAGAAAAAATCTCTCGGATAATGAACTTATATCTGAATATGAAGTGTGTTTAAAAAATAGAGATTTAGATTCAGAAAAAGCTTTTGATGAAAAATATTATTCAGCAAGAAAAGATTTAATGGAAAATCATCATGAGTTTTGGGATAAACTTGAAACTCCGTTTCCTTTTTTTTCTTTGATAAAAGATGAAAAAGATTTTGTTCCAGTAATAGTTTCAAAGAAAAACAAAAGAGCGATAGAATACAGACTGTCACAATATGGTTTAAAGGATGCGGTAATATTCGGCAAAGACGAACTTGCCGGGTATGAAACCAAAGCTGATTTTATGGCGGAATATATGGAAAAAAGCGGTATTAAAACCGCTTATTTCGTTGATGATAATTCAAATAATCTTGAACCGTGCAAAAATTATCCTCAGATAATCCCGTTGCTTGCGGGTTGGGGAAATATTGCAATCGGTGAGATTGGTTTAACCGCTGAAGAAGTAATCGCTAAAATCAGATGTTAGTGTTACCTTGTTGTTGTCTTTTAGCAATTGCTTTATTCTTGTCACCGATAATTACAACTTCCTGTAGCATATTTTTCGGCATTGAGTCAAAGTTTACACCGTTTTCAGCAAGTGCTGCGAGTTCTTCAGCTGTGAGCTGTGCCTGAGTTATTTCAGGCTCAGGTGTTGGTGCAGGTGTCGGTTTAGCTGTTGCTCTTGTATCGTTTTGGGCAAGCAATACCTCATCTGCTTTCGGTGCTGAATATGGGCTGTGTCTGTCGCCATTGTATGCAATATGCATTTCTCTGCTGGTATTATATGCATTTTTCTTTTCAATTCTTTGTGCCATATCTTCTATTGTGATATAACCTTTTTTCTTTGTATCTAAGTTGATATTAACAGGGTTATGATAGAATCTTCTCTTTTGCGGGTTATTGCTTCTTTTGCTCAAAAGAATATGTTTCGGGTCTTTGAGTGCATTCTGCAGATATCCCGGAACAAATATTATTGAGTATAATTCGCCCGGTGAGAGTGCGTGATTTGAATTTTTGCCGTAAGCCATTTCTTTGCCTTCAACAAGGCATTTTCTTATATATGGAAGTTGTTGGTTAGGCGTCATTTTACTTGGTTTGATTCCATATTTTGCTCTTGTTATACCAACAAATCCAAACAGACCTGTTTTATGTTTAGGGTTAAAGCTGCTTTCTGCGTTGATGAGTGACATCAAGTGGTCAGGGTCACACATGATTTCTTTTGATATATCAACGATTCCCTGATAGAAGGCGTGATCAAACCCTTTAGATTTTTTTGCAATGTTCCCCCACTCTTTTTCAAGCGAGCGAACCCCATCTTCTGTGTACCAGTTCGGGTCTATTTTGAATGTGGATTCATCAATTTTTACTTTATCTGCAGCAACTTCTGTTCCGGTAGACAGTTTCGGAATATCAATATTATCAACAGTCGGCATTGTAGGTTGGTACATATTTCCGCGAGTTTCTGCAAAATCGAGACTGATTTCGCTCATTTTTCCTTTTGCTTCTTTTGCTTTTTGAGCAGCAATAAGATCCGGGTTAGCACGCAGTTCGTGTGCTGACATAGTAAGACCTGTTTCTTTATCAATAAAGACAATGAAGCCGTCTCTCAATTCAGGTTTTATGCTTTCAGGAATTGTATCAACCCCAAGCATTTCTTTAACTTGTCTGTCAAATTCGGTTTTAGTCAGATATGTATTTTTACCGGTAGTTGTTTTTGTCACGAGTTCTTCTTGTGTGTCAGCAGTGTAGTGGTATTTTTTACCGTCTTTACGCCCGACACGGATATATCGTTGTTCACCGTTAACTTCGCGTTTAAGCTTTTTATCCGTTTGAAATCTGTCAGTAGGGATATCATTTCGGTCTTCAAATTCAAAGAATTCTTCTTCAACTTCCTGAGTATTCCCTTTTTTAACCGAACTCGTTTGTGAATAAGTAATTTCTTTACTTCGTTCAATTCTTGGATCTGACATTCAACAACTCCTTTTATCTAATCTTATTCTTAAAACACATGTATACTACACTTTTCATTCATTACGACCATGTAAGCTCAAAACTTTAGGATGAAAAAATTAAATGTTACATAAATTAATAAAAAAATTATTTATGCTAAAATAAAACTATGGACAGAAGAGAATTTTTAGATGTTAAACGCATAGTTGTTAAACTCGGTACAAATGTACTTCGTAACGAGAACGGTGATGTCGCGTTATCCCGTATTTATTCTTATATAGAAAGTATCTGTAAACTCGTTAAATCAGGTAAAGAGGTTGTGCTTGTTACATCAGGTGCAGTCGGACTGGGTAAGAAAAAACTCGGACTTAAAGATACTGATACGGTTGCGGTGAAACAGGCATGTGCCGCTATTGGTCAGAGTAATCTGATGTCTTTGTATGAAGAAGGGTTTGATACCTATGGGGTTGTGACAGGTCAGATTTTGCTTACGCAGGACGATTTTTCACAACGCAAAAAATATCTGAGTTTGAGAACAATTCTCAATAAGGTGCTTGAAATGGGCGCTGTTCCTGTTATTAACCAAAACGATACAGTTACGGTAATAGAGGGGTTAGACGATACCTTAGAACAGGTTCAGATGTGCTTTACAGATAACGATAAGTTGTCTGCACTTGTATCCAGTGCGCTTGATGCAGATTTACTGCTTATTCTTTCTGATGTTGACGGGTTATACGATTCTAACCCGAAAGAGAACCCTGATGCAAAGATTATAAAAGAACTTTGCGGGGTTTCAAAAGAGGTTATGGCGATGGGAACAGATGCTTCTGAAGGCGGCCGCGGCGGTATGAGAACGAAGTTAGAGGCTGCAAGAATAGTAACCAGAGGCGGGGGCAGAGTCCTGATTGCAAACGGTAAAATTCCTTATATTATAGACAAACTGTTTGATTATGAGGAATATGGAACGACATTTACTCCGAGCGAAGATTTGGCGGAAAAGAAACGCTGGATAGGGTATTCAACCAATATAACAGGACATGTTATTGTGAACGAGGGCGCTAAAAAGGCGATGCTTGAGAACGATTCAAGCTTGTTACCTATAGGGGTTGTGAGGATAGATAACGACTTCAAAAAAGGCGAGGTTGTGTCTGTCTGTGACGAGAGCGGGGAAGAATTTGCAAGAGGGATTGTAAACTACCACGCAGACGACTGCAAACGACTTATCGGTAAACACTCAAAAGAAATATCCGAGCTCCTCGGCTTTAAAAACGACCCTGAAATCATCACGAGAGATTATATTACTATTGTGTAGGGGTAGGGGTAAATATATATTATTATCAATTATTTATGATATTATAAGAATGTGAAAAAAGTCTGTTTTCTTTTAATATTAATAGTTTTAAGCATTTTTGTTTTTTGTCTGTTTAATACATCTGATGAAGTGAATGTAATCAAATCAAGAGGTTTTCTGCTTGTCGGCACAACAGGTGATTATTGTCCGATGTCATATTTTGATAATAAGACAAACTCTTATGTCGGATTTGATATTGAACTCGCAAAAGATTTGGCAAACACACTCGGGGTAAAAGTTAAATTTGTTCCGACAACTTGGAAAACCCTGATGAAAGACACTAATGACAACAAATTTGATATTGCAATAAGCGGAATAACCATAACTGATGAAAGAAAACAACAGGCACTAATGAGCAGAGGTTATTTAGATAACGGCAAAACTGTTCTTTGTCGCAAGACTGATGTTAATAAGTACAAAGATATAGAGAGTATAAACAGACCTGATGTTCGTGTTATTGAAAACCCCGGAGGGCTGAACGAAAAGTTTGCAAGGGAACACTTGCCAAAGGCGAATTTGATAATACATAGTGTGAATTACGAAATCCCAAAACTTATTGATACAGGTAAGGCTGATGTAATGATAACAGAAGTTATAGAGGCAAAATATTATTCAGGTATCAATAAAAACCTCTCTGCACCGCTGACAGACACCCCGTTCACCAAAGGACAAATCGGTATGCTGATACCAAAAGGGAATAAAAAATTGCTGAAATTCACCAACAAATTTATCAATAAAGAAATCAAATCAGGACGAATAGAAGAACTGAAAGTGAAATATATTATGCTTAATAATAAGCAAAATAATGGCAGTCAGAATTTGAGGTGAAATATAATATTATCACTTATGATATAATAAAATCACAAAGAGGGTTTGATTATGGAAAATTTTATTGATATAGCAAAAAGAGCAAAGAGGGCGTCTGTTAAGGCGCAGGGGTTGTCGTCTGAAATTAAGAACGATGGTCTGATTGCTGTCGCTAAAGCATTAGAAGAACACAAATCGGAAATCTTTGAGGCAAACAAAACTGATTTGGAGTTTGCAAAAGAACTCGTTGAGAAAGGTGAACTCTCACAAGCAACTTATAAACGGCTTATCCTTGACGAAAACAAAATGAGAGATATGATTCAGGGAATTTATGATATATCAAAACTTGATGATCCCGTCAACAAAACCCTCTTAAAACGAGAACTTGACGACGGGTTAATTTTGCAAAAAGTTTCCTGTCCGATAGGGGTTTTAGGTATTATTTTTGAAGCCAGACCTGATGTTATTTCCCAAATATCAGCACTTGCCATAAAATCCTCTAACGCAGTTATCCTCAAAGGCGGGAAAGAATCTAAAAACACAAACAAAACAATTCTTGAAATAATAAACAATGCACTCTCAAAAGTAGAAGGTTTTCCTGAGGGGTTATTAAATCAGGTTTATTCAAGAGATGATGTCGCTGATATGCTCAAAGCGGATAAATATATCGATTTGATTATCCCGCGCGGCGGTAACAGTCTTGTTAAATTCATAAAAGAGAATACAAAAATTGCGGTGCTTGGTCACGCAGACGGTATCTGTCACATCTTTGTTGATGAGAGTGCAGATTTGGAATTGGCTAAAAAAGTTGTTATTGATGCCAAAACCCAATACCCGAGTGCCTGCAATACGGTTGAAACTTTGCTTATACATAAAGGGTTTAATGGTGCGGAAGAACTGTTAAACGCTATAAAACAGGCAGGGGTAGAACTCATATTTAACCCTGAATCGTGGCACAAAGAGTATTCTGATTTAAAACTTGCAGTTAAATATGTTAATGATGTTGATGAAGCAATTGAACATATAAATGAATACGGCTCAGGACATACAGAATCAATACTCACTGAAAACGAAGAAAATGCTCAAAAGTTTATGAATATGGTTGATTCAGCAGGGGTTTATCATAATGTTTCCACCCGATTTGCTGACGGCTTCCGCTACGGGTTTGGGGCAGAAGTTGGCATTTCCACTAACAAAACTCATGCCAGAGGCCCTGTCGGGATAGACGGACTCGTTATTTATAAGTATAAGTTAGTCGGCAGCGGGCAAATCGTAAACGATTATGCAAAAGGGCTAAAACAGTTTCATCATAAAGATTTAGTATAGAGGTTAAAATATGGCAAAAATTGGTATAGTAGGTTTAGGTTTAATCGGCGGGTCAATCTTTAAAGACTTAACAAGACTCGGATATGATGTAATTGGGGTATCTGCATCACAAAAAGGGATAGATAAAGTTTATCCTGATTATAACTGTCTGAAAGACAGAGAACTTGTGTTTGTCTGCAAAGAGATGAATAAAACACTTTCTATTCTTGATGAATTAGAAAACTATTTATCCCCTGAAACTGTTGTATCAGATGTTTGTTCCCTAAAAGGGTTTGTGTCTGAAAAAGAATACAAGTTTAACTTTATCCCGACTCACCCTATGGCAGGAACAGAGTTCAGCGGCTGGTCGGCTTCAAAAGAAGGACTGTTTAAGGGTGCTAAGTGGGTTATAACTTCTGATAAAACTTCTGAATTATTAGAAAAAGTTATAAAAGAGATGGGGGCAGAAATAGTCAAAACAACCCCTCAGGCTCACGACGAAGCAGTTGCTTTGATTTCGCACGCACCTATGGTTATTGCGCAGGCTTTGTTTAAATCGGTTGAAGATAACGAACTTGCCAAAAAACTTGCATCAAGCGGGTTCAGAGATATGACAAGACTTGCGCTTTCAAGTGTTGATATGGCAGAGGATATGGTTAGTATGAACTCTGAAAATATAGAAAAAGCGATTCTGAAACTTTATGCATCTGTCGGAGAACTTACCCACGGTGATTACAGAAAAGAAATTATAGAAATAAAAAGCCAAAGAGATAAAATGTACAAAGACGGCAAAAACGTTCTTTAGTTTTGTAACAAACAGGCAAATTTGAATCGAAAAATGCGTTTATAATAACATAAGTGTTTTGTAGGTTTTCTTATGTCTATTATTTGTAATAACATTTCATTTAAATCAACCAATCTGATAGATACCGATAACTCTCAAGAATCGGTTATCAAGTCTGACCTAAAAACTAAACTTGAACGTAGTCCGGAACAAGACTGTATTGATTTTATCAAAACTCAAAATAAAAGACCGACACTTTTTTCATTATTAGGAAAACCTATTATTGAATCTATAGATAAGAAAGTAAAAGAGGCTAAGCAGCGTAAAGAAATAGAGGCAATTAATAAAACTTGTGAAAAACTTATAGATAATCTTACTGAAACACAAAAAATATTTCAGGAAGTTTTTATGAGGAAAGATCTTTCTGAAAAAGAAACTCTTGAAATGATAAAAAGATACCACGATATCGAAATTATCGGTATAAAAGGAGATAAAGAAACATATATAAAAGAACTTTTTAAGGAAGCAAAAAGTAATTACGGAATAGAAAATCTGCCAAATGAGATTAAAATAGTATACGGTAATATAAGAAAAAATCCTAAAATGTTAGGTTATACAGATCCGTTTGGCGATGTACAAATTAGAGGGGATTTAAGTCGTAAGGACATATTTAATGTTGTTCACCACGAATTAAGACACGTAAAACAAAACTATTATGCTTTTAATTTTAACTCCGAAGAATTTGTAAAATATAGCCAGCCAAAAAACATGGAAATTCCTGAAGAAATTTTTGAATGTGCATATGACTGCAAACCGGATAAATCTAATATTGCCCCTGAATATATTGAATTTGCGAAAAAATCACTTGACGCAAAAAAGACGTATTGTTCTGCCAATAAAAATGAAAACGGATACCTGGCACAATGGTGTGAAGAAGATGCTTTCAATACAGGAAACAAAATGCAGAATCTTTTTAACTTATAATTCTTGACAAAATCGCCTTGTTTATTCATACTAAAAAAGTTTTCAGTTAAGTATAAAGGAAGATTTATGAAAAAGATTTTATCGGCTTTATTATCCATATTTGTTTTTAGTATGCCTGTATTTTCTGCAACAGTTTATCAGGCAGGCGGAAAGTACGGTTTAAAAGATAAAAACGGGAATGTTGTATTAAATGCACAGTATCAGTCTGTTGTTCAGTTAACTTACACACCGTCTAAAAAAGTGATTATTCCTATGCATGCAATGGATGAGGTTGAGGTTAAGAAGCTTGATTTTTATAAGGTAAAACAAAATAATCTTTGGGGTGTTGCAAATGCGCACGGCAAAATTACCCACGAATGTAAATACAAAGATGTACAGACCGATTCAAACGGGGATATAACTTTTACACTTCCAAACGGGACAACAGAATATGCTCATCCTGTTCTGAACGGTGCAAAGGCTGCCCGTGATACCCTTGTGACAATTGTCGGTTTGCCTGTTACTCTTATCGGTGCGTGTATGATTCCGATTGAGGCAATCTCTAAAGCAGGCAGGGGTGGGGTAAATAGTAAATAAATAACCCCCTTCAAAAAATCAGGATATCAAGACCGTTGCCCTGATATCCTAATATCACATATTTTAAACTTTTAAACTTATTTTGCGTTGATAAGCATTTGTACTTTTGTTTGCATCATTTCTTCAATGATTAACCATTTCCCGTTAGGTTGTTTCTTTACAACAAAGTATGCTTTGAGTTTGTAAGATTCGCCTGACGGTTGTCTTAAAGAAGAAATCTTGTAAGTGTCTGTACCTGTTTGTTCAACCTTTATATTGGTGTAAGTGTTTTTGTAGTTTCTTACTTTTGCAACAATCTGGCTCTTTCTCATTTCGCTGATGTAGCGCTGAGTGTTTGTTACTCTTGTAACTGTTGACCCGTCAGGTTTTACGATTTCTCTGATAATTCTTGCAGATGGCGAATACATAGCTGTTATTTCAGGATTGTAATTGTTTGCTGCACTTACATATGAATTGAAGAAATTAAGTGCATCCTGTTTTGTGCTTGCTGCAAATACAGTTGTCGCCATTGTTATAACCGCTAATAAAGTTAATAATATTTTTTTCATTTCTATATCCTTATTTACTGTCTGTTGAACACATCTCTACATGTATAGAACGATTTTAAACTAAAAATGTTCATTTTTGTATTTTTATTTTTTTTATTTGCCCCTATACATCAGGCAGAGTTCCTTTTACTTCTGCAATCTCATCGCAGTCAAGGTTGAAGGCTTTGTGTAATGCAATAACAGCCTTATCTGCATCAAGCTCATCAACAAGACAGCTGATTTTGATTTCACTTGTTGAAATCATCTTGATGTTAATATCCTGACCTGCAAGAGTGTTAAACATTGATGCTGCTATACCCGGACGGTCAATCATGCCTGCTCCGACGATAGAAACTTTTGCAATGTTTTCATCAACCTGAAATCTGCTTGCTCCGATAGCTTCCTTCATATTATCGAGAGTCTTGAGGGTTTTATCCAAATCTGACTTATCGATAGTGAAAGCGATATCGTTAGTATTTTCCAGTTTTCTTGCATAAGATTGAATAATCATATCAACCGATATATTAGCCTCAGCCAGTTTTGAGAAAATCTCTGCCGCACGCCCCGGAACATCGGGAACGTCGCAGACAACGATTCTCAATTGAGAAAGGTCTGATGCTACACCTGTTACAGGTTTTTGTAGTTCCATATCTTCTACTCCTACAATTAGTGTACCTAAATTTTCCAGTTTAAAACTGCTTCTTACCCTGAGTGGGACATTAAACAGTTTAGCGGTTTCAACCGCACGAGGGTGCAAAACATTAGCCCCTACTCTTGCAAGCTCCAGCATTTCTTCATAAGAAACCATATTAAGTCTTGATGCTGTCGGAACAAGACGGGGATCTGTTGTATAAACCCCTTCAACATCTGTGTAAATATCGCAGCGTGCAGCTTCCAGTGCTGCTGCAAGTGCTACTGCCGATGTATCTGAACCGCCGCGGCCGAGTGTTGTAACTTCGCCCTCAGGTGTTACACCCTGAAATCCTGCGATTACTACAACCTTGCCGTTGTCTAAATGTTTTTTTATTCGTTCAGTTTTTATATCAATAATTCTTGCTTTTGAATGTACATTCTCTGTTATAATACCAACCTGCATAGCGTTCATACTGACTGCTTCTCCGCCTGCTTCCTGTATTGCCATCGCTAACAGTGCGATAGATATCCCTTCCCCCGTTGATAAAAGCATATCCATTTCACGCCCTGACGGGTTTGGGGAAATCTCTTTTGCCATTTTTACAAGATGGTCGGTCGTGTGTCCCATTGCTGAAACAACTACAACTACGTCATTCCCAAAATTCTTTTCTCTTAATATTGTTCGTGCGACATTTTTTATTTTGTCTGTATCGGCGACTGATGTGCCCCCAAATTTCTGAACAATTATGTCTCTACTCATAATCCCTTAAAAGCCCTTCTAATTCTTCTTTTTCTTTTTTGTATTCAAATCCGTCGTTGTTGATTTCTATTGCTTTATTTGCTATTTCAACAGCCTTTTCTAAATTATACTTGTAACTTTCCTGTTTTGCAAGACTGTACAGCACTTTGAAATATATATTTAAAAGAGTAATGTTCTTTGACTCTTCTCCAATTGATTTGAGCTTCTTCTTCGCTGTTTCGTAATCACCCTGTTTGATTAAGAACTTTGTATAAGCGATATATATATCCGCGTTTTCCGGCATGTATTCAACCGCTTTTTCAAATAATTCCGTAACTTTATCAGTTATGCCAAGTCCGTCATAGCATTGTGCCATGAGTGAATAATTGAACCCTTTGTTTGAAAAATCGTCTTTGCATTTATCAAGGTATAATAAAGCGGCCTTGTAATTCTTTTTGCCAAGTTCGATTTCTGCTGCCATACTGTTTGCCATATAATTATCAGGGTTAATTTCAAGAGCTTTGTTTTTGTTCTTGACTGCGAGCTCTGTTTTTCCTGTTTTGTAGTATGACAATGACAATCTTGCATATACTTCGTCAACATTTTTGACTTTAAGACAGTTGTTTGCAAGGTTTAATTTTTCAATTGCAAGTTCGTGATGATTGAATTTTTGAAGTGATACAGCCCATGAAATGTAGAGGAAGAAGGTTTTTAACCCGTTCATTTCTGCCATTTCGTAGAATTGAAGTGATTCTTCTTCGTTATTCTTTATTGCGTATATATCACCGAGAAGCAAATATGTTTCTACTTTATGTCTGTATATTGCGAGTACCTGTTTTGCATAAGATATCGCTTCATCATAATTTTTCTTTTTGAAATATATATATGCAATATTGTGGAGTGCTTCAAAATTATTTTCTGTTGTTTTTACAATGAGCAACAGTTTATCAAGTGCTGAATCGTATTCGCCGAGTTCTATTTCAACTATTGCCAGCATATACATAGGTCTTGCATCTTTTTTGTTGTATTTTACTGCAAGCTCCAGTTTTTCAATTGCCTCTTTGTAGCGTTTCTGTTTTATTAAAAGAGCGCCCCAAGAGAGGTATACATCTGCGTTTTCTTCATCAATCTGAATTGCGTGTTCATATTTTTTTATAGCATCATCTGTTTTGCCCATCATTGCAAGGCAATTCCCCCAAAGCCCTAAAGCTTTTGTGTTTTGATTGTCTTTTTTGTATGCGGCAAGATAAAATTTAATAGCCTGCTCAAAGTCGCCGGTTGTTTGTTTTATTACCCCGAGATTTATGAGGGCGTTTGATGTTTTTGTAGGGAAACATATTGCACTCTGGAGCATGTCCTCTGCTTCTTTAAAGTGCCCCATTGTATACATTGAGTTTGCCATGTTTATAAAAGCATTACTCGGGATTGCAGGTGTTATACTCATTCTTGTATAGTCATCTACAAAAGTATTTGCTTTTGTTATCTTTTCGTACAATTTTTTTAATAAATTCTTTGATTTTACTATATACTTGTTAGACAATCTGCCACCTCTCTTAATGCACCGTCGCCACCGTTTTCTTCGGTCATTTGTATCCCCGAAATTGATTTGATTCTTTTTGTTGCGTTTGGTACCGTTATTTTGTATTTTGCATAATTAAGACATTCTATGTCGTTTATATCGTCACCTATATATAAATATTCTTCAGGTGATAAGTTGTATTTTTCAATTATTGATTTGAGAACCGGTAGTTTTTCTCTTATCCTCTGATGGACATCATCCAGTTCAAAGGTGTCTTTTATCCATTCAATAGCAGGATTTTTTTCGCCTGATATTATTGATATATTAATACCGCTTCTTTTTAGCATAAAACAACCCATGACATCTTTGTAATTCAGCCTTCTTGTTGAAAAGGAATTTTCGCCGATATATACATAGTTATCTGTCAAAACACCGTCGAAATCGGTTATAACCATCTTTATTGTGTTCGGTAATTTTAGCATGACTTGATTATAACATGATAAAAAATTATTGTTTAGAGTGGGTTAAATATATAAAATGCCCCTATCTCGAATGTTTGATAATTAACAGGTAAATCACAGGATATTCGGCTTTTTTACGGACAGTTGCCGTTTTTTATTCACTCCCCCAAAAAATAAAATTTCATTGTAACATTTTCGCAACAAATTAACAAAAAAAATCTTTATTTGCTTTAATATAATTACAGAAGGTTAATACATCATGAAATTTAGATTGGAAACTATGGTTAAAACATACAACGTAAGATCTAAAGCCTTAAGTCAAAAGGGTCAGTTAGGCGTATTGTCTAACCAAACAACAACTAATATTTCAGCAACTAATAAGGAAGTGTGTAATGATTAATAGGGTCATGGGTTCAGTTGTACCTAGAGTCGCAAAGTTGGCAAGTCCGACTGCGGAAAAAGGTAGGAATTTGACGACTAGATTTATGCAGAGTGAAGCGTTGGGCAAAGTTCTCGATGTTGCTGCTGAGAACCAGACAGTTTGCCAATCGTTATTTGCTTTAGGTATCTGTGTAGGTCCAAGACCATTAACAAATTTTATAGTAACAAAAGATAAACAGGACGCTACTTATGCGTCCTGTCATTCTATTTCATCAGGTGGCGTTGGCTTTATCTGGCCGTTGATTTTCGCAACACCTGTTGCAGTAGGTTTAAAAAGAATTGCTAAAAATCCGGCTAAATATCTGAAACCGGAAACAATAGAGAAATTTTATCATGGTGTAGGTATTAAAGAAGAGCTTGGACATAATGGTAAGACTGTCAGAAAAGTAATGACTAATGAAAAAGGTCAAATGCTGAGAGCTGACGGTACAGTTTATAACTCCAGTCTTGAACCGTTAATGATATACGGCAAAGAAAAACAAAAAGCATTTGAAAAGGCATATCCTGATTTTTATGTTGAATCAAAAACAAATGTTGTAAGAATTAAGCCTATCAAAAATGAAGACGGTACTTGGCAGCATATTAAGACAGAAAAAGGTATTGCTAAGTTTAAAATAAAACGCAACGAAGAAGTTCCTGTAGGTCAGGCAGTTCAGGCAAAAGATTTTGCTGTTGACAGTGAAGGTATTTTAAGATCAAAATCTGTTTTTGAAATGGAAAACGGTGCTATAAAATACGATAAAGACGGCAATAAGCTTGGCAGAGTTATAGAATCTAAGGAATTAACTCCAATTACGGAAGAAATGGAAATTTGCAACAAGAAAGAACAAAATGTTCACAAGTTTATAAATATGACTCCTGACATTGTTCTTGCTCCTGCAAGAGCATCACTCACAATTGCAATGATTCCGCCATTGTTAAATGCGTTCGGTATCAAAAAGAGTGATAAGTCAGCAAGTGCAGCAAACAAAGGTTTAAATGTTGTATCAACTGCAAATAATACAGTGGTATCAACAGGAAAGATGGGTAGCGTTGCCTCAACCTTCAGTTCTTTCAAGAAAGGAGGTGTGTAATGGCTATATCTCCAATTACTACAGCAGCATATAACACACCAAACTTCAAAGGCGGTTTGAAGGCATCAAATGTTCAAAAGGCAGTATCTTTAGGACAAAAAGCAAAAGATTTATACGATAAAGGTTGGGATGCATTCATTGAAAAAGGTATTATTAAACCTGTACTTCAACCTGTTATGAACTCTAAATTTATTTCTAAGTTTGCAGACTGGTCAACAAACATTGATAATATGCCAAGTCACATGTCAACGGCAGGTTCAATCGTTACAACTTACTTCTATGCAAACAGAACTAAGAAAACTTTAAACAAAGACGAAGAACAAAAGAAACGCGCAAAAACCTTGATGTTAAATCAATGGATGGTAACAGGCGTTTCTACAGCATTAGGTTACGGTGTAAACGGGGCACTCGGTAAGTTCAGCAAGAACCTCGGTTACAAGTTCAGAGAAGTTAACCAAGGCAATCCGAAACTTTCTTCAAGAATGAAAGGCTTCGATATTGCAAAACAATTGTTAATCTTCACCGTAATGTACAGATATGTTGCACCGGTATTGGTAACTCCTGTAGCAAGTAAGATTAGTAAAGTTTGGGATAGTTACAAAGCAGGAAAAGCAGCAAACAAAAAACCTGCTGAAACTACTCCTCAAATTCAGACTCAACCGGCAAAGTCTGAATACAAACTCGCTAAGGCAGTAGATATCAATGCTCCACAAAAATTTTCAAAGAGTGCGTAGTAAACATTAATAAACATAGATGATAAAAAAGAAGATTGCGTCAGCAATCTTCTTTTTTGTTTTTTGAAATAAATGTAAATAAAACTACATAAAAAAACATGATAATTTGACTTTACAAACATTTTTGTCGTAAAATCTAGGTTAAGGGAATTACTGGTATCAGGAGAGATATGTAAAATGAGTGCACAGCAAAGTAATATATACAATTTACTGGGCAAGCTTGAAGAAGCATTGGATAAAGGTTTTCCGCTTCTGTCGAGTTATATGGTAGTTGTAAAGCGTGATACTGTAGAAACATTATTGGATAACATTTATGCATCATTACCTACAGAGGTTCAGGATGCACGCGACTTATTAAGACGCAGAGATGGTATCCAGCACGAAGCACAACAAAGAGCAGAAAAATTGATAAGAGATGCTCAGGCAGAGGCTGCTAGACTTTTGAGTGAATCTGATTTGATGCAAAAAGCAAAACGCGAAATTCAGCAGGCAAAAGAAGTTGTTATTGCTGAATGCGAAGCAATGAAGAGAAAAGCAACTGAGGAGGCTGAGGCAATTAGAGCTCAGGCGAGAGATGAAGCATTAAGAATGAAGGAAGGTATGACTGTTTATGCCGAACAAATTCTTAACGGTTTAGAACAAAATGCTAATCAAATCCAGCAGATTGTCAAAGGGCATCAGGTTCAGTTAGAACGCCAACGAAATGAGTATTCAAATGCGTATGCATCTCAGGCAGGTATGGAGGTTCCTCCTAATCTGACTGTGGAATAAGTTTTTAGTTGGATTTAAATAATTCGGTTAACTTCTCGCATAAAGCGGGAAGTTTTATTTTGGTTATATTATTTACCCCCCCCCCATTTAAACTATTTTTTCAGATTCTAATGAGGATTTTATTTCTTTCGTCGTTAAACTTTTTGTCGACACACTAGAGGAGATTCTCATGAGCTTACATGAAGACTGTTTGATTAACTATTTGCAAAAACCTGATGAATTGGCTTATACTACGGAAATTTTGAAGTTAAATAACAAATTGATGGAAAGAGAGTTTGTTAAGAATAAAATTTCTGATAAAATTAGAGTAGAATTATTTAAGTGATATGAGTAGTTTATAGTTAGGTTATTTACTATTTTCTATTCACTCAGACAGAGAGGGACTGATTTTGAGCGAAGAACAAAAATTTTCTAAAGAAAGAATTTTTAATTTTATAGCATATTTTTTGATTACGGCATCAATTTTATTTGCGGTATTTTTACTTGCGAATAATACAATGATAGTCAATTTCTTTAACGATTCTGAAAATAAATCGTTTGACTATCGTCAGTTTTTGCTCGCGAAGCATAAACATTTGAAGCCGAGCAAGGATATTGTTATTATTGCAATTGATGACGGAAGTTATGAGTATATTCTTGACAAATATGGCGAGTGGCCTATTTCAAGGGATGTTTATTCTAAAATCATAGACAGGGTTGAGGCAGATAACCCAAAAGCAATAATCTTTGATTTGATGTTTATAAAGTCGTTCAAAACAGACATTAATGCAGATAATATGCTGGCAAAGACAATGGCAAAATATGACAATGTCTATACGGCAATAAATTTTGATAACCAGTCTGCAGATGTAAGAACTCCTGTAGTTTTGCCGGACAGATTGGCTGCTAATTTGGATAACCGTTCAAAAAGAGTTGATATAGATAAAGACTACGGATTTTCTAACTGCAGGGCTATTATTCCGCAAATATTAAATTCAAAAACAAAAGTCGGGATGATAAATATTAACCGTTCAGAAGACGGTATTATAAGGAAAGTCCCTGTTTTTGCATATTATAACGGGGAATATTATCCTCACCTTACCCTTATGGCAGGGTTAGATTTGATGAATAACGACACAGTTAAAGATTTTGTTATTGACAAGCAGTCAAACCTGATTGCAGGTAAGAATAAAATACCTCTTACTGATTCGGGTGAGGTCGTGCTTAACTGGTACGGTCAGTCAATGAGAACATATAAAAATATTCCGTTCCATAAGCTGATAAAATCGATAGAAGGTGATAAAACTATTGATGCTTATGACTTTAAAGATAAAATTGTTTTTGTCGGAACAACCGCATCAAGTTTGTTTGATACAAAGAGTGTTCCGATAGATAAGATTTATCCGGGGGTAGAAATTCATGCAACTTATATGAATAACCTTATGGATAACTCGTTCATAAAGAAGTCATCGTTTTCAACAAACGCAATAATTATTCTGTTGTTGGTGTTAACGGTCAGCTTTATTGTGTTTAAATCAACCTCTGCGGTTTTTGCAACAACATCAACAGTATTGCTTGCATCTGCATACTATCTTGCATCATATTATGTGATGAGCTGGTTTAACCTATGGATAGAAGTTGTCGTGCCTTTATTTGTGACGCTGGTGACATTTGCGATATCTTATCTTGCAAAATATCTGCTTAAATCGAGAGATTTTGAGCATCAGTACAAGCTCGCAACAACTGATGGTCTGACAGAGTTATATAACCACAGATATTTTCAGGATACGCTGAAGAAACAGCTCGATACGGCAATGAGATACGATCAGGAATTTTCACTGATAATTATTGATATAGACTTCTTTAAGAAGTTCAATGATACCTATGGACACCAGGTTGGTGATGCTGTATTGAGAACGGTTGCGCAAATATTGAAGAAAAACACCCGTGCAACAGATTATGTATGCAGATATGGCGGTGAGGAAATGAGTATTATTCTGCCTCAGACTTCTAAAGAAGAAGCAATGGTTAATGCACAGAGAATCTGTGATGCCGTTGCCAAAACTCCGCTTAAGGTTAATAACAATACTGAGGTAAATATAACAATAAGTTTAGGTGTTTCAACCTTCCCTGAGGATGGTAATGCGCCGCAAAAATTAATCGAGTGTGCGGATAAAGCACTATATTATGCAAAAGAACACGGCAGAAACCAAGTCGGACGCAACGAATAGGGAAAGGACAAATCTTTGGAAAAGGTTAAAGTTATAGGCGGAGGGTTAGCAGGTGCAGAGGCATCTTTGCAGCTTGCAAAGCGAGGAATAGAAGTCGAGTTATATGAGATGCGTCCTAAAAAAACGACAGGCGCTCATGTGGGTTCAGACTTTGCCGAGTTTGTGTGTTCAAATTCTCTTGGTTCATCTGATGTAACCAACGCAAGCGGGCTTCTGAAAAAAGAGATGGATATTATGGGAGGGGAACTTATAAAAATCGCTTATGAGTGTTCTGTCCCTGCGGGGAATGCGCTTGCAATTGACAGAGAACTTTTTTCAAAAACAGTTACCGAAAAAATTAAGGCGAATGATAAGATTACCGTAATAAATGAGGAAGTGACAGAGATACCTGATGGGAAGGTTATTATCGCATCAGGGCCTCTCACGAGCGAAGGTCTGGCCGATTCCATAAAAGAATTTACAAAGGCAGAGCATCTTCATTTCTTTGATGCTATTGCGCCTATTGTTGAAAAAGACAGTATCAATTTTGATATAGCATTCTACGGCAGTCGTTACGATAAGGGCGAGGCTTCTTATATAAACTGTCCGATGAATAAGGAGCAGTACGAGAAGTTTTACGATTATCTGATTAATGCTCCTCGTATAGAACTCAAAGAGTTTGAAAAAGATGCGAAATTCTTTGAAGGGTGTATGCCTGTTGAGGTTATGGCTTCACGTGGGGTTGATACTTTGAGGTTTGGGCCGATGAAACCTGTAGGTCTTGTTGATAAAAGAACTGATGAGATAAACTATGCGGTTGTTCAGTTAAGACAGGATAACTTTGCAAAGACACTTTACAATCTTGTGGGATTCCAGACAAATCTTAAATGGGGCGCACAAAAAGAACTTTTATCCCTGATTCCGGGGCTTGAGAATGCAAATATTATGCGATACGGTGTAATGCACAGAAACACTTTTATTAATTCCCCTGAACTTTTGAATCCGACTCTTGAGAGCAGAACGAGAAAAGGGTTGTTCTTTGCAGGTCAGATAACAGGTACGGAGGGGTACACGGAATCTATCGCAACAGGCATGTTGGCGGGGGTAAATATGAGCAGATTATTGAATAATGAGCCATTGTTAGAATTGCCGACAGAAACAATGCTCGGGGCTTTGACACACTATATAACAGAACCTCAGCAAAAACATTTTCAGCCGATAAATTCTAACTGGGCGATAGTTAAAGAGATGGATATCCCGAAAAAGATAAGAAAGAATAAAAAAGAGAAAAATAAAATTCTTTCTGACAGAGCAATAGAAGTTTTGCGTGCAATGGAATTTTAGTTTTTTAAATAATTATTAAGTAAATAGCAAAATTTTTTTTTTACAGATTTTATATAGCTGTATCGATACTAAATAGAGGGATAATAATGGAAGTAACAAAGGTGAGTTCAAGACCAAACTACAGTGCAACCAAGAAGGGCGCTTTAGCAGGTTTTATCGGTGGTGCGGCAGCTGGCGCAGGCTTATATTCAACAGTTGCAATGTCAACCTTATCATTGAAGGGCGGGGCAACAACCGCTGCAAAAAGAGCATTTATTAAATCATATTCTCAACAGTATGCAAGTTTGGGAATAGATATGTCAAAAGTAACGGTATCAAAAGTTATAGCAGGTGCTAAAACTGTGTTAAAAGCTCCTGCCGTAATAGCATCAGGTTTGTTTGCGGCAACTTTAATCGGTGCAGGTATCGGTTTTGTTATTGATAAAGTAAAAAACAGTACTGCAAAAATAGCCGAAGCTAAGAAAACGGCTTAGAAGAATAAATGTGTATTAAAAAACTCTGCCATTATTGGCGGAGTTTTTTGTTGTTTTAATTATCCCCTGTAATTTATTGTATGTTGCGGATTAATCTCAGATACAGAATACTTTTCGCTTAAAAATTCTTCCAGATTTGTATTGTTGAAGGTTCTCATTGGTTCTGCGCCTGCCTTTTTCGGGGTATGTGAAAGGATAAATTCGTGACTTGTTACAGCGAGATTATCCATAAACAGAGGCAGTTTTTTTCCGCCTATCATAGAGAGAACAGCGTTATTCTTATCCAGAACCTCGCCGACTTCTGCCATTTGGGTAAAGCTCTCAACCGCATCTTTTGGACGCGGGGTTATCAAACTGTGGTCGAAGGCGCCCGTGATGATTGCGGTTAATTGCCCTGTTTGGTCTTTAAATTTTTTTACTATATTATCAAGTCTGTCTTTAAAATCAGACATTTTCAGTTCAGGAGCGAAGTGCCCTAAATAGGTGTTTTTCCCGTTGCTCATTCCTAAGACGGTACAGCTGTTTGCGTACAGAGTATATTTATTTTTGTTTGAGATAACGGCATCGCTTAGAGTATATCGTGCAAACGGCGATACTTCCTGAAACCCCTGTATCGTTTGTTCAAATTTCTTCGGAGATTGAATTACTATATCCGTTATCGGAAGAATGCAAACTTTCATAGACCACCTTTCGTATTTATAATACGCGTGAAGAATATAAATTGATATTCTTGCTAAATATTGTAAATATATGTGAATTTCTAATGATGTTTTTTGTGGGTTTTATGTAGGATTTTTGCTTTGTATCCTTTAAAAATTCTTGCAATATTCAGCATTTGCGTGTAATCTGATAAGTAAGTGTTTGTTATTAAAAGAAAGAGGTTTAAATAATGGTTGTTGCAAATCCTGAAGATATAGAAGTTATAGTTACCGGTAATACGAAGTTTCACAACAGAACGGTTGATCTCTCAAAAGAGTATATTCGCTCATTTATTGTATATGGTGAGCTTGTTGACGGACAAGTGGGAGTCGCTGAAAAAAGCGGTAATTTCGTTGTCACTTTGTACGGTTGCAGAGATGTTCAGTCGTGGAGAAGGGTTGATACCTTTATTTCAAAAGATAAAGACCCAAGGGGCTATGATGAATCTATCAGTTATTATCATTGGGATAGCGAAGAAGGTAAATGGGTATTTGACCGTGTTGATAATTTAGTTTCAAAGAAACCGGGAACTGGCAAAGTAGTAACTGTATACGAGGGGCTTGATTCAAACGGTAATGTAGCGGTCACTCAGGATGTTGAACCTGCAAGCAAAGATCCTGCCACAACTTTGGATAAATCTTTGGTTTTGGGAACATTTACATTTAAAAAGGGCGACCCTGCAGGGTGTCCTGTTAACATGAAAACAAGAGAGTTTGATTATGTAAGTATATTTAATATTCCTGTAGATGCAGAACACTCAAAAAATAAATTTACGGGTAGTGTATATCAGGAAACTGCAAAAAGCACCGAGCAGAATGAAATCTTTAACCTTGGCATAAACAAGGATTCAATCACTTTTGAGGCAGCTTATGATAACGAAGGGATAAAGACAGTTTTTGGTTCTGATACGGTTGTCGTTAATGAGGGGGAAGAACTCGTTATTAATTTTGACACGGAAGAAACTGTTGCTTTTGCAAGAAGCGGTAATGATATTATTGCGACAGTTTCAAAGGTGTTTGAGGATGAACCTGCTGTAGAGCTCGGGAAAGTTACCTTCACGAACCTGAATAAAGCAAACGGAAGTGATATTGAGGGTATTACAATTAAGAAAGGGAACGAAGATATAACAGCCCGGTATCTGGCGGTAAGAGGTAACGGTCAGGGAACGGGAACTGTTTATGAAGTTACTGCGGTTAAAAATAAGTTTACGGGTACTTTTTATGATGAATATGCAGATTCAACCGCTGCTAATGAAACTTTTTCTTTGGGAACGGGTGACGATAAAATAAACTTCCCTGCAGAAGATGAAGGCCCGTTGAAAGATTTCGGAAAAGATACCGTCAAATTTAGCGCAGGTGAAATTTTAACTCTGAATTTTGCAGAGGATGCTTCGGTTGCGTATTCGTATGAGATAAAAAGCAATGATGTAATCATTAGGGCAACACGAACACCGGATGGTATTGATTCTCAACCAGAGTCTGTCGGTACGGTAACCCTGAAAAACTGTTTAAAAGTTGCGGATACTTACGGTAACCTTTATATGAATAAGGGTGGTGAGTCAAAAACAATTAATGAAATTTTGAAAGAAGAAGGAATAACAACATATTCGGGTTATACAAAAGCTACAAAGAAAACAGGCACTCTGTTTGACGAAACCTTTATCGGCTCTGATTTCGCAGATACCTACAAAGCAGTAGGCGGCGACGATATGATATACGGCGGAAAGGGTGATGATAAATTGTATTCGGGCGGAAACGGCTCTAAAACTTTCCAGTTTGCTGTAGGTGATGCATCAGGCAGAAAAGGTGATACTATCTATAACATATCAGCAAACGACAAAATCGCTTTCGGAACTTTTGACGGTACTGAATTTGATCCGACTGAAGGTGATTTAACCGATATTGTTTTTGATAAATCAGGCAATAACCTTATTCTTACTCATACAGGTGAAGATGATGTCAAGGATAAAATCACGGTTTCAAACTATTTTAAAAAGACTGCTGATTACGATTTTAAGGTTAACGGACTCAGCATTAAGGACAATGCAATAATTAATGTTTCAGGTAAAGGTAATGTGGCAGGGACAATGCTCTCTGATGACATTACCATAAAAGGTAAATCGACAATTACAACGGGGAATGGTGATGACGTTATTCACCTGACCTGCGACAAAGGTACGGAAGATGAAGAGAATATTATAATTACTAACGACACGATTGTTATAAACGGAAGCGGTACAAAATATCTGGTTAAAAAAGAGAGTGAAACGGCTGATTATGAGTATGGTTTTGGGGTTAAGACAGTTAAGTTTACGACAGCGGATTCAAAAAATTCTACCGTAGAAATGCAGCTTGGGGTTGATGTAACCCAACCTGATGCAGGCTATTTGTGCGGTAAAAACAATAATGACCTTGTTGTTGAAGGATATTATGATTATAAAGAAGGCGAACAGGGTATAGAATATGCCACCTATGGTACTTATATAATCAAAGATTACTTTAAAGAGGATTCTTTTGTCAGTGAAAATATCACTCTTGATGACGAAGCATTAACAGACAGACTTGCTGCTACAATAATTTATCAGGAAGGAACAAAGGGCAAAAAGGCAACGTATAATGACACTAAATATAGTGATTACATTTTAGGTGCCAATAAAAATGATACCTATAATCTTAATGCTGTCGGGTTGGACAGAGTTGAAGATATCAGCGGTAATGATACCTACAAGCTTAAGAATTTTACAAACGATATTTTAACTCTGACCGATAAGGCAGGTAACGACAAATTGATTATATCAGATGCCGATAGCTGTAATTATTTCTTTGGCTTGAGTGTAGATAATGACGGTGCAATAACCGGGGTCGGAACAATACTCAGACTGTTTTCAGACGATGGCCTTAGCGAAGAAGGGGTTATAAACGGCGGTGTTGTGATTAACGATTATCTCGGAGAATACAGCGAAGGTCATATTTCTATGGGTAAGGGCTGCATAGAAACAATCAAAGCAGGCGATACGACATTATCAATTGATTTTGATACTGTCGCAGCAAATGTAGCAGCCTGGCTTCACGAAAATGACTATACTTCAGCTATGGAGGTGTTTGGCGGTGAACACGGCGAGGATGCTGCAGCTCTTATAAATGTTTATATGGGCAAAGCATAGACATAAAATAAAAAAATTGAACAAAAATCGGGTGTTTATTTTCGGATGAATACCCGTTTTTTGTAACAAGTAAACTTTTGTAAAGCAAATCAAAATATATTTACCCTTCCCCCGTTGACTGTAAAATATGTTTATTATACGATTATTCTGCTATAGTGATGACCGAAATATAAAAATATAGCGAAAAATCACTTGTAGTGGGCGGTTTAGGCCGTCGTTAGTACAAAACAGTAAAGGAAAAAGAAATGGCAACTACAGCAAAAAGACAAAGAATCAGAGTTTGTTTAAAAGCTTATGAACACAAATTGGTAGATTTATCTGCTGAAAAGATTGTTGAAACAGCTAAAAGAACAGACGCAAAAGTAGCAGGCCCTATTCCTTTGCCTACAAAAAGACGTATTTATTGTGTACTTCGTTCACCACACGTTGATAAGAAATCTCGTGAACACTTTGAATTAAGAACTCACAAGAGAATTATCGACATTTACGAACCTACACAACAAACTACTGAAGAACTCAGCAGATTAGACTTACCGGCAGGTGTAGATATCGAAGTTAAATTATAATTTCAAAACATTAGCCGATTAAATTTAATCACAAGCCGAACATTAAAAATCAGTTTTTTGAAAACTTACAGCATTACGCAGATAATGTGAACTACAACGTCTTTTGAAAGGCGTGAGGAGTAATCCTCAAAAGGTATTAGTAGCGCTCGCAAGCAGGGGTAGCGGATTTTGCGTAGAGTGACGGCGAACGAAGTGAGCCTAACTCGAAGTAGCACCGAAGTAGTGAACGGCAGTTTTGCTAAAGCAAAACGGAGTGAACTGACGAAGGTGTGGAGCAATAATCCAAGACAGGATTAAAAGATTCGTACACTCCAGAAAGGTAGAAAATTATGACACTAGGTGTAATAGGGAAAAAATTAGGAATGACACAAATCTTTGACGAACATGGTTTGGCAGTTCCGGTTACTGTAATCAAGGTTGATCCGATTGTAGTTACTCAGGTTAAGACAGTTGAAACAGACGGTTACAACGCAATTCAGGTTGGTACAATCGCTGCAAAAGAAAAACACTTAACTAAGGCTCAAATCGGTCACTTCAAGAAAAATAACCTTGAAAATTACAGACACTTACAAGAGTTCAGAGTTGATGATGCATCAGCATATACTGTTGGTCAACAAATTGAATTATCAGTTTTAGACGGTATCCAAAAAGTTGATGTTGTCGGACACTCAATAGGTAAAGGTTTCCAAGGTACAGTTAAAAGACATAACTTTGGAAGAGGACCTATGGGCCACGGTTCTAAGAACCACAGAGAACCCGGTTCAATCGGTGCAGGTACAACTCCTTCTCGTGTTATCAAGGGTAAAAGAATGGCAGGTAACATGGGTAATGAAAGAGTTACCATTACTAAGTTGAAATTAGTTAAAGTTGACAGCGAAAACAATTTAGTATTGATTAAGGGTTCCGTTCCGGGATGCGAAGGCAGATTAGTTACAATCACTCCTTCAAGAACTAAATGGAATGGTTAATCCAGGACAGTAAAACAAATTAACCCGCTTCAGCCAAATAAAACCCGAAAGGGAAAGGGGTTGACGGAAAGCAAAAGGAAAAAGAAAAATGGCAAAGAAAATATTAAGTACAACAGGTGAAGCATTAGGTGAAATTACTTTAGACAAGAAAGTCTTTGGTATTGAACCAAATATGCATGTTATGCACCTTGCATTAAGAAGACAATTAAACAACGCACGTTCAGGTAACGCTTGTGCTAAAACAAGAGCAGAAGTTTCAGGCGGCGGAAGAAAACCATGGAAACAAAAAGGTACCGGTAGAGCAAGAGCAGGGTCTACAAGATCTCCATTGTTCGCTGGTGGTGGTGTTATCTTTGGACCAAAACCAAGAAACTACGATTTGGCTATGCCTCAAAAGGCTAGAAAATTGGCTCTTAAATCTGCACTTTCTGCTAGAGAAGCACAACTCGTTATCGTTAAAGATTTTTCTGCAATTGATGCACCTAAGACTAAATTAGTTGCAGCAGCATTAAAATCATTGAACGTATCAGGTAAAGTTTTAGTTGTTGCAGATACAAAAGCTGATGAAAACAAATACTTATCATTAGCAGGCAGAAACATCCCTACATTGAAGATGATTCTTCCTACAAACTTGAACGTAAAAGATTTACTTGAGGCTGATTATGTTGTAATGACAGAGGCTGCAGTAAACGCAATCACGGAGGGATTACAATAATGAGTAACAAGGAAAGATTATACGATATTATCAAAAAGCCTATCATTACAGAAAAATCTATGATAGCAACTACATTGGGACAATATACTTTCGAAGTAAAAGAAGATGCTACAAAGGTTGAAATCAAACAAGCCGTTGAATTAGCATTCCCGGGTAGAAAAGTTAAAAAAGTAAGAACAGTATATATGCCATCTCATTCAAAGAGAATGGGTTACAAATTTGGTAGAACAGATTCTTCAAGAAAAGCAATCGTTACTATTGAAGGTGATCCAATCGAAGAATTAGTTGGTGCTTAATTAAAGCCAAACGGGCAATGCCCGATATAAATAGGAGAAAATAAAAATGGCAACCAGAAAAATTAATCCGACGTCTCCGGGACAAAGAGGCATGGTAGTGAGTGATTATCAGGAAATCACTACATCAACTCCAGAAAAATCATTATTAAAACCTATAAAGAAAACAGCAGGTAGAAACAACACAGGTAGAATCACTTGTCGTCATAAAGGTGGCGGAGTTAAAAAAGCTTACCGTATTATCGACTTCAAGAGAGAAAAATTCGGTGTACCTGCAACAGTTAAGACAATCGAATACGATCCAAACAGAAATGTAAGAATTTCATTAGTATTCTACGCAGATGGTGAAAAGAGATATATCTTAACTCCTGAAGGTTTGAATGTAGGTGATGTAATTGTCAGCGGTTTGGAAGCACCTGTACAGACAGGTAACGCAATGCCGTTGGATATCATTCCGTTAGGTACAATTGTTCACAACGTTGAGTTGGAAGCAGGCAGAGGCGGTAAAATGGTACGTTCTGCAGGTAACTCAGCTCAGGTTATGGCAAAAGAAGGTAACTATGTAACTATCAAATTACCTTCAGGCGAAATGAGAATGGTAAGAAAAGAATGTATGGCAACTATCGGTGCTTTGGGCAATTCAGAGTTCAAGAACTTGAAGATTGGTAAAGCAGGTAGAAAAAGATACATGGGTATCAGACCTACAGTACGTGGTGTAACAATGAACCCTTGCGATCACCCTCACGGTGGTGGTGAAGGTAAGACAGGTCCTGGCGGACACCCTAAGACACCTTGGGGCAAACCGGCTCTTGGTTACAAGACACGTAAGAAAAACAAAGCATCTAACAAGTTAATTGTAAGACGCAGAAAAAAATAAGAAAGTAAAGTAGGGCAGACGGTGTCTGCCAAGTAATAAAAAGGAGAAATTAATGGCACGTTCATTAAAAAAAGGCCCTTACGTAGAAGAAGCTCTACAAAAGAAAATAGACAAGATGAATGCTAATTCTGAAAAGAAAGTAATCAAGACTTGGTCTAGGGCATCAATGATAATTCCGGATATGTTAGGACACACAATCGCTGTTCATAACGGGAAAACTCACGTTCCTGTATATGTTACTGAACAGATGATTGGTCACAAGTTAGGTGAATTTGCACCTACAAGACTTTACAGAGGTCACGCAGGTTCTGACATAGCAAAACGTAAGTAACATTTTCGCTGGCTAACGGTTTTACACCGTGCGGAATGTTATCCTGAGTAATCAGGATCTCAAATAAGAGAAATACTAAAAAAGAAAAAGGAATGAAAAAATGGAAGCAAAAGCAAAACAAACAGACATAAAAATGACTGCAAGAAAACTTCGCAGAGTAATCAACGAAGTTAGAGGAAAAGCAGTTAAAGACGCTAAAGTTATGTTGCGTTTTATGCCTTATTTTGCTGCTAAGGTTGTAGAAAAGAATTTAATCGCTGCAATTGCTAATGCTAAAGAAAAATATGGTGTTAGCGAAGATGCATTAAAGATTTCTGAAATCTATGCAGACGAAAGTGCAAAGACGAAAGTGCAACATACAAAAGAGGTAAGCCAAGAGCTCAAGGTCGTATTTACAGAAGACTTAAGAGAACTTCTCACCTTACAGTAGTAGTTAGTGACGGAAACAAATAAGGGAAAATAAAATGGGACAAAAGACACATCCAACCGGATTTAGAGTAGGTATAATCAAACCTTGGTTAAGCACTTGGTATGCTAAGGTTAAAGACTACGCCGGTTTTGTAGCAGAAGATGCTAAAATCAGAAAATTTATCAAGAAAAAATTATACGCAGCTGGTGTATCAAGAATTCTTATTGACAGAAAATCACAAAGCACAACAATCACCGTTGTTACAGCAAAACCCGGTATTGTTGTAGGTCGTGGCGGTCAGGGTATCGAAGATCTTAAGAAAGAAGTATCTAAATACTTAGGTCGTAACATCTTAATCAACGTGGTAGAAGTTGCAAGAATTGACTTAGATGCACAACTCGTTGGTGAAGCAATTGCTCAACAATTGGAAAAACGTATTGCATTCAGACGTGCTATGAAGCAGGCTATGCAAAGAACAATGAGAGCAGGGGCTCAAGGTATCAAGGTTATGGTATCAGGCCGTTTAGGTGGTGCTGAAATCGCTCGTTCAGAATGGGCTAAAGAAGGACGTATTCCTCTTCAGACATTAAGAGCAGATGTAGATTACGGTTTCACTGAAGCAGATACTATAATGGGTAAAATCGGTGTTAAGGTATGGATTTTCAAAGGTGATTTAATGCCTGGTGAAAAAGCAGACCAAAACATCAAGAGTAAGAACACAAAAGATTCAGCAGACAAATTCAACAAACGTGCAAGACGTGGCGGAAAATCTGCAGAAGATAATAAGTAGGAAATAGGAGAACAATAACAATGTTAATGCCTAAGAAAACAAAATTCCGCAAAATGATGAAGGGTAGAATGAAAGGTACCGAAACAAGAGGTACACAATTCGAATTCGGACGTTATGCACTTAGAGCTTTGGAACCTGGCTGGATTACCAGTCGCCAAATCGAGGCAGCAAGACGTGCGATGACTCGTGAAATCAAAAGAGGCGGTAACGTATGGATTAAAATATTCCCAGATAAACCGATTACTGCAAAACCTGCAGAAACTCGTATGGGTTCAGGTAAAGGTAATGTGGAATATTGGGTAGCGGTTGTAAAACCAAACAGAATTCTTTTTGAACTTGATTACTTTGACAGAAGTACAGCAATCAGAGCGTTAGAACTGGCTGCTCAAAAGTTACCTATCAAAGTAAAAGTTGTTGAAAAGGAGAAATTACAAGATATTCGTGAAAAATCAGTTGATGAGTTAAATGCTCTTGTAGTTGATATGAAAAAGGAACTTTTCAATTTGAGATTACAAAAATCTACAAACAAATTGGAAAACCCTGCTTCAATAGCAACAACAAAAAGAACAATTGCTCGTATTAAGACTGTTATTAAAGAAAAGGAGGCAGCAAATGCCTAAGAAAGAAAAACAAGGTGTAGTTGTTTCAGATAAGATGGACAAGACTATTGTAGTTAAGGTTGCATCTTACGATCCACACCCTAAGTACAAAAAGATTATCGAATCTAATAAAAACTATAAAGCTCACGATGCTAACAATGAATGTGGTATTGGTGATACAGTTAGAATTGTTGAATCAAAACCTATTTCAGGCGGCAAACGCTGGACTTTATCAGAAGTAGTTGAAAAGGCTAAGTAGTATTTATTAGTCAGATAAATAGCTAAAACAGATGGCAACCCTGTCAATGAGCAGGGAGAGGCACAAGAAAAGGAATAGAAAAATGATACAACAAGAAACCAGATTAACAGTAGCAGACAATACAGGTGCAAAAGAATTGTTGGTTATCCGTGTAATGGGCAGCTCAAACAAGAAATTCGCATCAGTTGGTGATGTTGTAATCGCAACAGTAAAGGATGCTACTCCAAATATGGCTGTTAAGAAGTCAGAAGTTGTAAGAGCGGTAATCGTTAGAACAAAACACGATATCACTCGTGCAGACGGATCTGTAATCAGATTTGACGACAACGCAGCAGTAGTTATAAACAAAGACGGTAACCCAAGAGGAACTCGTGTTTTCGGACCGGTTGCTCGTGAGTTAAGAGACAACAACTTCATGAAGATTGTTTCTCTTGCACCGGAAGTAATTTAGCAAGGTATTAACTTTAATATCTTCAAGAAAGCGGGAACAGACCTGCGAAAGCGGAAAGTTCAGTAAAAATAATGGAGAAAAAAATGACAGATAAAGAAAAGAAATCTTTACACGTTAAGACAGGCGACAGAGTTGTTGTTACTGCCGGTAAAGATAAAGGAAAACAAGGAAACATTAAAAAAGCAATTCCTTCTGAATCAAAAGTGATTGTTGAAGGTTTGAATATGAAAACAAAGGCTCAAAAAGCAAACCCTATGTTAGGTATCCAGGGCGGTTTGAACAAAATCGAAGCACCTTTGGACAGTTCTAACGTTATGATTGTTTGCCCTAGTTGTGAAAAACCAACCAGAGTTAAACATGAATTAGTTGATGGTAAAAAAGTTCGCGTTTGCAAAAAATGCGGCGAAAAATTAGACGTATAGTTTAATGATTATTTACGCGGTTTAGGGAGTGTTATTTATAACCTCGCTTAAATCTATCGTATAAAAGAAAAGGAAAAGAAAAATGGCTAAGACAAAAAATTTAAAAGCAAAATACGCAGAAGATGTAAAAAAAGCAATGAAGGAAAAATTCGGTTATAAAAATGACATGATGATTCCTAGAGTGCATAAGATTGTATTGAATATGGGTGTTGGTGAAGCATCTCACAATACAAAGATTGCTGATACGATTCAAGGTCAGTTAACAAAGATTGCAGGTCAAAAGGCAGTTGTTACAAAGGCTAAAAAATCTATCGCATCATACAAGTTAAGAGAAGGTATGCCTGTTGGTGCAATGGTTACATTGCGTGGTGACAGAATGTACGATTTCTTACAAAAACTTATTTGTGTAGTTCTTCCTCGTATTCGTGACTTTAGAGGTATCAGCCCTAAGAGTTTCGACGGCAGAGGTAACTATACATTAGGCTTGAAAGAACAAGCATTGTTCCCTGAAATCACTTATGAAGAAGTTGATTTGGTAAAAGGTATGAACGTATCTATTATCACAACTGCTGAAACAGATGATGAAGCAAGAGAATTGTTATTCCAGATGGGAATGCCATTCAAGGGAATGAAAAAATAGTTATTAAAATGGAAAATTGAAAATTGAAAATTGAAAATTTCTTAGTCAGCGAAGCTGACAAAATTAAAAAATAATGATGCGAAGCATCATAAAGATATTTTCCATTATCTATTATCCATTTTCCATTTGTTTATGGTTTAATAAAACAAAAGAAAACTAAAGAAAAGGAGATAAAATCGTGGCTAAGAAAGCGATGATAAATAAAGAAGAAACAAGAAGACAACTTGCAGAAGCAGGCAAATATCCAAAAGTAAGACTGCACAACAGATGCAGCATCTGCGGCCGTCCTCACGGATACCACAGAGATTTCGGTCTTTGCAGAATCTGCCTTCGTAAGATGGCTCACCAAGGTTTACTTCCTGGCGTAACTAAAGCAAGCTGGTAGGTTTGCGGAGCAGACAGTGAAACTGCTTTGCAGTTTAAACTGTGCGTAGCAGGGGTAAGTATATTAATCACCAATAATGTTGGCGGTTAATGGTACTATGTTTAAAAAGCGGTCGCAGACCGCTTTTTTTGTTTGATATATTCTACCTGATATTATTTTTACCCCTTTAAACCCTTATATTCCGCTCTCTGCTTGAAAATGTTTTATTATTATGTATGATTTTTCTATAGTGTTTGTATATTTATTAAAGAAAGGAAGTTTTATATGGCAGTAGCGGATTTCACAACTATTAATTTGGCAGGATTAAAGAATAAGAAAAAGACATATAAAGAAACAGTAACTTTAAATGATGAAAGAACTGAGCATACTATTGAATTTCAAAACGATATTCCTAATCAGATTACTTATTCTGAAAGCGGTGCTAATATAGTTGTTACCGCTTACGATACGCAGGAAGTTACATACAGAAAGGTTTCAACGACAATCAGTTCTGAAAAAGAAACTACCGGTAAATACAAGGGCAAATATAAAGTTACAACAGTAACTTATGAGGCTAATTATGATGATGACGGTAATGCGGTCGGTTATGATGACGGAACAATAACAACGACATATTCTAAAAAAGCAGGTACTGGAGTAGAAACTATTGAGTATCAGACAATCAACTCAAAAAATAAGGTGATTGCAACAACAGATACAGATGTTGTTACAACACATGAAAACAAGATTATACCTAATTTTTCAAAGGTTTTGGCAACAGTAACATATAAAAACGCAGAAAAATATGCTGATGAGTTGGATATTACATCTGAAAATAATAATAATTATGATTTGCTTAAGCAAATCTTCCCTGCAACAAATTCAAAGAACAAATACACAGGTAACTGGTTACAGGAAGAAGAAATGTCAACAAAGGCAAATGAAACCTTTAACTTAGGGGTTAACCGTTCCGATATGGATCCTGATGTTATACA
This sequence comes from uncultured bacterium, assembly GCA_902765215.1. Classification (GTDB taxonomy): domain Bacteria; phylum Cyanobacteriota; class Vampirovibrionia; order Gastranaerophilales; family Gastranaerophilaceae; genus UBA2883. The sequence goes on along the minus strand of CACWZA010000017.1, from coordinate 2,582 downwards.
CTATGATATGGAATCTGAAGGCGGTCACGGCAGAGATACGATTGTTCTTTCAAAAGGCACAAGATTAAATGTTGAACTTGAAAACGATGTTGATATGGTAAGAACATTCTCTAAGAGCAAGAACAATATTATTTTGAAAGTTGGTGCAACAGCCAATTATGACAGTTCTGAATATACCAAAAACGAAATGATTGTTTCAAAAACGGCGGGCGGTTATCAGATAATATATAATCTATACAATTGGGAAGAAGTGGGTGAGGATGAGTACGATTGGGTAATTGATTCGGTTTCTGAACCGGTTGATTATACCCCTGCCAAATATAAAGAAGTCTATAATTCATTAAAAACATACGAAGGTGTTATTCTTACTATAGGAACAAATATTTTTTATACGGATGAAGCAGGTAATACTTATACTGATACGGCAGAACCTCTTGCACAGGTTACCTTTAAAGACTATCTCAAACTTGCCGAAGACGGTGTTACCATTGGTGAAACTTCGCTCAAAGATTTGTTAGAGAATAATGTAAAAGGGGTTAGTATTCTTGGGGACAGTGATGCAACCAAAAAACAAACTCTTACTGGTACATTTTTAAGAGAACAATTCTATGGCGGTACTAATAATGACACAATCTCAACGGGAGATGATTACGACACAATTTATTTAAGTGAAGGTAGAGATACAATAACCGTAAACGGTAGCGGGTTAAAATCTTTAGATTACATCAGACCTGCAGAAGAACTTTCTCTTGGTAATACGACTGTTAAGTTTGCAAAAGGTGTAGAGTTTGGCTTTGACGAAGATGGTAATGTAGCAGAAGGTAAAACAGCCTTGAGTCTTGTGAGCATAACAGACATGTTACGCGATAGTAATTACGGTTTTGAAAAGTCAGGTAATGACTTGATTATAGATAGTGATGCTATTAAAAAATTGAAGAAAAGGTTTGGTGCGGATGTCGAATTAGAAAACAAAACTCTTACCATAAAAGATTTCTTTGCAGAAAATGGTGCTATAAATGGTACTATTTTCGGTTATGACAGTGATCATTTACCTGTGACTTTTGACGATTACGGTGTTTCTGTTTTTCAATTCGGGAATGAAAAGAAAGCAAACAAAATGCAGGATACAAAATATGACGATATGCTTATTGGCGGAAATAAAGCAGATAAATTCACCGTATCAAATGGTGATGCGCATATATTTGCCTTAAAGGGTAATGATACAATAGATGTTGTAAAAGGTGCCGAAGGAACAGTTAGTATCGCAGAAACAATGGGCTCAGGTAACGATACCCTGAATATTGATTCTGAGGTTGGCGAAAATGCTGAATTTATGATTGACGGTGCATATTCAAAAATGATGACATCTGATAAGGCAGATATATCGTTTGAAAAGACAGGTGATGACCTTATCTTTAATATGACCTATTTCAAAGATGCAGATGCAGGTATCAAGAAAGATATAAACGATTCGCTTACTGTTAAAAATTTCTTTAACAATGAGTTTGATGTTGCTTTCGGTTATAACAATTTAGAACCTGACGACTGGTATGATGTGAATAAGGCATTAGATAAGAAACTCATTGTAAACGGGGTTAAGGATACTGATAAGACAAGTCCTACCTATAAAGAAACAATATTTGAGGGAACTGATTATGATGACAGTATGACTTATGCAGGCAAAGGTGCTTCATATATGGCAGGCGGTCAGGGTGATGATGAGTATAATGTTACACTCACAAAATCGTCTGATTTGATTATTAGTGATACATCCGGTGATAATGATGTTTCCCTTACAAATTCAGTTAATAATTTCAGAATGTTGTTAAATATTGATAATGAGGGGAATCTTGTCGTAGATGAAGATGGCAGTTCTCTCTATGTATTTAATAAATCTGATTTTACTGCAAAGAATGTAGTTAAGGGCGATAAGGCATCAGGCAAGATTGAAATAGACAGTTTCTTCACATTGAAAGATGAAGCGGTTTATTTTGGTGAAAACTATTCAATGTCTGCAAAAGAAGGTGCGTTATATATGAAAAACTATATCGGTCAAATTACATCTGCCGTTGCAGGCTGGTTTACAACTCACGAAGGTTATGCTGATGTTGAGGCTGTATTGGCTGAAAATAATGCAAATGATGTTAAATCATTAATAGCAGTATTTGATGTGAATTGTCCTATTGATGAAAGATAGTTTTCTATAACAGTATAAAAAGCACCCGTTTTTAACGGGTGCTTTTTTGTATAGAAATTACTCAAACATGATATAGCGGTTAGAGAGAGGGTTAGGGGAGAGGGTAAAAACACCACCCACCCCAACTATCCCTGCGATAGGGAGGGAGTATAATAGTTGCTCCCCACCCTAGCCCTGTCTTGAATTATGCAGCCTCTCGCAAAAGCGTGGTTTTGCTCGATGTGACGGGCTAAAGCCCTACTGCAAATTCGCTCCCCAAGTCGGGGAGGGAACGAATATTCATTTACCCTCCCCCCTGCCGAAGGGGGGACAGAGGGGGGTGGCGATAATACTGCGGTGTCATACCTCACTCGCATTTGTATAAAATCAAAGATTTCTACAGCTG
>CACWZA010000016.1 GCA_902765215.1 uncultured bacterium | reverse complement strand
AGATGAGTGATTACGGAGAGTCAGGTCGGAGAGTTTCTTTCGGTACCATTTCTTTGCGGTCAAAGAAATGGTACATCAAACCCATAATCGTTGGTTTTACATTTAACCTAATTTTAAGGACAACTTTGTTGTATTCTAAATTATAATTTATTTGCCTTCGCTGAAAATAATATTATAATATTTATAAAAGGGAGCTATGTGTATGAAAAAACTTTTATTGGTAATTTTATGTTTAACAATGTTAAACTTACCTGTGTTTGCGACGAAGAAGCCGTATCCCGTTCCTCCGAGTGTTAAAGTTCCTGCAAAATTCACTGATGAATATGTTGCGAATGCTTATGAGGAATATAAGAAGGTTACTGATGAAAGTTTAATCGTTATTGCTCTTGAAATGCTGAAGGGTACAGACGGCGACTTTTCAAGAAAGGCAATTCTCGGCTATAACCTTTCAGGTTATCCGATTAAAATTAAGTTTAAAGATTTGGCGAGCCTGAACAAATCTTATGCCAATTTTGATGCGGTCGGCTGGAAAAAGAAAAAGAAACTGTTTATATATATAAATCCGAAACACCAGTATGCACCTCCTGCGGCAATTGCTGCTTTGTTGTCACACGAAGCACTTCATCAGGATGAATATAACTCTCTGAGCGAAGAAACTTATGCGTGGACTATGGAGGCTGTTGTCTGGTCTGATTTAGTTGATATTTATCCTGAATGTAATGTGGAAAGTGATCCTCTGGTTAAGCGTGAAAACACCCTGAAAAAACTGTTTGAAAAAGGAAGCCATTCTCCTAAATATATCAAAAAGGCAGTTTATCAAAATAAAGGTTATCAGGGACTTCCGTTGACTTCCCCGGGGTTTAAAGAGAAGTTTTAGTTTGATATTTTATCCCCTGCCATGAATCTCTGCGGATAAATTCTCTGTCGATTTTATTGAGGGCATCGAGTTTTTTGACTATCCATCTCGGAGCAATCAGTTCTCTTTTCAGCCCGTTACCTGCAAGTCTGTGAATTGTTGTTTCGGGAGGTAAATATTCAAGGAAATCACAAACGGTTTGTATATAATCGTCTTCACTCATAAAATCAATCTCACCTGCCCTGTACATATCGGCAAGTTTTGTTCCTTCCAGGGCACAAAGCATGTGAATTTTTACTCCGTCAACTTTCAGTTCTGCAAGTCTTTGTGCTGTTTCCATCATTTCGTCATGCGTTTCCCATAGCCCTAATATGACATGAACGCAGACATTTATACCGTATTCTTTGGTCTTTTCGTAGGTTTTTACAAAGGTCTCATAATCGTGTCCTCTGTTTATTCGTTTAAGTGTTTTGTCGTGAGAGGACTGAAGTCCGTATTCAAGCCATGTATAGCACCTGTCATTGTAAGATGAGATGAGTTTTAATTTGTCGTCATCAACGCAGTCAGGTCGTGTTCCTATTGAGATACCTACAATGTCTTTGTGTCCGAGCGCGGCATCATAGATTTCTTTTAGTTCATTAACAGGTTTGTAGGTGTTTGAATATGCCTGAAAATATGCCATGAATTTTTCGGCTTTAAACCTTTTAGAAAGAGTGTTCGCCCCGGTTTCTACCTGTTCCTTTATGGGGAGTATATTTGAGTGTGCCTGCGAAAAACTTCCGCTCTCATCACAAAAAATGCAGCCTCCCTTGGATATAGTCCCATCTCTGTTAGGGCATGAGAACCCTGCATCAATCGTGATTTTATACACTTTAGCGCCAAACTTATTTTTAAGAAAGGCGCTAAACTGGTTATATCTTTTGTCTGTGTTATTAAAATTCATTGAAGTTAGTTATTGTTGTTTTCTTCGTCGTCTTTAATAGGATAAACATAGTGTTCACCACAGTTAGGGCAAACAACTTCCTGCTGTCTTCCGTCTTCTGTCTGAGCAACTTCAAACAAAGTTCTGCATCCTGATTGTGTACATCTTATTGCCCATGTAGGTCTTACTAATCTTGCCATAATTTTCTCCTTATTTAACTATATCTATATAGTATCATTATTATCGGGCTTTGTAAACTGTGTAACTAAACGCAAAAAAGGACACCTCAATAAACGGTATCCTTTTTGTTGTAATTATTATACTAAGCCTTGAGCTTTCATTGCTTTTGCAAGTTTTGTAAATGCAGCAATATTTGCTCCTGCAACATAGTCATTTTTTAACCCGTATTTTTCGGAAGCTTCTTTGCAGGCTTTGAAGATGTTTGTCATAATACGATCCAGTTTTTCTTCAACTTCTTCAAATGTGTAATAGTATCTCATACTGTTTTGAGTCATTTCAATTGCTGAAGTAGCAACCCCGCCTGCGTTGGATGCTTTTGCAGGTGCAACGAGAACCCCGTTTTCCTGTAAGTATTTTGTAGCATCTTCAGAGCAAGGCATGTTTGCACCTTCCCCGACCGCAATAACCCCGTTCTTAACAAGAGTTTTTGCATCTTCAAGAATAAGTTCGTTTTGTGTTGCACAAGGAAGTGCAATATCAGTTTTGATTGTCCATACAGGGTTTGCAGTACCTGATTTTTCAATATATGTTGCGTTTGGATGGCATTCTCTGTATTCCTTTATTCTTCCGCGTTCAACTTCCTTAATTTCTTTTACGCAGTCTAAATCAATTCCGTCAGGATCATAGATGCAACCGTTAGAATCGCTCATTGCAACAACTTTTGCACCCATAGCCTGTGCTTTTTCGCAGGCATAAATTGCAACATTACCTGAGCCTGATATAGTTACGGTTTTACCTTTTATATCAATATTGTGTGCGTGTAACATTTCTCTCATAAAGAACATCAAACCGTATCCTGTTGCTTCTTTTCTTGCCAAAGAACCGCCGTAAACGATGTCTTTACCTGTTAACACTCCGCCTTCATACGCGTTTCTGATTCTTTTATACTGTCCGAAAAGGTATCCGATTTCGCGTCCGCCTACACCGATATCGCCTGCAGGAACATCAACATCATGCCCGATGTGGCGATATAATTCTGTCATAAAGCTTTGACAAAATCTCATAATTTCATTGTCTGATTTACCTTTAGGATCGAAATCACTTCCGCCCTTACCGCCGCCTATAGGTAAGCCCGTAAGTGCGTTTTTGAAAATTTGTTCAAACCCTAAAAACTTCATAATGCTTAGGTTTACACTAGGGTGAAATCTTAATCCGCCTTTGTATGGGCCGATTAATGAACTGAATTGTATTCTGTACCCTCTGTTTACGATAACTTCTCCCTTATCGTTTACCCAAGGAACTCTGAACATAATAACTCTTTCAGGTTCTGTCATTCTTTCTAATATTGCCAGTTTTTCGTAGTCAATTTCGTTTGCTTCGATAACAGGCTCAATAGTTGTGAGAACCTCGTGAATAGCCTGTAAATACTCAGGTTCTGTTGAATTTCTTTGTCCAATTTGTTCTAAAACTTTTTTTAAATAGTTGTTCATCTTTTCTCTTCCTTATCCCTCTGTTTTATTTTATCCTACTAATAAATTTTAATTTCAAGTAAATGTAAAATAATTTATACATTTTAGTGTTGATTTGAATGTTCTCTTATGCGTATGTTTGTCTATTGATAAATAATTACCGTTGATGTTAAATAAGTTTATGAAGAAGCGAGAGATATTATTTTATATATTAATTGTGTGTTTTATCTATTTGATATACAGAGTTGTTTCGGGTTCGCTTCATCTTAATACGGGCAATATTGATTCTCAGGAGTTGATAAATAACGAGCAAGTTTCACCCCAAAAACTTTACGATAAATCGTGGGAAATAATAAAAAAAGAATATATTGATTCTTCCTGTAACAAACAGGACTGGAAGCGTTGGCGAAATAGATACAAAGGCCAATTAAAGACAGATGAAGATGCAAAAGTTGCTATTGACACAATGCTTGCAAGTTTAGATGATTGCTATACAAGATTCCTATCAAAAAAAGAGTATACCGAGCAGTTTTATTCAATAGATTCGCATATTTCAGGGATTGGTGTTCATATAATGTCTGTCGCAGGTAAGGTTGTTGTCTACGGGGTTATTGAAGGTACTCCGGCTCAAAGGGCAGGGCTCAGAGCAAACGATATTGTTCTTGATGTTGACGGCAAAAGTGTCAGCGGGCTTGATATATCAGCTGTTGCAGACAGAGTGAGAGGCAAAGAGGGCACTTATGTTACTTTGAAAATTAAGCGCGGAAATCAGTTTCTTATAAAAAGAATTATCAGAGAAAAAATTGAAATTAAATCGGTTGAGTCGTCTGAAAAGTCAGGGAATATCGGATATATCAGGGTAAAGAGTTTTATAGGTTCAAACACTTCTACCGAGTTTTTGAATGCTCTTAAAAGTCTGAACAAATCAAAAGGGTTAATTATTGATTTGCGCGGTAATACGGGCGGACTTCTGACTAATGCGGTTGTTGTTGCAAACCTTTTTATTGATAAAGGAACTATTGTAAGTATAGTTTCAAAGAACGGTAAAAAGAAAGATATAAAAGCCGTACATATCCCTGTAATAAGTAAACCGACTGTTCTGTTGGTGGACGGAGCAAGCGCAAGTGCGAGCGAAATCTTGTCAGGTGCGCTAAAAGATAATAAAAGGGCAGTGCTTGTCGGTGATACAACTTTTGGCAAAGGGTTGGTCCAACAGATAGTGCCTTTGCCGAACGGAACAGGATTAAATATCACTATTGCGAAGTATTTAACTCCTAACGGTTCTGATATCAATAAAAAAGGTATTGAGCCTGATTATAAAGTTAAGTACACCGTTGACGATATGAGAAAACACAACGATACCCAGCTTAAAAAGGCTGAAGCCGTCATTATGGCACTGTGTAAACAATAATTGTACACTGTATTCAAAAATGGTTTATAATATGATAAAATAAGCATACGAAAAGAGGGTTATTATATGAAAGGTATAGTATTAGCAGCAGGAGCAGGAACAAGATTATATCCGGCATCTCAGCCGATATCTAAGATTTTGCTGCCTATATATGATAAACCTATGATTTATTATCCTCTTTCAACTCTGATGCTAGCAGGAATCAGAGATATTATGATTATCACAAACGAGGCTGATTACGATAATTTCACAAAATTACTGGGTGATGGTTCTCAGTTTGGGATAAATATTTCGTATGAAATCCAGTATGTTCAGAAGGGGATAGCAGATGCGTTTATTATTGCAGAAGATTTTATAGACGGCGATACATCTGCACTCATTTTGGGTGATAATATCTTCCACGGACACGGTTTTTCAACCATAATGCGTGATGCTTTATCAAGAAATCAGGGTGCGACAGTCTTTGGTTATACTGTTAAAGATCCTGAAAGATTTGGTGTTGTTGAATTTGACAAGAACCGCAAGGTGCTCTCTCTGGAAGAAAAACCTAAAAATCCTAAATCTAACTATGCCGTTGTCGGTTTGTATTTTTATGACCAAAATGTGTGTGAATATGCAAAACAGCTTGAACCGTCAGCAAGGGGCGAGCTTGAAATTACCGATTTGAATAAAGTTTATCTTGAAAAAGGTTTATTAAATGTTGAAATCCTCGGCAGAGGCTTTACTTGGCTTGATACAGGTACTCACGATTCTATGCTTCAGGCAAGTAATTTTGTCCAGTCAATGGAGTTGAATAAGGGTATGAAAATATCCTGTTTGGAAGAAATTGCTTATTTAAAAGGGTTTATTTCTGCCGATGATTTGCTTTCAAGAATCGAAAAATACGGCAACAACGCTTATTACACTTATGTAAGAGATGTTGTTATGCATGATTTGGCTACTGTTAAATAATATAGCAATTTTTTGATAAAAAATGTTTTTATTTTAATGTAAGATTATTTAGGTTTTTTTTTGCATGCATTTTTTATCAGTCAACAATAACAACGGCATATATTCTCATAATTCGTTTACGGCTGCAGACAGAGGTGAACAAAAACGAACTGTTGCACCGATTAACCCCTGTTATGATTCTTTTGCGGCAGTTGCGGGAATTAATCAAATTCAATCTCCTTTAGGGAAATTAGCAGGTAAGCTTTTTGAGAAAGTTAAGGAAGTTAGTTCTGATGTTGCTGATAAGGTATCAAATTTTGACAAAACCCAAAAGATTAATCAAATAAAGTTAACCAAACTGATGGTGAATAACGGTACATATACATCTTATATTGATGCTGCAAAACATCAGGACGAGATAAAAGAGCTGGCAAAACTTGATTATAATCAGGTTGAAAAGAAATATCTTGCAATTGCGAAAAATCTTGAATACAGAGCTGTTGATAAAAAATCAACCGAATATTATCAGACTATGTCCCGAAATTCGGTTATACCTGTTCTGATGTATGAAAAATTAACTCCTTCTGATATAAATGCAATATACAAAATAAAGAATAATCGCAAACAGAATAAATCAAATACAAACTCAGAGTTAAATTTTTCGTTGTTTGTGAGAAAATTAGCCCAATACGAGAATTTTGAAAATTTATCTGCTCGTTCTCAAAAAGATTTAATGGATAACGAACATTATACATTTGCAACATATAACGGTATAACTTTAGAGGAAGCAAAAGAACTCGGAGAATGGTCATCACTTACTAAATTTCAGTATATAAAAGATTTGCAGTCTGTTTCATCAAAAGATGAACTTATGGAAATACTTCAGGAACGAAGAAAAAATATCCCTTGTTCTGCAATTCCTGTTGATAAATTATCGATAGAGAAAGTTACATCAGAAGAAGGAATAGAAAATCTGAAAAATGCTTTGAGTAAAACAGATTTGACAAAATACGAAAAAGGATTCCCGCTTGAATACTCAAGAGCAGAATTTATCGAAGATTTTTCTGCGTTAACCAACGGATTGTCTGCTGAAGATAAAAAACAGGTTTTTGAGTATTTTCAATTTAAAACCGTCGGTAATAATGATATGGAAAACTATCCTAACCCTTATGCAAAAAGCAAGATTGCCGACAGTAACATTGATATGGATAAGTATCAGGCGTTGGTTGATAAATTCATGTTGAACAACAGGATAAAACTTGACCCGCAGGATAAAGAACTGGAAAATGCACTTAACGATATAATAAAAGCATTTCCTGAATTTATATCGGTAATGGGTAAGGTGCAGCATAGAGGCGACACAATTGACTATCATACCTGTGACGATTTGAAGCGCGTAATGAACGATTCCCATTTTGATGAATTAGAACCTAATGAAAAGAAAATACTTATGGTTGCAACCCTCTTTCATGATTTCGGCAAAGATCAAAATGTTATAGATGACGGGCATGCATTGAAAAGTGCAATAGCAACAAAAGAAATTATTAAAAAGACTGAGATGTCTTTTGATGAAAAGGAAAGAATTTTTAACCTTGTAAAACACAGTCACTGGTTGGTCGAAAATAGCGCTGATGATGATATTGCGTTCTATTTTAGACGCCCTCACGATTTTGAAATGGCTCAAATCTTTGAAAAAGCAGATAGTGAGTCTTCAGGTTTTGAATATGCGCCAAACCCTGAAAGGATTGCTGCCATTAAAGCAAATATTGATAAGATTAATTCAACAGGTATTCCTGTTTTTGTTAACAGTTTGCCGACAGATTTGAGCAAATATGATGTTAACAAAAACGGGGTAAGATATATAGATTTGCGTGATCCTGAAGCATCTGTCGAAAAGTACGGCTATCCTGAGGGAACAAAGGTTAAAGATTTAAAATTCCTCTGTCATGCAACTACTGATGATTTTAATAATTTTAATGTCTTATGTGATGACAGTAAAGATGTATGTTTGAGTACAATGATGCTTGATTATCGTTCAAAATATTCAACAGGATACAATTCAAATGGAGCTTACATTCTGAGCGGTAATAACGCAAATATTGTATTGGGCGATAAAAACACTTCCTGTACGGGCGGGCACAGAGGGTATGATTATGCCAAAAATTCAATGTATCAAACCATGGAAAACTTAATGACAAAATCAGGCGGATATATCAATCAAAACAAGGAAAGAGCATCTGTTTCAAACCAAATATGTTCTGATTTAGGTTTGTCAAAAGAAGAATATTTGGAAATGTATAATTCTATCTGTAACCTTGAAAAACTGGAAGATGTGTCTGATGTGGAATTATCTTCAGGCAGAACCGTAAAAGGTGAAGATATAAGAAAATCGATATCAGATATTCAGGATGCAATGGTTGAGCCAAGGCAGGATGGCGACAGCGGATACACAAACGAGTTTGTTGTGTACAATCCAAAAATCGAAGGTATGGTTGTTCACGGCAATATCGATGCGTATGATGATGCACAAGTACCGCTGGTGTTGGTTTAATAGTTTTATCTGTTCATCTTTGAATTTATCCCCTTAACACTTCTTAACAAAAGTGCAATAAAAAAGTCAATTTTTTTTGAAATAGATACTTTATATATACATAAGAGATATACAAGAGAGAGAAAGTGAGATTTACTTATGCAATATTCTGCAGTAGAACGTAATAAAAAGCCAATCGGCTCATTAGATATACCTGATGATTTTGACAAGTTTTATCTGAGGAAAAAGGACAGGCAGATGAGATTCTGTAACGCAAAGGATCCTATTTATCACGTATTTTCAAGTATTGATAAAAGACCTTTGGGTGAATTATTCAGAGGATTTGTCAAAGAGTCAATAAAGGACACTCAGAAATTTTTATACAAACTTGTGGCATAAATTAGGAAAAAGAAAAACGCAAGAAGCGGCTGGAAAAATCGAAAATTATAGGAACAAAACAGGGAAAATTAAAAAGAGGAACTCAAAAGAGTCCCTCTTTTAATTTATATGTTAATCTGATTATGACTTGCGTTTGCGAGCTGCTTCAGATTTGCGTTTTCTTTTTACGCTTGGCTTTTCGTATCTTTCGCGTTTTTTAACTTCAGAAAGAATCCCTGCTTTTTGGATTTTCTTTTTGAAGCGTCTTAAAGCTACTTCAATACTTTCGTTTTCACCAACTTTAACTTCTGGCATTCTGCTATTCACCACCTTCGTTGCTTGTGTACAGTGTTATATTAACTGAAAATTGTTTAAAAATCAAGGGGTTGAGGAATATTTATCCTTTTTACTACTTCACAAGTTAAGAAAATACTGTTATAATTATATCCGTGGTTTATTATAAAGAAAGGAGTTTATAATGGCAGTTTATATTTGTACGGTTTGTAATTGGGAATACAATGAAGATTTAGGTTATCCTGAAGGTGGTATCGCTCCGGGAACAAAATTTGAAGATTTGCCTGATGATTTCGAATGCCCTTTGTGTCATGTATCAAAGGATATGTTTGAACAGGGCTAACAGTTTTTTATCAGAATTAAAGGAGCGGGAAAATATTTTCCGCTCCTTTTTTGTTTGCTTTGAGTACTAACCGGCAGGTTAATATTTATTCTATATCATAACTCTATGGTATAATTTTTTTATGATATCTAAGAAGTGGAAGAATCAGTTAAAAGCGTTTGTTATTGGTGCCTGCGGGGCTGTTGCAGTTTTGCTTGCGGGTATTGTGGCTTTTTATCTGTGGGGTTTACCGTATATTGCTTCATCACCTAAGGCACATAGTTTTATTGATAAAAAACTGTATGAATATGCAGGTGTGAATATGGTTGCGGATAATGTTAATTTGAAAACTTCTTATCCGTATATTACATTCAGCGCAGGTGATTTTGAACTGGTCAAAGACGGGAGCCCGATTTTAGTGCTCAAAAATACCGATGCTAAGATATCTGTTTCAAAGGTTTTGTTAAAGAAAATTGTTGTAAAGAAACTGGGGGCGGATTATATATATGCTGATGTGAATAAAATATTGGCTATTGTTCCCGGACAGGAAGAAAAGAAAGAGCCCGTCAAATGTGACTGGTATTTTGATTTTATGGATTCCTTCCTGTATCTGAAACAGTTAAAAGTTCTGTATACCGTGCATGATGTTTCGTTTAATGTCGATACGAAAGGTATAGAGCTTGATAATACTAAAAAGGGCAAATTGTATGTTCGTTTTGATTTCAATATGTTGATGAAACAGGGTAAAAATGCCGTAAAAGTTTCACTTCAGGACAGAAACAAGTGTTATATATTGAAGAAAAAGCTGTATCTTGATGAAAACATTGTTACTCTTAATAAGTCCAAACTCCATTTTACCGGTAATGTGGTAGATGATAAAAGATTTGATTTAAATGTTTTTGCAAACGGTTTTGATATTGCTAATATCGTTGCCCTTATCCGTTCTGATCTTGTTATTCCTAACGGTGCAGAAATGCTTACTTATTTTGATGATATTGAAGGCAATTTTGATTTTAAATTCAACCTTTCTCCAAAGGGTATAAACGGCAATATTCTTTTACACAAGTTGTATTTCCTGCTTGTTCCGGTGCAAAAGGTACCTGTTCGCGTACAAAAGGGCAGAATTTTAGTTGATGCAAAAAACATTCACCTTGAAGATTTTTCAGGATATTATGGTTCGCGTCCGGTTAATACTATGAAGTTTAAGGGAATTGTTGAAGATTATACAAAGACCTTTAAAACCCATATTACTGCTGACGGTGTTATTGCAGATGATTTTGCGAAGTATTACCTGACTCCTGTAATTGGTATTCCGATAAATATTGTCGGCAAAGCCGATACAAAACTCTTTATTGATTATGTAAATAATGTAATTAATCTGAAATGGTTATTCAGGGTGTTACCTGAGGATAATTTGCTGGTTGCGGGCGAACCTGTTAGCAAATATAAAGAAGAGCGGGTTATTATTTCGAATATGTCTATTGAGGGCGCTCTGTTAAGGATAAAAGATTTAAATTATTTCGTGACAGTTCCGGGAGTAAAAGATTTTTACAGAAGAAAATTGATTTCGTTACACGGATTGATAGATTTTTCAAAGGGTGTTGACTTCAGGGTGATGGGTTTTAATATTGAAAAACCTGTCCCGAGTGCTTTTTTGAATATTATAGCAAGACAAGAATTGTTTAGTGACGGTACTGCTGTCGGGAAACTGACTGCTGTGGACGGGCCTAAGGGGGTAAAACTTTTTGGAAACCTCACTCTGGAGAAGGTAAAGGTGCCTTCACAAAGATTATATATTCATAATGCTAATATTTCGACTAATTTTGATACAGTAAATATTACTGCAGAGGGCGGATACAGGCGTTCAAAATACAACGCAAAGGCTAATATAGTAAATAATCTTGCTTTTCCGATGGTTATAAACGATATTGATTTTTCGCTCGACAGTATGGATTTAGAGAAATTACTCGCATCTTTTAATCAGCAGGGTGATGGTGTTGCGGCAACGAAGGCTCCTGATGTTGATGAAGATGCTACGACATTTGATATTACGAATTTGATTATAAAAAATTGTAAGTTGAAACTCGGAAAGGCATCTTATAAGGATTTGGCCGCTGAGAATATGGAGGCAACTCTTACTCTTGATGAAACAGGAGATTTAGACCTGAACTCAAACAGGTTTGATTTTGCAAAAGGATATTCTTCTGCCCATGTGTGCTGTGACCTAAAAAAGCATAACTATCATGTTAAACTTGGGGTTAAGGATGTTGATTCTAACATGATTGCAACAACTTTGCTGAACCTGCCTAAGGAAATATCGGGTAAAGCAAGCGGTATTATAGATATATATACTGATGATAAACTGAAGCTGAATGGTAATATTAAGTTTTTGGTGAAAAAAGGTACGATTGGTAAAATCGGCTTGATTGAGTATGTTCTTAATGTTGCGTCAGTATTCAGAAACCCTATTGCAATGATTAACCCTGTTATTATATTTGATTTGATAAATGTACCAAACGGAGAGTTTGATAAGATTCAGGGCACACTTGATATTAAGGATAATGTTATAGATTCAATTAAAATCAAGTCTTATGCAAAGTATCTGAGTGCTTATATAATTGGTAGTTATGATCTTGAAAAACAAGATTCCTCTTTGAGGATATATACCAAGATGACTAACAAAAAAGACGGACTTTATGGATTTTTGAGAGGTATTTCTTTGAGTAATATTGCTTCCCGAGTTTCAATAGGTGCAAGAAATGATGCTGCATACTATTCTCATGAGGTAGCGGAAATTCCTGAGATTGAGGCAGGCGAGAAGGACGCACAAATCTTTTTAACAACCGTTGACGGTGATGTTGAGCATTATAACTTCCTGTCCTCGTTAAAGAAATTGAAATAAACAAAAAAAACGGGGCAAATGCCCCGTTTTTTTATGCGAGAACTGAACCGTGCGGTTCCAGTTTGAACATTTTATCAATATCTTCAGGTGTTTGCTGCTTTTGGCTCACTAACAAGTTCCCGATATTTCTCATTTTGACACCCGTTAACCCTATTTTTAAATACTCGCTTGAACCTGCAAATGTACTAACTTTTAAATCTGCTGTGCGTTTTACGAAATCTCCGAATGCCATATCCTATATCCTCTATTCTAAATGTAAATCCTAATTTCCTGTGAGATTAAATATCTCTTATGTATATATAAAGTATATACAAATGAAAAAATTGCCTATTTTGCCCCTTATTCCTTAATATTTCTTAACACACGCAAAATAGGGGCCAATAGCCCCTATAAATTAGACAATTAGAATAGATAGTGGAAATTTTGTTTTCCACACGACACTTCGTGTTAATGTTGTGAGAGATTGATACCGCCTATGGGGTCGGAATATCTCTGTCTGTATCTAATAATTTAGCACCAAAGTCAGTAGTTGCATCTTCCGGCATCACTGCTTTAGCAGGTGCCTTAAATGTTGGTAAACTCACACCTGTGTTTGCGAACATTCCTGTTGCTTTCCCTTTTTCGGTGCTTGCCGTTAAATCTTTTTTGTAACGTTCTAATATACCACCTAAGGTATATGCTCCTTCGAATTTCATAATCCTATATCCTCTATTCTAATGTGATAAATCCTAATTGCTTTTGAGAATTAATTATCTCTTATGTATATATAAAGTATATCCATCTTTCAAAATTGCTTTTTTTGTTGCATGTGTTGTAATATTTCTTAATATAAATTTTAAAAATCAAGTATAGCAAGGGTTTTGGGCTGTTAATTTTGCCTTTAAAAATTCATTGTTAAGCAATGTAACACGATATTGAACAAATTTCTAAAGTTTTTCCCAAAATATCCGTTACCTAAAATGTAGGAATTAGATATTTAAAATTTGTAGGGAATGTGTGTTATGTTAAAGAGAGTAACAGTGCTTTTAGCATGTTTATTTGTGTTGTCTTCATCCTGTGCGTTTGCAATGAACGTAAAATGCTTCTCGGATGATGTAAAAATCCGCCAAGCATTGACTATGCTTGATGATATCGGGGCAAGAGATGTCTTTGATAACCTTCACGAAAATTCTGTTAAGATAATATTTTATGATTTGAGCCAAGTCTCTTTTTCTTACGCAAACCACTTCGCAATGAACACTACTGATAACTGGGGCGACAGATACATCCTAATAAATACAAAATATAAAAATGCACCTGTTGAACAGATTGCATGCCTGATTGCTCACGAAAGCTGCCACAAAGGCAAGGTTGCAACTCTTTCTGAAGAAACAAGAGCAACAAGAACAGAAGCAAGATACTGGCAGGTACTTAAACAACGCAATTATAACTACCCAAATACAAAACTTACAGCAAGACTGAACAGTTTGGCAAATTTGGAAAATGTATCAACAGTTAACCATGATTATATACAAGACAGAATCTCAAACAGCGGTTTTTATAAAGAGCAATTAGTATTGAGAGAAAGAAAAGGTTTTTAATTTGATAGTTTTATGATGAAATAAACACTTATGGGCGGTATCTTCGGGTATCGCTTTTTCTTTTGTGTGGGGTAAATGAAAATGCGTAACCACTCTGCCGGAGAGGTCTGATATCTTATGATTTGCCCCGTAAATTACCGGATATTTGTGGGTGGGTATTTTATACGTTTTCTGACTATATAAGAGTTTCAACCTTTGTTAACAATTGTAAAATATCCTTAAAAAAACCTAAAGATTTCGGGAAAAATGCCGATATACATGTCACAGACTAATTAGAAAGGACGGTATATGTTAAAGAAAGTTGAAATACCAACATGTAATACTTTCAGTGGCGTAGAATACATACTTAGAGGAGCTAAGAAACGCCGATCCTCAGCTATGGCAAATGCAAGGAGAATGAATGCCGAAGTCGGTGTTCAGAACAAATTGGTTGCCGTGAAGTAAGGTATTCAATTTATTAAGGTCTATCGATTTAGTAAGATTATTGAGAGTTATTTAGAAGCGGACTTCGGTTCGCTTTTTGTTTTGCTTGGGGTATTAGCGTAAACGGTTTGTAAAAAAAATGTTTTATGCTAAAATAAAAGCATGGGCAGAGCCGAGAAGGAGAAGTGGCCGAGTAGGCTTAAGGCGGCACCCTGCTAAGGTGTTGTGTGGAGCAATCTGCACCGTGGGTTCGAATCCCACCTTCTCCGAATTTATAAAACACCCGTAGCCATTTGGCTATGGGTGTTTTATTATTTTTGATTCAGGAGGATGAGAACCCAATAAGACGAAGTCTTATCTGGGTTCGAGAGGATTTTGCGTAGAGTGACGGCACGAAGTGCCTAACTCGAAGTAGCACGAAGCATAGCGAACGACAATTTTGCTTTGGCAAAATGAAGAGAGCGACTGCGTAGTGTGAAGCAATAATCCGATACAGTCCCACCTTATAAAATTTTGTTTTTAGTGCGAACGGTTCCGTTTAATGCGAGGGTGCAGTTGACCCGCAATCCCACCTTATGTGGTTTCCCCAACCTAAACTAATATAAAACGTTGCTATGTTGATAACGTATATTTCGTTTTAATAGATGATTGTAACCGTCTATCAAAGCCAATTAAGCACTAAAATTTTATTATGAAAAGTTTTAGCAAAAATGCCACCAGTAGGCTTGTTCAGGTGCTTGGTGAAATAATAAAAACATATAGAACTCAACAGCAGAAAACTATATACAGGATTTCTGCGGAGTGTTCTATGCATAAAGATGCGTGGCGTTTGATAGAAAAAGGGCTCGTGCATGATGTAAAAGTCTCAAGTATTTGGAAAATTGCTGAAGGATTAGGCATTGATCCAATTGCTTTATTAAGTGAAGTAAAAGATAAATTGGGTGATGATTTTACCATTTCAGGATTAAATTAAATCCTTTTCTCTTTTACATCAGTTTAGAGAGGAGTTTTACTATGGAGCAGTCTAAGAAAACGCTATATTATTTGTTTTTGGTAATAAATATAATTGCATGGAGTATTATCGGACTCACCCGCAATGTTATGGGCGACGATGCACTCGAAGCAATATCGTGGGGCGAGTTAGTTGAGTTTGGTACAAACAAGCATCCCCCTCTTTCCGGATGGCTAATGGGCGGGTTTTATCACTTGTTCGGACAACATGATTTTGCCGCATATTTTCTTGGCGCTTTGTGTGTTACCGTCGGTTTCCTTTTTATATACAAACTCTCAAAACTTTTACTGGATGAGGAAGTTGCTGCTTGTGCATCTTTAGTTATGGTGCCTTGTTACTACTATACATACACATTATTTTATGAAAACTTTAACTGTAATATTCTCTCTATGGCTCTATGGCCTATGATTGCATATTATTTCTATAAATCTTTAAAAACTGAAAAAACGACTGACTGGGTTTTGTTTGGGATAACTTCAGCGCTCGGTGCACTTACAAAATATCAGGTAATCTTTCTGTTTTTAGCGCTCTTCATTTATTTACTTATATACAGAAGAGATTGTTTTAAGCATAAAGGCGTGTATATTTCGGTGTTATGTGGTTCTGTTGTTATATTACCGCATATCATTTGGCTGATTCAGCATGATTTCTTTTCTTTTGCGTATATGTTTGACAGAACGGAAGTATCACTTCATAACACACCTGCTTTTATGATAAAATTCGGACGAATCTTTTTCCCTGTTAAATTCATAATTGATCAGGTGTTATCAGTTCTTCCGTGTATTCTGTTGTTTGGTTTTGCTGCTCTGCAGGCAAAAAACATAAGTGTGTTTAAAGAAAACAAATCAGGCATTGCTTTTGTCTGGATTCTTTGCTTTTTGCCGATTATATTCCAGTCTTTGATGGGTGCAGTATCAAACACAAGAGTTATGGGCATGTGGGGGTCTATGATGGTTAGCTTTTTTGGGCTTTTGTTATTTTACCAGTTCCCTGTTAAATTTAATAAAGATACATTTATGTTTGTGTATAAATGGGTATGCTCACTGACATTGATATGGCTTATTTCTATGCTGTTGTTCTCACTTCTGCAGACGAAACTTCACATGGGGTTCCCGTATCAGCAAATTATCCCTGAAATGAACAGTAAATGGGATGCGGCAACAAATAATGCTCCGTTAAAATATATTGGTGGTGACGGCAGATATGTTTATAAAATCAAAGAGTATAATCCGCGTCCGACAACGGTTATTTTGGAAACCTTTGGTTACGAAAACCCATGGGTGAAACCTGCCGATATTGATAAATATGGCGCAATAATTATTGGTGAAACTAAAAAAGAAGCCATAGGACAGGTTGAATATTCAGGAATTATATTGCCAAAGGATTATAAATTAAATGTAATCAAATGTAAGTTTGAAATAAAAAACAAAATCGGAAAAACGAAGAAATTCAAATTCTGGTATGTGATTATTCCGCCAAAACATGTATAGTCTGTATGGCGTGATTGGTAAAGGTTTAAGAAGGGTATAAACGGGGTGTTCTGTTTATACCTTTTTTACTGTAACTTTACATTACTCCATATACTAGCAAATTTGTTAAAATGAAAGCGTTATATTATTGTAGGATAAAGGCTGAGGAATTTATTTATATGGAACCGATTAAACAAACACATGCAGGACAAAATGCAGAGTTATCAACGGGTAACAATCAGACCCAAAGAGCATTTCTCGGAAAAGGGAAAGATACGGTAGAAATCAAATCGAACAACAAACTCAAAAAAGTTGCAATCGGTACAGCGATTTGGGGTGCTGTAGTCAGCGGGTTATCGCTTGCTTATATGATTGGCAGAAACCCTGCGAAGGCGGCTAAGGTGCTCAGAGGAAATGACCACATTGTTAATAAGGCCTATGAAGAAGGTAAAAAGGTTGCACAGGAGCTTATTGATAAAAAAGGTGATTATAAAACCTCGTTTGACGATGTTTTGAAACTGTTTAAGAAACCTGAACACAGATGTGATTTTGAAGAAAAACTCGAAGAACTTGATAAATATATCGCAGAAAAGGGCTTGCCTGAGGATTCTGAGATACCGCAGGCAGTAAAAACCATACGCAAACGACTTGATAAGCATTTTGAAAAGATTGAAGAAGATTTAAAGAAAGGTGTTAAGCGGAAAACTGATGCGAGCAAAGAGTTTGCTGATGCAAACAGAGAAGAAATAGAAACTATTTACAAAGGGTTAGGTGATGCGGACTGGGAGTTCCAAAGCAAGTTTTCAACCTTTAGTAATACTTATAGTTTTCACTTGCGTGACCATATAAAAGACTGCCCGCAGGATATTCTGCCAAATGACGGGGTGTTCTTCCACGGGACAAAAAAGGGCAATGCGATTTATAAATCGGGGTTTACTCCGTATGCAAGCAAGCAGCTCTCAAGCAGCGGACGAGAACTCGGGGCAGGAATTTATACTACCCCTGATGCGAGGGTTGCGGCGAGCTTTTCAGGACTTGAGGGGAGCATTATCCCTGTAAAACTGGATAGCGATGCAAAAATTGCACTTGTGTCTGAGGATGCTCACAGGTTTATTCATCAGGGACTTTCTCAGTTCTATGTGGAACGACTTGGGAAAGAAGGCCTTGAAAAGATGGATTCTGAAGTTAAAAGTGCAATGGTCGAGTGTCTGATGCAGCAGGCATTCAAATCTGCAGGTTACGATGCCGCATACATTCCAAAGGGAGTAAAAGCAGGGGGCGGTTTGTTTGGCGGACTGTTTACCCCTGATATAAATGAGGTCATCGGCACCAACCAAAAACAGCTGGTGATTTTCTCACCTGAAAAGATAGAGATAGTCCCGAGAATGTTTAAGGAACGACTTTCGGATTTAAAGGACAAATTCGACGGGTTAAGGGCAATGATGAAATACCATAAAGAGCACCCGTTCGGGTTTTAGATCGGATATAAAACTCGTATAAATAAAAAAGGCGAACTATTGATCGCCTTTTTTATTTGGGCCCGGAGGGGTTGTCTTGGATTTGCTCCACGCTCGCAGAGTGTCGTTTTCGGTACTTCGTACCTGTCAACTCCATCTGCTCGCTATCCGAATTTCGTACTGCTTACGCAGTGCTCAATACGTACGCAAATCCGCTCGAACCTAGACAAAACTCCGTTTTGTGGTTCTCACCCCTCTGATTTTAGAGCGGTATGCAACCTCGCAAAAATAAAAAAGACGGACAAAAGTCCGTCTTTTTTATTTGGGCCCGGAGGGGTTCGAACCCACGACCAAGGGATTATGAGTCCCCTGCTCTACCGCTGAGCTACAGGCCCAAACCTGTAAACTTAATTTAACATGGAGATAGGGGCATGTCAATAAACCATTCCGTTATATCCGCTCAAAAATGCTCTTTTTAATCATCCAAAAGTTTTGAAAGTTTGTCCTTAACTCTATCCTCAAACTCAGGTGTCCACCCCATCTTTTCCTTATCTTCAGGAGTCAGATGTTCATAGACATCTGCCGCTATATTTGGAACGGAGCCCACAGCATTCGGTGAATAAATCTTGCAGTATCCCTTAACCTGCGGGTTAAAAAGAGTATTTAGATAAACTGCCATATCTGTCTTGGATGTTCCACATTCACAGCCCATATAATTGTATTCTTTTTGCATTTGTTGAATAAACTCTACAACTCTGTCTTTGCGTTTTACCCGTTCTGCATCGGCTACATAGTTATCCAAAACAAAATAATTCATATCAAAATCGAAGTAATTCAGACCGTTTCTTTCGACCTTTTCTTTATATGAATTGCCGTAATCGCCAAAGTTTATAACCGTCTTTATTCCCGCTTCTTTCAGTTTGTCAAAAACCCAGTCGGGTGAATCATAAAGGGTTGACCCTCTGTAATTGTTAGGACGGTATCTGCTACTTGTAGAAATGTTGTGCACATTATATAAAGGCAGTTCGGACATAACATCCCCATCGACTGGCTTCGGCTTATTCATAAAGAAATTAAGCATGTTTTTTAGCTGATACTCGTCCAGTCTCGGCTCTTTTTCATAAATACTGTAATACGGCATTGTCTGATATTCGTAATCTTCACGAATTAATTGCCTGCGCTCTTGTGAAATAGCATCATCATAGGCAATGACATCATCATCATTCCCTCTGAATTTAATATTCATGTTTGTACAAACAGGTGAGATTCTCATACTGATATAATGCCCAAACAAGATAAAATTTGCGGTGGTTAAGTGCTATTTTATAATATTTTTTACATAGTAGTTTGAGTCAGATTTTAGTTTTTCTCTTATAGGCACAAACTTTTTTGACTCTTGTTTTACAACGATTTGCGCAACTTTTTCCCTTACCGTATATTCTGTCTGTTCAAGTGATTTTTCAAGTATATCAAGTAAGGTATCCTCGTCTACATATTGTGAGAAGTTACAAAGCCCCTCTAAGCACCAGTATAACTTGAACAGTTGTTTGTTGATTGTATACTTTTTATCCCTGAATACAATTTTACTCAGCCCGTCAAAGGCTTCTTCTATATAAGAAATCAGGTTTTGGGTGTATGTTTTTCCAAAATCGGCGAAATCGCTCATTAGTGCAAGACTTTCTATAACCATTCGTGAAATATTAGCATTTATATCAATCGTTGATTTAGCCAATATGTCAGGGTAATTAGAAAAGTACTCACGATATTTTTCGTTTGAAACAAATTCCGAGAACTTTTGCGCAACTGCCTCTCTGATTTTGCCGTCACAGTTAATCAGGTTAGAGAGAAATATTTCTGCATCTTTTTCAGAATTTAATTCCGTAATCTCTAAAGCGGCAAACTGTTTTTCAGGAATATTGCCGTCTTTCAGAAGTTTTATTAAATCTTCGTTTGTATATGAACCTGAACAAAGCTCCAAAGCTTTATTAAAGTTTTTATCTAAGGTTTGTTCATAGTCAGATTTCAAATTTATCTCTCCATATTTACTTCTCAAATTATAGCATAACCGCTAATGAACTGTTAAAGAGATAAGATTAAATTGTTATCAGATATAATTTCATATCTTTGAATGATACATGACAAAAATAAATCAATATAATAAAATTTAGGAGAACTATCATGAAGAAATTTGTTACATTTATCCAAAACGCGTTATTTATCGACACTAATAGCTCAAAAGTCGGCTTATCTCAGTTCCGTGACAAGCAAGACGACTTTTCAATCAATAAAGGTTCTATTGCAAGCAAAGATGTAAAATTGTCTGACTTGCTTCGCAGAGCATAAATTACTGTTTAGAGGTAAATATATAAAAACATCCCTCTCCCGCGGAGAGGTTACTGCTTTTTATTTCCCCCTAATCAATACGAAAAATATCTGTCGAAATCGACATCGTCAAAACTGCAGAGGAGCATGAATACTTCATCATCCTCGTCCATTCTTTGAAAATTGTATTCATCAAATAGCCAAAATTTGGGGTTGTTACCTTTTACACGCACAATACTTTTTTCTTTCAGGATAGCCAGTTTCCGTTTTACCGTTTCCAACGGTAATTCAACAAGTTTAGACAACTCGACGGCAGTTATACCCTCCTCGTTGTCATACTTTTCAGGGGTTAAGAACATCAGTTCTAACCCGACTTTTTTGAGCTCGAGATCTTCTTCTTCCATGTACATGCCTATATAATATCAGCAATGACTTCAAATTTTATCGTGTTTTTGAAGTAAATTTGATTAATAGGCTCTTTCTCTGAGCATTGCGTTAGGATTTTCTGCTGCAGCATCAATTATAACTTTGTTGTTATATTGAGTGAATTCATCGTGTTCCCTTGCAATCTGGTCTTGGAGTTTCTGTCCTTTTGAATGTTCAGGAAGTTGAATGCTCTTAAGGAAACTGTATATGAGATTGATAATATTGATGTAACTTTGTGCATCAGATATTCTGTCGTTGAACTCGTCATTCAGCTCAGATACTGCTGTTGAGAATCTTGAGTTCAGAATTACACTCTTAGTTACATCCGGTTTATCATCAAAGAAGTCTTTAACTTCATCTAACGGTTCAATCAGTTTCTTGATTGCTTTCTTGTCGTCAGAGTATTTAAGTGCCTTAGCAAGGTTTTTCTTAGTCGTTAAGATTGCCTTATCAAGTTCTTCTTTGTCTTCTATATCATCTATTACACTGTTCAGTTTTTGATATTCTGCCTTTGCGGTAGAAATAAGTTTGCTTGCATCTTTAAGAACCTTAGCCATATAATCAACCTGTTCTTTACCGTTCAGTTGTTTAATGGTTTCTCGTTCTATTTTCATTACTCTTTCGCCAAGCCCTAGTTTTTCTACAAACATTTTTGCTGTTTCAGGGTTGTGATCGAGCAGCATATTTCTAACCATATAGTCAATTGCGGTATCAGAGTTCATACTTACCGTATCGCCTGTGTTGTAAGGGTCTACGGAGTATTCGTCAAAGTATTCTTTAACTTGAGCAGCGTTACCTTCTGATACTGCTTCCATCAGTGAATCCTGAATTGAAATGAATTTTGCAAGATTTAATTCGATTTCAAGATACTGTTTATAATTTGACTTTTCTCTTTTGTCTGTTGCATCTTTTGCTGAAAGCAATAAGAAGTTATCAAGAATTTCAGTCGGATGTGATGTTACATGGTGCTTTCTGAAATCTGCGTCAAATTTTTCTTTTGCCGCTATGATTTCATCTTCGCTTACGGTTTTCTTCTTTCCGCCTGCCAGTTCTTTTTGATACCAGTCATTAAGATTTGCTCTTAATGTATCTTTTGCTTCAGGTTTTACGTATTTATCAAGATATTTGTCAGAAAGTTTGTGCAGATCTCTTATTTCATTTTCTATTCTTTCTGCATCCTTCCATTCTGTCGGATTCGATGCTTTTGCAGATTTAATTGCTTCTGATATTTCAACAAAGCCTTCTATCATACCCTTTTTGTCGTTTGATTTTGCAAATCGTGCTATTTTCAGCTGAAGGTCTAAGAGTTCTTTGTTCTTATCGATTCCGTTATCCTGTCTTCTTTCTGCTCTTTCAGCGGCCATCCAGTTCTTAACATCCTCTTTCAGTATTCTGTGATATTTTGGAGGAATGTTTGTGTCTAAGATGGTGTTGAAGTAGTTTCTGATTGCTGAAACATGAGCATTGATAGAATCTTCAAAGTCTTTGACTGTATTTACATTTTCTATTAACGCGATTGTATCAACGATAGAATCAATGTATTCGTTATAGTCTTCAATTGTTGAGTTTTTATCAAGCTCCATCAATTCCTGAGCACTTGTGAGTGATTCTTCCATATCTGTGTCAGTGATATTTGCATCAATGAAGTTTTGAGTCATATTAGTGAGAACCTTGCGTTCGATATCTGTCAGAGGTCTGTTTTTCGGAATCATATTTCTGTATTCGTCCATAAGATGTGCTAACTTGATATCGTAGATACAGTTCTTTTGTATAGAAATTGTATTAAATGCTTCATTTACCAGATTGGCTGTCGTTTCTAATTTCTTATTAAGTGCAGGGTCTTCTCCAAGGTCAATTTTTGGGTATGCAGGTAATGCCCCGTATTTTCTGAAGTTTTCCCCTTTGTACTTGTTAAAGAGTTTTTCGTATTCTAATGTTTCAAGCGAGAAGTTGAAACTTCTGTATAAGTCATCAAAAGTTCTTGGGCCTACATAGTGAGCGCCTCTTGTGTTTCTTTCGAGTTTTCTGAATTTGAAGGCATCCTTTGTTTTACTCAAATCAAAGGTGTCTGAATATTCATCATAGAATACTGTGTTTCTGAGTAGTGACTCTGCTGTGTGGTTTGCGTTTTGTACCTTGCTCAGAATGTCATATCCGGTTTGTTCTTTTATACCAAGATATTTGTCACCTATGTTTTCTGTGTACTTTTTAAATTCTTCAAGCGGCATATCTTGTAACATTCTGTATATGCTTACAAATTCGTCGTCTGTTTTTGGCTCGAATTTGTCGTCAATCCACATTCTGATACCTTTTGCTTTTGCTGTATCAAGTTTAAGGTCTTCCTTATTGAAGTAGATGTTCTTGTCGTATGCCTTTTTAAGATTTGCTATATATTCCTGTTTTGCTTTTTCTTTGTTTTCGCAGTCAGGAATGTTTTCATCAAATTGTTTTGCTGCACGGGTTAAGAAGATATCAATCGTATCTTTAACGCTTCCGTTATAGCGAGGTTGTTCCTCTTTTTCAAGCAGACAAACATTGTGGACTATCTTTCCGCCTTGTTCTGCGGTAATCTTAATGTCGTATTTCTTAACGGCATCCATAATTGTGTTCGTAAAGTCCATTCCGCTGTTATATGCTGCAGCGAGGAAGCTGTTATCGGTTGCTCCGTTTTTACCAAATGCATAGTAAAAATCATCTAATGCTCTTTGGCGTTGTTTTTCTTTGACTTTTCTTACGGCATCCATTGTTTTTGCTTTGCCGAGTTCTTTGTACATAGAAGCATCTTCAAAAGCATCTCTTATCGCTGCTTTTTCGCAGGCAAGTTTTATAGGGTCGTTATCAGATAATGCATTGTAATCTGCCTCTGTTTTAATTCCCTTGTTGAATTGGGTAGGAGTTACCCGTTTCATTATGTTGTTATAATTTCTTACATAAGCATCACGCATAGAATTTTGTTTGAAAATCGCTTTTTGGATTTCCTGTTTAGTCATATTGTTTGCGTGTTTTTCAAGAGTTTTGACATATGCGGTATCAGGAATAAATATTTCATCTTTAATTGCCCCTGCAATATCTCTGTATGCCGGAGATTTACCTTCAAGGATAATACCTGACATAAGTTCAAAATCGTTTTCGTCTAATGCGCTCGGATTGAGTTTTCTGTATAATTTACTGTCTGTTGAATCAGGACTGATGTGACCTTTTTTGTGGGTAAGGTTTTCAACAAAGTTTCCGTTTCTCCAGTCTTTATTTGTAATATATCCTAATTCACCGCCTCTGTGGTCGCTGTAGTCGGTTCTTGTGAGTCCTTCTGAGTCAACCCAGGTGTTTTCGTGTTCTGAAGCACCCCATGAGTTATCGTGATAAAGGATATCTTTTCCTGTCTTTTCGTCTTTCACTACATCAGCAACATACATTGCGTGACCGCCGTATTTGTCGTGGAATACATGTGATGATGATATCCCTGAGTGTGCGCTGTTTTTGATTTGTTCTACGGCTGTATCAATATCTTTTATTTTATAGTGAGGTCTGTCTGTGATTTCATCAAAGATTTTCACTTGTTGTTCTTCGAATAATCCGCTTGAACCTTCTTTTAAGAACCAGTAGGTGCCGGAATTTGTTCCGATATATTTAGCAAGCTCTTCCATTGGTTCTTTTATTTCTCTGAAAACATTATTTCTTTCTCTGTGTACGAAAGCGTACATTTTGTTCAGTTTTTTATCGATTTGTCTGATTGCCTGTTTTTCTTCATGGCTCATTTTGTAGAGTGAAGGATCTGATATTTTCCCTTGTCTGCTTGAAAATTCGTCAGAAGAACGCAATTTGTCAATTTTTGCAAATCTGTCCTGTAACTTCTGCATAGTTTTTGCAGGAACAAGTTCTCCGTCTTTTTCCAGTGACTTCAATACAAGATTAGTTGAATTTGTAGTGAAGTAAATTGAGCCGTCAGGATTATCGACTTCAAGCATATTACCTGCTCTTGCTATTGTTTCTGATATATAGTTGAAGTTTTCGCCAACCTGTTTGAGTGCCGCCAAAACTTCTTCGGTTGTTGCGTTTTCGTCTAAGCCGTTTGCTGTTTTAAATCCTGTTGCGTATACATCTCTAAGTGGTGAATCTTCATCAAGATTTTTTGAGAAGTGGTTAAACAGGTCTACAAATGCGTCAATCTGGTCTTTGTAACCCATTTTATTGAAGGCTTTAATATAGAGTTCTTCGTCCTGAGGGTTTTCTTCTATACCGTTTCTTAATGCTTCTAATTCTTTTATTATCGCTTTTTTATCGTTTTTGTTTTTGATGTGCAGGCATGTTGCGGCACGGTTTTGTTCTGCTTTGTTTCCTTTTTCGATACTTTCGATACAGTCGTCCATATCGTTTATCAAAACTTCGTGTCTGTTTCCAAATCCCATTTGGCTGTAAACCTGATCCATGCCGTCTGTTGTCATATAGTCAATAACTGATTTTATCTGAACAAGTCCGTCAAGAATTTTGTCTTTGTCATCAGGTGTTGTGTCAAAGTATGGAGCAAAGTGTTCCAGCAGTTTTTTATCGTTTTTGTTTTCTATTCTGTCTATTACTTCAGCATAACCTCTTGAAATACGGGTTTCTCTGTCAGGAATATTGTTTTGGATAAGAATATCTGTTCTGTTATCTTTTTCCATCATTCCGAGAACCATACTTGCTCTGAAGATTGCTTCCGCTTCATACATTTTTCTTGCTATTGCAATTTGTTGCGGCATAGAACGGTTATCATTTATTCGGCTTGCCAAAACACTTGTTTCTTCAAGTGTATCTGCAATGCGTTCTGCATTCTTTTCAAGAATATCTTTCTTTACAAGTTTAGTGCCGTAGTTTTCATTAAAGTATGCTTCTACTTTCTTTTGTTTTTGTTCAGGTTCTTCGTTTGGTAAGAATGCGTATTTCTTCAATTCTTTCGGGAGTTTTTCAACCTCTGATGAAAGCGGTTGAGAAAGCTTCATTAAATCGTCCATCATTATTACACGAGATTGCTTCAGTGCATCAGGTGCAATTTCTTTAATAATACCTCTCAACCAGATGTTGTTATCCTCGAGTTTTTTAATGTTTTTGCCGCGTTCTTTTCTGTTTACGGATGAGTTAATATCTCTTTTAATCTCATCTGATTTCAGTGTTTTTATATCTTCTTCTGCTTTTGTAAGTGCCTGATAGTGTACCTGTTTTTGCATAAGGTCTTTATCTGCCATATTCTTTGCAAAGAAGGCATCGTGGAAGGCATCAAAGTTGTTCTTGTCAAAAGCGTTAAATTCCTGTAATCCTTCGTTTTGAGCACCGTACATGCCGCCAATATTCATCCATTGAAGGGTAGATGCATCAATAATACGGTAACCTCTTCTCTGTGCATAATCAAAATCTACATATATTTTCTTAACAGGGATGCGTTTTCCTGAGCCGAGGTTTTGTTTATCGTAGATTTTAACGGTATCGCTGTCGTCGAGTTCTGAAAGGATTGCATCAACGAAGTTCGGTTTGTCTTCGTAGGCAACTGCCTTTCTCACAATTGAAATAGCAGCACACATACCGTGTGTTTTTTGGTTTACAGCTTTAGTGTTTGGAATGTCAGTGTCAAGTGTATTAAGCGCGATATCGTTTGCAATTTCAGACAAAATTTTAGGCTTTTTGTCTTCTAATTGCGGATTGATTTTGTATTTTGGGCTCATAAAGTAGTCTAATCGTTTTAAGACATACTTCTTTTGCTCAATAGGTGTTTCTGTTGAGGCAATAAAGTATTCCAGATTCTTTTGAATCGCCTTTTCTTCTTTATCCCCCTTTACCTTTCTTACAAGCTTGTTCTTGATTTTGGCCATTTCTTCTTCGTCTTTTGTTAATGGCTTTTCTGAGAACACTTTGTCAATTTTTGGCTGATACTTATCTCTCAATATCGGATTAGAATGAGAAAGTGATTCCTCTGCAGCTCCCTTTAATTTTGAAGACCAATCATTTTTTGTCTGTATAGTTTTATCAGGTAATTTTGCCTGATATTTCAAGTTTTCACCGACATCAAGCAAGAACTTGATGTTTTCTTCCCCTCTTTGCTTAGCGAGGTTTTCGATAGCCTTATTTATCCTTCTTTGGTTAGGCTCCGTCAGTGAATAATTATTGTTTTCTTTTAGTTGTGATACGGTATTTCTGTCTTCTCTAATCCCTTTAAAACCAGGGGTTTGTACGAAAAAGTTAACTTTCATTGTTTATCCTTATAAATTACATGTAATTGTTGGTCTTTGTTGGATAAACGCGGCTGAAAAAAATCTTTGCTACCCTCGAAGTGTAGAATTTACATTTATTTACTTAACGGCAAGAATTGCTTCAATCATTGAGGTCGGGTCTGCAATATCTTTGCCTGCAATATCAAACGCCGTTCCGTGAGATGGTGATGTCCTTATGATATCGAGCCCGATTGTTGTATTGACTGTTTTTGCTCCCGCTATCGTTTTTATAGGAATTAACCCCTGATCGTGATACATTGCGATGTAGCAATCGTATGGGGCAGGTTTTTCGTTTAAGTAGTTCTTCCCTGCCTCAATAAAGAGTGTATCTGATGGGAGTGGGTTAGTTATATCAATACCCCTTGCTCTGAGTTCTTCTACGGCGGGTTTGATTATATTTTCTTCCTCTGTTCCTAAAATTCCGCCCTCTCCGGCATGCGGGTTGAGTGAGCATAATGCAAATTTTGGACATGAGTTGTTGAAATGCTTTTTATAAAAGTCTGCGAGTCTTTTTGTTTTTTCAATTATCAATTCTTTTGTGATATTTATATCCTTTAAGGCACAGTGCCTTGTGAGTAAAAGTACATTGAATCCTCTTGATATAAAGAGCATTTCTGCCTTTTGCCCGTCGTGGGCGAGGAAGTGTTCAAGAACTTCTGTCTGACCGTTAAATTTATGCCCCGCAAGATGCAGTGCCTCTTTTGATACGGGTGCCGTAACTATTGCTTTTGGTTTTATTTCGCACACTTTTTTTAAGGACTGAAATGAAAACTCTCCCGATTCTTTAGTTAATTTTCCGTATTCGGGTTCACCGTTGTAATCAATATTGATGATTTCGTAGTTTTTTTCGGGGTTGTATGATTTAAAAATATTTTCGTTTGTTATTATGACAACTTTATCTTCCGGCAGGTTGAGTTCGTTTAACGCTTTGATGGTTATTTCCATTCCGATGCCGTTGATATCTCCGGTTGTGATTGCGATTTTGTCTTTATACTTGTTCATGTTTATCTATGTAATTTAAAATTTCAATCAGAGTTCTCGGTGTGCCGAGATTTCCTGATTTTGTGATTATCCATTGGTTTTTATAGTCTACGCATAAGGCTATTGCAGGTGCAACTTCATCCTTCATTGAAAGCTCTTTTGAGGATATTGCATCGCAGCATTTATAAGAAGTTTCTCCGCCGAGTGTGATTAAAATAACCTGCTGTTTTTCGATAATTCTTTTTGTCAGTTCTGCAAGGAAATCTGTTATTTTTGTTGCAAGTTTAGCCCTTGTGAGTTCATCCTTTAAAGATTCATCCGAAAACCCGTCAAAATCATCTAACAGTTTTGATGAGTGTACAAGTACGGTTTCGCCGTTTCTTAGTCTTGCCAGAATTTTTTCAAGAAACTCATCTGTTATTTCGTTCAATACCATTTCTGTTGATAAGGTTATTGAGAAAATTTCGTAATCGTAGCTTTTTTCAAGCTGTTCTATCTGATTTGCATTAATCTGAGTTGCACTTCCTGAAATAATCAGTCGTGGAAGTTTTGGTATTGTAATCGTTTCCTGTTCTGAATTATCAGTTTCATCAAACCACAGTTTTGCAAGCACATTTCCGGTTGCGGCAGTTCCTGCAGGTAATATTTTGTAGTTTGATTTATTTATGGCCAAAACGACCTGTTCAATGTCTGTTGAGCAGGAAGCATCTGCAACAATCAGTTTTTTACCTTCTTTTATGAGTTCGTTAATCTTCATTAAAATCGGGCCTGCCCCGTTCATGATTGTTTTTAGTCCGATTGAGCCGACTAAATCTTTTTGTGTTTCGTCAAGTTGTGAAGCAAAAAGTGTCGGAACATGTGATTCGGTGATTGGGGAATGAGGGTCGCGTGCTATCTCTGTTCTTCCGATAGGTACACCGTTTGCCAAGTGATACCCCCCGATAGTTATTCTTTTCTCTGACGGGAATGCAGGAATTATTATTGCTGCATCATATTCCAGTGCTTCCACCATAGTAAGAGTTTCAACCGCAATATTTCCTCTCAGGGTAGAATCAATTTTTTTGTAAAAATATTCAAGGTTGAGGTTTTTGTTAAGGTTTTCAATGGTTTCAATAATGCGTGATTTTGCATCTGCCGCATCTATGTTTCTTGATTCGGATGATATTGCCCATACCTCAGTGTCAGCATCACTTTCCGGCGGTATTGTATAGTCAAGAAGAATCTTTATCTTTGCATTCTGTTTCTTAAACTGTAATGCGGTATCGTTTGCACCCGTAAGATCATCGGCAATAATACCAACCAAATTAGAAATTATCATTTGTTTCTCTCTTAGATCCTATAAATCTTATATTAGAAGCCGTAACTGTGTAAGATTGTCTGTTTTCACCGGCTTGATCAGTCCAGTTGCTTACTCTGATTCTGCCTTCAACTCCAAACATACCGCCTTTTTTGATATATTTGTGGGCAAATTCAGCCTGCTTATCCCAAGCTTCAATGTTAAACCAGTCTGTTACTTCTGCTGAAGTTTTGCTGTCCCAACGATTAACAGCAAGTGAAAATGTAGTTCTTGATTTTCCTGATTCGTAATATTTTGGCGGTTCAGCGTCTCTGCCTGCTCTTCCTACGATTACAACTGTATTCATGTTTTCTCCTTAAATTCTTATTTACATTATTGTAACATGCTCATTATTTAACCTATAATATTTGTAAAATTTTGTTAATTATTTAGCAAATATCGAACTTTTTTTGCGTTATATTAAGTGTGTAGAATAATTTTACAGGTGTAACCATGGTAGTGAATAACAATGTTGAATTAAGTGGAAATTATGCATCACTCGAGTCTTTCAGATCAGGTCAGCAAAGAAGACCTGTTGTTAGACCTGCAGAACAAGCTCCCGATAAGGTTGAAATTCTGCAACAACAAGTTGATCAGTTAAAAGAAGATTTAGAAAATACAAAGCAGGAAAATGCTGAAAAACCAAAAAAGAAAAGAAGAAGCATTGTTCAGGGCTTTAAAAATATGATAGCAGGAATTAAGAAATTTGGTGTTGCAACTGCAGAATACACAGTCGCTACCGCTAGAGGTTTAGCATACGGTGCTGTCGGCGCTATCGGTGTGTTAGGTGCAGATGCTGTTTATAATGGAATTAAGGCTGTTAAGGCACCGCAAGCGGTTGAGGAAGGTGCAAAGTCTGCTTTGAAACTTCTCTCTACAAAAGGCAAAGTCGCAGCAGGTGTTGTAGGACTCGCTACATTAGGTTACCACTGGTTCAAAGCAAGTCTGAATGTTTCTCAACGAAATGCTGCAATCGACCACCGCTGGGGTTCTGGTCACGATGAGGTTAATAACTAATGAACACCGTTATCAATTCTAATCAGCCCCATTTCGGTGCAGGTTATCACGTTTACTTTTTCACCAATGACGGAAAAAGAATAGTTTCTGATGAGAATATGAAAAAGTGCCTTCATTATATGGAGTCACATTTAAACAATTCAAAAAGGGTAAAAGTCAGAAATACCGAGTTGGTTGATACTTTTAAATTCGGGAAAAAGGTAAACGGCGAATATACCGGCGGTGATAAAGATTATTACAATATATCAAAAATTCGTTCTGTAATTGATAATACAAAAGATAAAATACAGGGATTTATCAACATTGTAACCGGTTCGGATGTAAAGGTTGTAGATGAAAAATTTGGTAAAGATATAGGGAAAGCAAAACATATCAGCATAAAACGAGCAGGTACAACAAATACTTTTGAAACAAAAGCGGCTGTGAATAAGTATGTTGATAATGCTCCAGATTATGCAGAATCAAGGGCTGTATATAAAGACGGGGAACGTCAGGCCTTCGGAATTGCATTTACACCTGTTTATTACACAAAAGGTAAACATCAGGGCGAAGTAAAGGGTTTTGAATACCATAGCTCAGGCTTCTTTAATGAGAGTAAGATTAGCAAGTAGCATTATGCACTAAGGATGCCATCTTCTTCAAGTTTACTTCTGTCTTCATTAGACAGGTGAGCTAAGTCTTCGTTTGTTATTACACCTTCTTTTATCAGGAATTTTTGTACAAGTTGGTTACCGTTTGTGAGTAAATCGAGTTGTAACCCTTGTCCTTTTTGGATAAAGTTGTTTTTGATGGCTGTCATGAGAGCAAAACAGTCTGTGTCGTCGTAAATAGTTACCATCTCTTTTGAATTACCCTTGTTATCGGCAACAATGTTTTTGATTATAGTTGCCTGTGTGACAGGGTCAAGTCGTTTCAGCACTCTCAGGGCAGTTGCCTGTGTGAGTGATTTGTATTCGTCGTATGATAATTCTTTTTGTTTTTCTTCGGGTTTTTGGTTTTGGAGCTGATATGCGGTTGCTGCTTTCTTTAAGTCATTAACTTCTCTTGATTGTTGTGTATCAAAGTTAGGCGCAGATACATAAGCCGTATTGGAGCCATTTCCTTGGGTATTGTATGTGTTATTTGAATAAGCGCCTCTGTCAGCTGCACCTTTTTGACTGTTATCAGAGCCGACAGTTCCGTTTTGTACATTGCTTACAGCATTATTAATTGCATTTTCTAATGCGGTTTTTTTGTCGCCGTCTTCCATGTTGTTAATGACGGCTTTTGCAGCTTCCTGAATCATATCAAGGTGATCTGCATTGTTTTCTATGAAGATTTGTACATGTTCTTCGTCTGCGTTTTTGATAACGCTTGCAGCGTATAATTTACCGACAAAATCGCTTGTTTCGTTTAAGTCCAGGGTTCCGTTTTCAGCCCATTCGTTTGCAACAAGTCGTTGATTCAGCTCATTGACGATTGCTGACAAACCGTACATTTGTAAGATACCTTGGACATCGGCATTACCAAAGAAATCTTTTCCGACATTCATAATCAATGTCATCAAAGCTTTGTCATCTTTTCTGTTTACGGCATCTTTTAAGGATGTAACTACCGGTAAAATAAATTCGGCTTTTGCTGCAAGTTGTGCATATTGTTCAAGTTGTTCCTCTGTGAGTTCAACATCACCGGTTAATCCGAGATAGTTCTTTTCGAACTCTGTGAACTCCCCATTTTTTAATCTGTTTTTGTGGTAGTTATATGCACCGTTTTCATCGTTTTTATCGTCTTCTATTCTTGTTTTTAATTCTTCATAGAACCTTTTACTTTTTTCTCCCGGTGATAATGAAGTATCATTTGTTAAATCAAGTAATAATGACTGTACATCTCCTGAGATTTCATCTGATTTTTCAGATTGTTTTGCTCCGCTCATATCCATCAGAGTCGGCAAGACTTCATCTACAAGTATTTCTAAATCTTTTTTATCAAAATTTTCGCCAACAATTCCGTTTAACATTTTTGTCAGATTTTCTGCGTTTAATTGAGGCATTAATGTTTTTTGATATTCCGCGAACGCAGAGTTTGATATTTTATCTGCTCCTTTACAATACTGATTGAAGACTTCTAATGTTTTGCCGCCGATTTTTTCAGCCTGAGCACGAGTCATTCCTACAAATATACATGGTTGTTCGCTAGGTCTTAATTGTTGAGCGTACTGGCGTAGAGTGTTTCTTAATTCTTCTTTTTCTGCTTCTGTTCTGCCTGATTGTTGTGCCGGTTTTTCTCCGTCAGATACTGTTGCATCGTTTGAAGCAGGATTTGAACTTGTTCCACCCTCTTTTATCCGTATTTTCATCCCGACTTGGATTTTATTTATGTTGTTTCCGATAACATCTCTGTTGTTGTCATAAAGAGGAATCAGTGCAACACCAAAATCAGCAGCGATTTTGCTTAATGTGTCGCCGCTTACGACAGTATACACCCCTCCGGGTGCAGTGCGTTTGCCTGACTTGCTTGTTAAATCTTCAACTTTTGGCTGAGGATTGTTATATGCATTTAATTCGTCCTGAGAAATCCCGTCTTGACCGTCTGTGTTTGCTTTATCAAATAAATCTAATCCTGCTTGTCCAAACTCATTTTGAACTTGTGCTCTGGTCATCTTTCTGTTGAAGATGTCTTGGATTGTCGCTTTTGATGAACCTGAAGCTGACCCAACACTATTACTGCCGCTGCCTGTAGTAACGGTGCCGCCTTGATTATTAACATTAATGTTAGAATCAGGAAATGCCATGAATATATTGCTCTCTATCTTATACGACATATATATAAAGTCGTTTAAAAGAGCCTGTTTTCAATGCTTTCGAAAATTGTTACATTTGTTACATTACTTCAATACTTCAACTGCACATTCAACTTTTCCGAAAGGTGCACTTACCTGATATCCTGCAACATAAGGGGCAATTTTGTTCTTCATTTCTATTGCAATTTCAAGTCCTATTTTTATTCCGTCTTCTTTTGTTGTTGCTTTTGACATTCTTTCAATAATTGAATCAGGTACAACAACCCCCGGAACTTCCGTTTTTAAAAACATAGCGTTCCTGTATGAAACTAATGGCCAAATACCTGCAACAAGAGGGATATCTATATCAAGATTGCGTATTTTGTCAATGAATTTTATCAAACTGTCCGTGTCAAAAACAGGCTGAGTGATTACAAATTCCGCTCCTGCTTTTACTTTGTTGTGAAAGTGGTTGATTTCTTTTTCAATATCGAGTGCGCAAGGGTTTGCTCCAACCCCGATAAGAATTGATGTTGGCGGGTTAATAGTGTTTCCTGCAATATCAAGTCCGTGGTTAAGGTTGTTCACTACGGTTGTGAGCCCTACGGCATCAACATCAAATACAGCTGTTGCATCCGGGTAATTTCCGAGTTTTGGAGGATCTCCCGTTACAATAAGATAGTTTTTCAGCCCTCCTGCATAACCGCCTAAAAGGTCTGATTGCATCCCTATAAGGTTTCTGTCTCTGCAGCAGTAGTGCAGAATTGTTTCCATTCCTGTCTTTTGCTCTATCATAAGTGCAGTAACAAGCGGTGATATTCTTGAGCTTGCGCGCGGCCCGTCTGGTATATTTATTGCATCTATTCCTGCCTCTTTACATTGTTCCACTTTTTTTAATACATCTGTTAAATCTGTTGAACGGGGCGGGGTTATTTCAATTGTTGTTGCGTGTTCTTTTGAGAACAGTTTTTTTGCAAAGTTACTCTTTTCAATGGTTGGAGTAACATTTATTTCCGCCAGTTCGGTATTATCAGATTTAATTATTTCAATTTTCTTTTTAGCAGAAGTAATCGCCTTGACTGCTTTTGCCATATCCTCAATATGTTTGTGGCCAGTTCCGCAGCAGCCGCCTACCCCTTTTACCCCGAGTTCAATATAGTGTTTACAATAGGTCGTAAAATACTCAGGGGTGTTCATATAGATTGTTCTTCCCTCAAGTTTTTTCGGGTTCCCCGCATTCGGGCGGATAATTAATGGCTTATGAATTTTGTCTATAACTTTTTTTACGGCACTAAGCATTGCGTGAGGGCCTATTGTACAGTTTAACCCCAAAGCATCTATATCAGAGCATTTGTCCAGTTTCTGAAGTGCCTTTGCAATATCAAGCCCCTCAGGTGTTTCAAGTTCTTTTCTTGATGTCATAGAGGCGATAACAGGTATATTATAAGATTTAGCAATCTTCGCCCCTAAAAGGAGTTCTTTTAGGTCAAAATATGTTTCAAGCATTATCCCGTCAACACCTGCTTTAACAAGTGCACTTATTTGTTCGTGGTAGCTGTCCTCTATTTCCTGCTGATTTTCACTTGTCATAATCGAGCCGAGTTTTAGTCTTGATCCGACTGACCCTAAAACATAGACTTTGTCGCCCGCAATTTCTTTTGCAAGTTTTACCCCTGCTTCGTTAATCTCTTTACATTTGCCCCCGAGTCCGTATTTTTTTAGTTTAATACTGTTTGCCCCGAATGTATTGGTGAGAATAACATCTGCTCCCGCATCAACATATTCCTGATGAATTTCTTTAATCAAATCAGGTCTTGAGAGGTTTAACTCATCAAAACAGGTATTTATGAAAACCCCTCTTGAATAAATAGTTGTTCCCATTGCTCCGTCAAATACGAGTGTTCGTTCGTTTAATGTTTCAATTATATTTTTCATGACTGATATTCTTTCAAAATTCTTTGTTGTTCTTCTCTTATTCCTGAAATAAATTTTTCATCCTTGAGCACAATTTTTTGTGCAGCAACAGCCGCTTCTGAAGCATTTGTTGTGTGTACAACCAGACCGTGATAATTCGGTGCGATTTTTATTGCGGTATGTTTTTTGCTTGTTGTCGCCCCGCCAACCATAAGCGCAGGGAGTTTAAACCCTTCTCTTTCCATCCGTTCCGCAACCTTTTGCATTTCCTCTAATGATGGTGTGATAAGCCCTGATAGTGCAATAATATCTGCATTTTGTTCTCTTGCGCTTTCAAGTATATCCGTAGAGTTAACCATAACCCCCAAATCTACAACACGGAAGTTGTTGCAGGTCAGGATAAGAGAAAGAATATTTTTCCCGATATCGTGAACATCTCCTTTTACTGTTGCAAGTACTACCGTTCCGAGTTTTTTTGAGTTGTCTGATTGCTCAAATTTGTCCTGAAGTTTGTCTACGATTTCTTTCATAATGCGTGACGATTTTACAACCTGAGGGAGGAACATTTTCCCTGAGCCAAAGTATTCTCCGACAATATTCATTCCTTCGAGCAAGATTTTCTCAATAATATCTATCGGTGAATATTTTGTTAAGGCTTCAGCCAAATCTTCGTCAATATATTGGGTATCACCTTTGATAAGTGCGTGCTGTATGCGTTTATCAACAGGCTCTTTTCTCCATTCCTCGACTTTTTTTACTGTTGTTTCGGGTTCTGTTTTCCATTTTCCGCTTTCAACATATTCTAAAAGTTTTTCAGAAGCATTTTCTGAACGGTTCAGAACTACATCCTCAACAAGTGTTTTTAGCGGTTCTTCTATCTGATCATAGGTTTGAAGCATCCCCGCATTTACAATTCCCATTGTTAAACCTGCTTTTATTGCGTGGTATAGGAATACTGTGTGTATTGCTTCACGAACAATATTTACCCCTCTGAAAGAGAAGGATATATTACTTATCCCGCCTGAAAACAGAACGAGCGGAAATTTGTTTCTTAAAATCTTTAATGCTTCTATAAAGGAAGTTGCATTGTCGTTATGTTCTTTCATCCCTGTTGCCAGAGGAAAAACATTTAAATCAAAAATGATATCAGTCGGGTGTATTTTGCATTCTTCTGTCAGAATTTTGTATGCTCTTGATACTATTTCAACTCTGTCCTCGACTCCCGTTGCCTGACCGTTCTCGTCAAATGCCATAACGACTACCGAGCCGCCTAAATCTCTTATTTCTTTTGCCTGTTTAATAAAGTTTTCTTCACCCGCTTTAAGGCTGATAGAGTTAACTATCGGTTTTGACTGGATACATTTTAACCCCGCTTTTATTACATTAAAATCGGAAGAATCCAGCATAATAGGTACTTTTGATATTTCAGGTTCTGATGCAATCAGTTTTAAGAATTTGCACATATCCTCTTTTGAGTTTGACAGGTCAGAATCCATACAGATATCAATTATGTTCGCCCCGTTTTCGATTTGTTTCTTTGCTATTTGAAGCGCTTCCGTGAAGTTCCCTTCCTGTATCAGTTTTGCGAATTTTCTTGAACCCGTGACATTAGAGCGTTCCCCAATCATAATAAAGTTTTGATTTCCGTCGTATATAAACGGTTCAAGTCCGCAGAAGGAAGAATAATTCTTTTGTTTTTGTTCAATCTTGCGTGGTTTATATCCGTTAAGTTTTTGGGCGATTGCTTTAATGTGTTCCGGTGAAGTTCCGCAGCAGCCGCCTGCAATATTCAACAGTTCTTGTTTTGCCAGTTTTTCGTAACCTTCTGCCATGTGTTCGGGGGTTTCGTCGTACCCTCCGAACTCGTTTGGAAGTCCTGCATTTGCATATAGTGAAATGCCGCAGTTTGCATATTTGCCCAATTCCTCTATGTACGGAATCATTGCATCAATACCCATAGAGCAGTTTAAACCAACAGCAATCGGTTTTGCGTATTCTATGCTGTAATAAAATGCTTCGAGGGTTTGTCCGGATAAAGTTCTTCCTGATTTATCGGTTAAGGTAACGGATATTATAATCGGGATATCTTTATTTTGTTCTTTCAAGGTTTTCTTTATTGCATAAATTGCCGCTTTTGCGTTCAGTGTGTCAAAGATTGTTTCTATTAAGAAAACATCCACCCCTTCTTTTGCAAGGATATCCGTCTGTTCTTTGTAACATTCAACAAGTTCGTCAAAGGTAACATCTCTGTAATCAGGGTTCATAACATCAGGAGATATTGATGCCGACTTGTTTGTAGGCCCGATAGAGCCCGCTATAAACCTTGGTTTGTCTGGTGTTGAATATTCTTCTGCAAGGCTGCGTGCCAGTCTTACGGCAGAGGTGTTTATCTCTTTTACATAACCTTCCAGATTGTAGTCTTTTTGTGAGATTGAGTTTGCACTAAATGTGTTGCACTCAATAATGTCTGCCCCTGCCTCTAAATACTCTCTGTGTACTTTTTCGATTGCGTCAGGTTTGGTTATTGATAAGAGATCATTATTTCCTTTCAAATCTATGTCAGAGTTTTTAAACAGATTCCCTCTGAAATCTGATTCAGTCAAATTCTGGCGTTGCAGCATTGTTCCCATTGCCCCGTCAAGAATCAGTATTTTCTCCCCCAAGCACTCTTTAAAACTCTTTTTCACTTAATCACCTGATTTATTCTTATGCGATTGTTTTTACGATAATCGGAATTATTGTTTCTATCAAAGATACAAAGAACATAAGGAAAACAACTACCGCAACA
Organism: uncultured bacterium; assembly: GCA_902765215.1. Taxonomy (GTDB): domain Bacteria; phylum Cyanobacteriota; class Vampirovibrionia; order Gastranaerophilales; family Gastranaerophilaceae; genus UBA2883. Next base: position 2,562 of record CACWZA010000016.1, on the reverse strand, counting down.
CTCTTTTGAATATCAGAGAATAAGAACATCTTTTTGTTTTCGCGATATTCTTTTATTCCTTTGTATTCATCGCCGTACGGCTGAACAGGTAATTTTTTTTCGATTTCTTCCAGTACCTTTGCGAATTTGATTTTTATAAGCATATTATAGGAATCCATGTTCATCCACCATAATACGGAACAGCTGAGCCCTATAATGGCAAGAAGTACACTAAGAGGAACTGAATAAGCGAATATTGCTGTTTTTGTGAAATAAACGGCAAATAACAGAATTATGCATAAGCACAGATAAAATCTGTTTATCCCAAAACTTCTTGAAATAAAACTTTCTTTTTGTTCTGAATAAAGTTTGTACTGTTGAAATATTAAATCTTGTTCACTCATGTTATTATCCCTCATTTGTATTTCTGTTGTTTTGAACGGTTTGCATCAGTTCGTCAAAATCTTTTTCATCAAGTGTTTCTTTGTCAAGAAGCGCTTTTGATATGTAATCAAGCATATCACGATTTTGTAATAACAAATCTTTTGCAATTTGGTAGCGTTCATCAATTATTTTCTTAACTTCTTTGTCTATCTCAGCGGCAATTTCTTCCGAAAAATCTCTGCTGTGCCCAAAGTCACGGCCCATAAATACATGTTCTTGTGACTTGCCGTAGGTGAGATTTCCCATTTTGTCGCTCATACCGTACATAGTAACCATTTTTCTTGCAAGTTCCGATACTTTTTCAAGATCGTTTGATGCACCTGTTGTTACTGATTCAGGGCCGTAGATTATTTCTTCCGCAACACGACCGCCAAGTGTCATTGTGATTCTGTCGAGCAGTTGTGATTTCTTCATTGTTAAATAATCTTTTTCAGGCAAAGTCATTGTTATACCGAGTGCCATACCGCGTGGGATGATAGATACCTTGTGCAGAGGATCACATCCTTTGAGCAGTTTTGCAAGAAGTGCGTGACCGACTTCGTGGTATGCGGTATTTTCTTTTTCCTCGTCTGATATTATACGGCTTTTCTTTTCAGGGCCTGCCATAACCTTATCGATAGCTTCTTCTAAATCAGGCATTTCGACTTTTGTTTTGTCGTGTCTTGCCGCGAGAAGTGCAGCCTCGTTCAGAAGGTTTTGCAAATCAGCACCTGTGAACCCCGGAGTTCTTTTTGCAAGAACTTTTAAATCTACTTCTTCCGCTAACGGTTTGTTTTTAGCGTGTACTAATAATATTTTTTCTCTGCCTAATACATCAGGCTTGTTGATAACAATTTGTCTGTCAAATCTGCCCGGTCTTAAAAGGGCATTATCTAATATGTCAGGTCTGTTTGTTGCTGCAATAACGATAATGTTTGTGTTCTTATCAAACCCGTCCATTTCAACAAGGAGCTGGTTAAGGGTTTGTTCTCTTTCGTCGTGGCCGCCGCCTAAACCTGCGCCGCGTTGACGGCCGACTGCATCAATTTCGTCGATAAAGATAATGCAAGGCTGGTGTTTCTTTGCCTGTTCAAACAGGTCACGAACACGGCTTGCACCTACCCCGACGAACATTTCAACGAAGTCTGAACCGCTTATTGAAAAGAACGGAACGCCTGCTTCCCCTGCAACGGCTTTAGCCATGAGGGTTTTACCTGTACCCGGGGCACCAACCAAAAGAACCCCTTTTGGTATTTTTGCACCAAGTTTAATATATTTTTCGCTGTGTTTCAGAAAATCAACGATTTCTTCAAGTTCTTTCTTTTCTTCGTCAATCCCTGCAACATCGTCAAATTTTGTTTTTACCTTACTGTCTAAAAGCATTTTTGCTTTGCTTTTACCGAAGGACATCGCCTGAGAACCGCCTGCCTGTAGACTCTTTGCCATTACAACAAGGAATACAATAAATAGCAGAGGAAGTATCAGCGAGCCCAAAAGCCCGAGTACTTGTGACGATTCACTAGGTTTTTTAACACTGATATCGACATTTGCTTTTTCCAGTTTGCCCATCAAATCCGCTGCATTAGGAACAAGTACATGGTATTGAAGTGTCGGTGCCTGTGCGGGTGCTCCCATAAGCGCCTCGTACTTTGAGGTTGTTTTTGGTGCTTCAGGTTGTTTTACAGGGATTGCTGTAACAGAATTTTTGTCTATCTGGACACTTTTGATTTCACCTGCGTTCAGTTTTTGAACAAAGGTTGTGTAAGATAGTTCTGTTGTTTGTGTTGTTGAACCGGCAAAAAGCATTGAAACAAATGCCAGAACCATTATCCCTAGTATCACATACATGCCGACTGATTGACTTTTCATATAAGTATACCTCTATTTATCTAAACCTAAATATTGTCAGGTTTCCCCGACTTGTTTGTATTATACCAAAAATATGCGCAATAGGGAAATGGTTATTAAGTTTTTTCATGAAAAAATAGGCCCGGTGGGATTCGAACCCACGACCAAAAGATTAAGAGTCTTCTGCGCTACCACTGCGCCACGAGCCTATATGGTGATTTAAATTAAATTGTAAAAGTTCTTTTTTTTGCTTCTGCGCTACCCCTCTCACAAACGATACTTAATCGTTTGTTCGGCAGAGTGCCACGAGCC
>CACWZA010000015.1 GCA_902765215.1 uncultured bacterium | reverse complement strand
GTTTGATTATGCAGAAACTCTTTCTAAAGATACAACCGCAACAATCACTGCAACAATCAAAGATTATGCTAAAGCTGATCACGAAGGTACTGCATTATTTGTAAACGGTACTGAAGATAACTTGGCAGAAGATTTGATTAATGTAACAATGACTTCTGAAAATTACGAAGGTTCTTGGTTGAACGAAAACATCACAGGTACAAAGAATAATGACACAATCAATGGTGGTAAAGGAAACGATATTATTACAGGTGGTAAAGGTGCTGATACATTCGTATTTAACGGTGCATTTGGTGCAGATTTAATCACTGATGCTTTTGGTGGCGATATTGTTAAATTCTCTGATATTGAGTTAGCAAACAGAAACATCGAAAAATCAGGAGATGATTTAGTTATTCTAACAGATGACGGTAATTCTGTAACTGTCGCAAACTACTTTAAATCAGAAACCAGAGCAACTATTAACGATATAAATGGCGAATACAAAATCGCTGATGAAGTTAAGGGTGCTGAAGATTTTGAAAAAGCAAAAGGTGGCAAAATCGTTGTTAAGAACGATGATTCAGATATGGATATCAATGCTTCAAGATATATTTCTGAAACAGCAAAGGGCATAACATTTACTAATAACAGTAAAGTTGCTAATAACACTGTTACAGGTTCAGACTTCAATGATGCAGTTACTTTAAAAGGCGGAAACAACAATATTGTTGAAATTGCAGGTACAAATAAGATTACAACAGGTGCCGGTAATGACTATGTGGAAACAAATTTATACTCATCTAACACTATCAATGTTGGAGCAGGTCAAAACATTGTAAAACTAGACAGTATGGGTGCTAACAAAGTTACTGCGGGCAATAATGACAATACAATCAGTGTAAGCGCAGGTTCTAATAATATTAAACTTGGCAACGGTAGCAACGATGTTGAATTATCTAACGGTTTAAATACAGTTAAACTCGGTAATGCCAAAACAACTGATAGCACTTTACCAGGCGCTTATACTCACAACGAAATTGAGATTAACGGTGGTATTAACAAAGTTACATCAGGTAGCGGTCGTGATGAATTTGTAATCAAGAATGGTAATAACACAATCAAATCCGGCTCAGGCATTGACTCATTTGAAATCAATGGCGGTTATAACACTATCAATGCCGGTAACGGTGGTAAAGTCTTAAATGCAGAAACAAAAAAATACGAAAAAGTCGGTAATACTATCAATGTTAATGATGGTTATAACGCTATCACATCAGGTAGTTTTGATGATACATTTATTATTGATGGTGGTTATAACACAATCAAAGGCGGAGCAGGTGATGATAAGTATGTATTTACATCTTTAGATGAAGGCGACTATTCTCTAATCACAGATTCTAAAGGTAATGATACTTATGACTTTAGTGATGTTACAAACTTTGACGGGCTTGCTGCTATTACTGATAAGAAAGGGGCTGATACAATCAAGTTGGCTGATAACTCATTGACATTGTTCTTTGACGGTACATTCAACAAGAAGAAAGGTTTCTCATTCGGTAAGAATGTAGCATTAGTTGAGGACATAGAATCAAGCATTACTGATGGGGTTAAAATCTCCGGTAAGTCAGTTGATAAGTTGACTATTAGTTGTGCAGACGACTCAAAATATGATATTGACGGGTTAAAGAGTGCAGTAACGGCTTGGTTTACATCAAGTACAACTGCTTATAAATCTGTTGATGCTGTATTGAACAGTGGTAATGAAACTGATATCACATCATTGTTGAATGTTTACGCAAACTTCAATCATAATGAAACTCCTGTTACATAACTTATCATTTTAGCCAATGATGGTTAAGAACTAAACAAGCCCCTGAAACAAATTCAGGGGCTTGTTTTTTGATAAATAAATCAGGTTCGCACCGGATAAGCATAGCGGGCTTTACCAGCTTTACCTTTCTCCTTAAAAAAAGAACAGTTGTTTAAATTGCCTGCAAATTCAATAAGTAAAATACAAGATATCAACATCATAGGTCAAATCAAAACACATACTGCGCTTAAAACTATAATTACAACATAATCGGCAAAAAAAGTCAGGCACATAACTGTGCCTGACTTTTTGTATGAATATTATATAACTTATTCTTCTTCAGCCGCTTCTTCTGCTTCTTCTTCAACAGCATCAGCAACTAAGTCGTCTTCGTCAACAACTTGTTGATTCATTTCTTCTTCGATTTCTTCCTGAAGTTCATCATTTGTATCGATATCGTCTTCTTCAACTTCTTCAGGTTCTTCATAGTTTCTGATATTTTCAGATTCTGCCTGTTCCATTTGAGAAACGCTCTTGATATCAATCTTCCACTGAGTCAGCTTGTGAGCTAATCTTACGTTTTGACCGTCACGACCGATAGCAAGTGATAACTGATCGTCAGGAACAACAACCATTGCTTCGTGAGTTTCTTCGTCGTCAGCCATAATATCAACAGAAACAACTCTTGCAGGAGCAATAGCATTTACGATATATTCAACAGGATCAGGTGACCAGCGAACGATATCGATTTTCTCGTTCTTTAATTCGCCAACGATAGTCTGAATACGGCTACCTCTTGGTCCGATACAAGCCCCAACACTGTCAACTTCTTCATCATTTGACCATACAGCAAGTTTTGTTCTGTAACCTGCTTCACGGGCAATTGATTTAATTTCAACGATACCGTCTTCGATTTCAGGAACTTCAAGTTCAAACAATTCTCTGACGATTTCTGCGTGTGCGTGAGAAACAATAACCTGCGGTAATCTGTTTGTTTCTTTTACATTAAGAACAAATACTCTGATTCTGTTACCTGCTTTATAGTATTCACCAGGGATTTGTTCTCTCTGAGGCATAATAGCATCAGTCTTACCAATATTAACGATTACATTTCTGCCTTCAACTCTTTGGATAATACCTGTTGTAAGAGTACCCTTCTTATCCAAGAACTCGTTCAGAATGTTATTTCTTTCTGCATCTCTAATTCTTTGAGTGAGAACCTGTTTTGCAGACTGAGCAGCAATTCTGCCGAATTGTTCAGGTGTAACCTCGATTTTAACTTCGTCATCTACTTCTACATCTTCGTCAATTTCTTTTGCTTCTTCCAAAGAAATCTGTGTATCTTCGTCCTCTACAGCATCAACAACAACTTTTGTTCTGAAGATACCGATTTCACTTGTTTCTTCAACGAGAATTGCTTCAATGTTTGTTGCTTCCTTAATTCTTAAGTGTCTTTTATATGCAGCAACCATTGAATCTTTTAACGCTTCAATAATATCAACTTTTGATATTCCGCGTTCTCTTTCAAGCTCTTCGCAAGCTTCATATAAACCTGTAACTTTAATCATTTTTATATCCTTTCATTTTATTAACTTCGTTTATTAAACTAATCTACATACAATTTTGCAGACTGAATATTCTCTTTCGGAATCTGAAGCTCCTGAGCATCTTCAAAGCGAAAGAAGGTTAAACCTCTTGTATAATCCCAGTCGACAATTTCGCCCTTAAATATGCGCTCTGTTTCGCCCTCTAAAGGTTGTTTCAGCTTAATACTGACTCTTTTACCCTTAAAGATTTCAAACTCTCTTTCAGACTTAAATTTGCGTTCAAGCCCCGGAGAAGAAACTTCCAGATAATATTTCACAGGGATTAACTCGTCTAAAAAGTCATTAAGACTTCTCGTAACATTTTCGCAATCATCAAGCGTAATACCCCTTTTGTGCGAATACAAAAATATTCTCAAAAACCAGCGGTGATTTTCCTTTGAAAAATCAATCTCAATAGGAATCAAGTCAAATCTCATAGCCGTATTCTCTATAAGTGGCGTGATTTTTTCCAATATTTCGTGTCTGTTTATTTCCTGCTTCATATCTTCCTTCTGTGCGGACAAATGCACAGTTTTGTACATTTTTGCCCTTTGACAAAAAAGAACGGAATAATCCGTTCTTTTTTAGAAAACTTCTTAACTACATTCTACTAAAATTTTCACTATTTGTAAAGTAGGGGTAAATATATATTAAGCAAACTATTGCTTACCCCTTCAGCAACCGTTTTTCCAAAACAGTTTTGTTAAATTTAGCCTTGTAGAAATCCACATTGATATTAAGACGGGTTGCAATATCAAACAACATCCCCATCAAATCAACATCTGATGCTCCGTTCACATTGTCTATCATATCATCAAAATGAGCAACAGCCTTTGTATAATAAAGGTTTTGGGCATCTGAGATATCAACATTCATATCGAGCTTGTCAATTGTATCAAGCAAATCGTGAGTAACTTCTGCCTGTTGAGATTCCCAGCTATAGACAAGTCTGTGAACATTTTGGGTAATCTTTTTACTAAAGATTTTGCTTGTCGGAGTCTTATCCAAAGTAATACCCAGTCTTTTAGCCTCAAAGTTGATATCGTTCGCAGACTGAATAACCGCTTCATCAATAAAGCCGTTTGAAGATGTAAACAAGTCGTTAAACTGTTTTTCAAGTGTATATTGAGCCGCAATCTTAAATTCATTAGGGATTTCAAGCCCAAGTGCCTGCAAGTGCATAACAGAACTTTTACCCTCGTTATAAATATCTTCATAAGTATTAGCAAACTCGTCCAGTCTTTCTTTCATAAGAATTTGTAATATCTTACGGCGTTCTTCAATAAAGATATCTTTAAGAGTGAAGTACTCTTCGCCGAAATATGCATCGAAAGCACGGATAATTTCAGTCAACGGCTGCATCATAAATATCCTGATAAGTTCTTTTTGCTTATCCGGGAATGATGAATCGTGTTCCTTAATAGCACAGTGGAAATCGCCGCCTGTGTACTGCAACAGTGCAAATACAAGGTTTTGTTTTTCCAGTGTTACTTTTGACTGAATTTCAACATTACCGATAACTAACTGAGAATCGGCCTTTTGAACCTTTTTATAAGATTTTTTCTTAATCGTATAGCAATATACTTCCTCCTCGTCCTCTACATCCTGATACAGAGAGGAAACAGCCCACAAGCTGACGATTTGTTTTTCGGTAATGATAGACGGTCTTACATATCTTTCATAGATATCTCTGCCGTTACCCATTTCCTTATAATTACTTTGTGCCTTTGAAAGAATTTCAAGATACTTAGTTTCAAAGTCTTTATCAGTAAACTCTCTTGCAAGCTGAATAACACGGGCAGCATACTTCATTATCTGAACGGTTTCTATACCTGATATTTCACAGAAAAACCAGCCGCAACTTGTATACATAAGCATTGCCTGTCTTTGCATTTCAAGAAGTTTCATTGCCTTAACTTTATCTTCATCAGAAAGATCCGGTAAGAAATAATCCGACTGGAACTTCTTCACATTGATATAACTTCTGTCTAAAATTACATCAATGTAATTATTTCTTGCCTCCATAGGATCATTAAAATACTTTTGTCCAAACTCGGTAAACAGCGGAGTAACCGAATCTCTGAGATAATCCATAGCATCTCTTAACGGTTTTCTCCATTTCTGATTCCAGCCTGCCTGCCCCCCCGTAGAACAACCACAGTCCTCTTTCCATCTGCCGACACCGTGACAACAACTCCACGAAGAAACATCCTTCAATTCTACCTGCCAATCACTTCTGTATTTTTCAAGATATTCTCCGTAGTTAGTAACTGTAAACGGAGAATCTTTTACTTTCATTGACATAATAAAAGATAATGCCATATCACCGAACTTGGTGTGGTGACCGTAACTTTCCCCATCCGTTGCAATATTAACCAATTGCGGATAGTTTCTTTCATAAGAAATACCGTCCTCTAAACGCTTTATAAACTTATTACCGTCGCGCAAAAGTTCATCAAAGGCAACAGACTTAGAAATCGCACCGTCATAAAAGAATAAATCAATATACTGTTTCGGGTTTGATTTTATAAAATATCTGTAAGAACGAGCAGGATCAATATTACCCCAACCAACATCCTGCCAAGCATTTTCAGGCGCATTAACAGGTTTAATTCGTTTTGCCTGAAACGGTGAAAGGATAGTGAACTTAATCCCGTTTTCAACCAACACTCTCAGTGTATCATCGTCAACAGCCGTTTCTGCAAGCCACATACCTTCAGGTTTTCTGCCAAAACGGTATTCAAAATCTTTTATACCCCATTTTACCTGAGTTTGTTTATCTAGTTCGTTTGCAAGCGGCATAATCATGTGGTTATAAACCTGAGCAATCGCATTACCGTGACCGTTATGCGCCTCAACACTTTTAATATCTGCCTTAATAATTCTTTCATAAGCAGACGGAGCAAACTCTTCCATCCACGATAACAGGGTCGGACCGAAGTTAAAACTCATATATTCGTAGTTATTAACAAGACATAATATCTCATTTTTGTGGTTAACAACCTTAGAAACCGAATTTGGAGCATAACACTCATTGTTAACTCTTTCGTTCCAGTCATGGCAAGGCAACGCACTAGGCTGTAATTCAACTGCCTCCAGCCACGGATTTTCTCTCGGCGGCTGATAAAAATGACCATGTATTGCTAAAAACACTTCCTTATTATCCACTATTCTATACTCCAAAACTTATTATAATAACTACTTAACATCCTGTGATGCTTTTTTAGGGGTTTCTTTATTTAACTTAGTAATTGAATCTACATCAATCCATGGATCACCCAAAGCGGTTGAGAAAACTGTTCCTGTGAACAGAATCATATCCCCTTCTTTCAAATCAATCAGTTTTTCTGCTGCTTTTCTTGTAACAAATAATTTCATTTCTGACAATGGGATATTATTTTCCGCATCGGGTCTGTAAATCAGGAAAGAAATATGTGTTTCAGAACTGCGCATAGCAGGTTTGTAGTCAAGACCGAGAGTTGCAAACTTGCCGAATTTAGCTTTCATACAAACTTTTTTGTTCAAAAAGTTGTTTGGACTTTTCACAATAATCAACGGGTTGATACAATGATACTGAACAGGCTGTTGTTGTACCTGCTCCTGATTTTGAGCGGGAGCATCTTTTGTAACAGGTTCAGTCTGTGCAGGAGGAGCAGAAGTAACCGCTGAAATCCTGTCCATAACACCATCACCCGCGAACGCATAAGCACCCACACCAAATACCAATACCATTAACCCTAATATATAACTAATCTTCTTATTCATTATGTTTCTCCTATACTAACAACATTCTAGCATAACTCACGCTTTTTTAAAAGTCTGTAAAGGTGGGTAATTAATCATCATAAAACACCCCTCAACAGAGGATAGGTTATTGTTTGTTATTTACCCCCGAACAAAGATTTATCAATCTCTTCAAAACGGTCAACGATTTGATAGAGATAATCAAACTGTTTGTAGAGCTCATGGCTTTCAAGCGATGCTATTGCAATAATTTTCCCGATACCTGCCCTGTGTGCCGATTCTATTCCCGATACAGCATCCTCGATAACAATACAGTCCTCAGGTGGTAAACCTAAATTACGGCAGGCGATTTGATAAATTTCAGGATCGGGTTTTCCCTTAATTTTCCCATTTGAATACACAATTTTATCCAAATCAAACCATCTAGCGAGATTAAACTCTTTTATATAAAACTCAACATTCTGCCATTCTGACATTGTTGCAATAGTACGGGGTATATCGTTTTCCGTTAGCCAATCGAGAAACTCAACCGCCCCGGGAGCGAGTTTAAAATGCTCTTTATCTTTCAGACATTGTTCACGATAGAGAGATTCTTTTTCATAGGCAAGTTTTTCAACGACATCATCAGAGGGAACTTTTCCCGTACAATAGGTGATAATATCCTTATTGGTACGCCCGAACATATATTTTCGCATCTCATCATCAGTGAACGGATAACCCCGCAATTTTTCAGAGAACATCCGCCACGCATCATAATGGAGCTGCGAATCCCAAAACAATGTGCCGTTAAAGTCAAAAATTATCCCCTTCATAAATTCCCCCATAAAGAGAATTTATCATATACAAGCGCCTTTTTCAAATACTTTTATAACCTGACATAAGAGTTTAATAAAGAAATTTATTTCGTAAGCCGAAACTTTATTCCCAGCACAGTAATTACCTTTTGCTTTTTCCCGTTATCGTTTTTATTTTTAATTGAAAATATAAATTTAGGCACATCCTTTATTATTTTTTTGATTTTTTGAAGGTTTAAATCTCTTTGCACTGTACGATAAACATCTGAAGAATTGCCGATTTTAATTTTTCTCAAGGATTCTCTGTACTGTTTTTTATATTTCTTTCTGGCAGTACCGCTTAACAGCCCCTTAATCTTTGCATACTCAACATTTCGCTCACGATTTGTCAAAACAAGTGATTTAAGAAATTCTTCTTCGGTATTATCAATTATTTCCAGCACATCCTTCATACTGTCAATAACGGCTTAATTACACTATAAATTTATAGTCATTATCAGATAATTTGATACCTTTGAATATGCCTACCCTCGCGAACGACCTCAGCAACATTGTACTTATATAAATTTAAATTTTTTTGCCTCGTATAATGGTACTTCAATTTTAATTAGTGTAAAAAAATATACACCACTCACTTATGTTTTTATCATTTTCCCTCTTTTTCAAGTCTTTCCATGTATTTCCCATAGGGGCTATCCCAACGAATGTTTTTTTTCATAACTTTTGCAGGAGTTCCGCCAATTAAAACATTTTGCTCGACGAATTGTTTGTTCACAAGTGAATTGGCAGCAACAGCACAACCATCAGCCAGATAACTTCCTTTCAAAATAATACAACGCGACATTATCCATACATGATTTCCTATAATTACATCTTGAGGCGGATCTGTCGGGAGATTTGTTTTTGGATCAATCAACGATTGACCGTCAGAAGTTCGTATTATAGCATCTCTTGCAATATGAGTATGGTCACCAATAACCATTTTATGTTTTTCTTTATAATCACCAGCAACAGCAAGTTCTAAACCTCCGTTACCAAGCTCACAATCTTCTCCGATGAATATCGAACCACCATAACCTACGTATATTGTCGCATTTGCTATCGGTTGAAAACTTTGTTGCTTTATCAATAATGTATTGTCATCACGATACATCTTGATTGTTGCATCTTCAAAAGAAGATTTATAAATATCGATATTATTATTCGAACCATCAATTTTAAGTTTTAATCCTTTCGGAAACATTCCTGTTTTAAAGTGAAAATTAACTGTATTATTATTACCTTCAATATTTAGGATTGAATCCGGATGCATAAAAATAAGTCTGCGTTTTTTATTTTTATAAAGAACATTTATCCTATTCTTTGTACCAAGTACATTATTATATACTAATATCTTATTCATAAATGGGATTTTTAGTTTTCTTCTTTTCCCTTTTCTAAATTTTAGCTTTATTCCAAATAAAGTGATTATTTTATACTCTCCACTATTCACACATTCAAATAGCCAATTTAATATTTTTTTATGGATTCTTTGTGCTTTAATAATTCCATTTCCAGTATCATACTTTATTGCGTGACAATTTCTTTTATATTCATAATTACCGCCCCCAACATATAGACACTTGAATTTTCTTTCTATTAACTTTTCTACACTGTAGTAAAATAGAACTTGCCCTATATTATAAGATGCGAACTCTTTATTATATGCCATATTCTCGCAATATAGAACTTGAGAATCTGTTATTGAATAAAATATAATCGCTTCAATATTACCATTTATTTTCAGAACATAAGTGTCTGTCAGATTGAAAAAATTTGACAAAAAAAGATTAATCCCCTTTCCCGATAAATCGTAATAAACATCATCTTTTGTTTCTTGTTTAAAATCAAAAAATCTCTTTATGATCGACTCGGTCAAATCTTCTTTTTTATAATATTCAAAAGATATATTAAAAGACTCACAAAGTTTTTTAAATTCTCTTTTTCTGTTATATCTGCTCTTTGCAGAAAATTGAGCCCAATATTCTTCTACTGTGTCTGGCAAATCAAGCATCCAACACACTTTGTCATCAAGTTCTGGATGTTTAGCACGGCATTGCAACAGTTTAAATCTTCTTATTTTCTTAAATTTTCTTGTTAAAAAATCCAGCATATTATTAAATACAACTTGTTCTATATCGGTCATATATAACCCGATAAAACAATACTTCTTCTCATCAATATGAAATGATACATATTGAACCTCGCCATTATATTCAATTTTCAACACATCAAAAGAACCGTTATATTTAATATCGAATCGGTTGTATATAATGTTTGGCTTAACTAATTTAACCTTTTCATATTTTTCTTTTTCGTCAACAATTGAAATTTTTACATTGTCTTTCATTTATTAAATACCCCTTATTTTTCTCCATTTCAGTACCTATAGGCAAGTGGTTATCGATATTATTTTATAGTTTTTATTATCATGTAACTTCGTTATCTTTCTCAATAATAGAACTGTAAGTAGCCTTATATTTTTCTTAACAGTTTCATCTCATACGCTCCTAATAATCACTCTTACTGTTTTTATAATCATGTAAATAATTCACATAGATACCACCTATTCCTGTTGGAATATCTTTCCAGTTTTTCCAAAAATGTGACATATATTCTTCAGGTTTATTAGGAATAGGCAATATACATCCCTCAAACTCAAATTCCTTCAATGGGAAAATGTCGTCATATGGGGTTGTAACATAATCTTCATCATAAGGAAAGTCTATACCTCTTGATAAAAGAACCTTTTTAGGGTCAGTTTGATCGCCAAAAAACTTATCATGAAATTCATTTAAATATCTTTTTGCCTCACCAAAATTTTTGTTGGATTTAAATTTTTTCTCAAAAATTTTTCTATTATGTAAAATATCTTCGTTTACGGTTGAACGGATTTCATCAGAATAATTTTTCGCAGGATAATCAAACATTCTGAATACATCCATCCCCAAATTATATTGCTTATTCCTTATCCTAAGCTGAAAATTATTGCAATGTAATGCACGTTCTCTAACAATATAGTTAGAATCTTTAAATTTTTCTTTTAATATAGGTATTACCTTATCTACATCAGATGACATCATACTTACATCCAAATCATCATCCCACGGAATAAAACCTTTATGTCTTATTGCACCTAGCAAAGTACCGAAATCAAGCCAATATTGTAAATTATTTTCTCTGCATATCTTATCAAACTCTTTTAAGAGTTCCAACAGTTCCAACTGCCATTCTCTCACTTCACCCGTTGCTTTTGGCATATTTTCTGCTCCGAGTGCCGTGTTTATTACATTTGTCAAATATTCGTTTTGGGCTTTTAATATCCCAATTTTATCCTTTTTTGAAATTTTTAATCCAAAAAAATAGTATGTAAAATGTTTAGTATCGATATCATATTCTTTTCCAAAAAGCTTCATCATTTGCTCCCTTTCAAATTAATCAGGATTTGTCATACAATTCACATATTCAACAGGCGTTTTTTATCCCAATTAATTCCTGTTTTTACTTGTTTTGCAGGGATACCACCATATATTGAATTTGGTATCGGCAAATCTTTTGATACAATTGCACCTGTTGCAACACAAGAATTTTCAGCAATAGTAACACCTTTTAATACCGTTGTATTCATAGCGCACCATACATGGTCTTTTAATACAACATTTTTCCCAAAGTTTATAACATTCCCTTCTAAATCAGTGATAGTATGTGCATCAGATGTCCTTATAACAACATTTGTCCCGAACATACATCTATCCCCTATAGTCACTGATAAATTAGGTTCTCTGTGCAACAATATCTCTAGATTATCAAAAGAATAACAGTCTTTACCGATTTTTACGGTTGAATTATCTGCACTCGCATTAATTATGGTATTTCTTATAAAATATTCTGAAGTGTCTATAAAAATTTGACAATTATTGCCTGCATAAATTGTACAATCCCTAAAATCTGCGACAGGACACCCTATTTTTACAACAGAATTATCACCTTTAAATTTTATATCAATTCCTTTTACCTTCTTTACAACCTTTTCTTCCCCATTTTCTAAAAGAAGTATGATTTTATTATTCATTTTTTTTCTAATTTTTATTTTGAAAAATAAAAACTTAAATACATAGTGTGTATTTGTTTCTGTAATAAATTTAGCGTCCATTTAACATCTCCAGTGTTTTCTTTAATAAAGTAGAACTTGTTGTTTTTGTATAAGGCAAAAACTCAACATTCACATCTACTTTCGCCAATTCTCTTACATAACCTTGCCAGCGTTCCGAACTTTTCCAATCATCACCTGAAAACAAAATATTATATTTATATTTTGCCCATGCCTTTACCTTATCCAAATCGTCTTGCACAACGACTTCATCAACGCATCGTAATTCTTTAATTATTTGTACGCGTTCTTCATAAGGAATAACCGGTCTTTTATGCTTTGTTTGAAAAATTAAATCATCAGTTGTAACACCTACAATAAGATGATCACATCTTTCTTTTGACCTTTTAAGTAAGTTTAAATGCCCTATATGAAATAAATCAAATGCACCTGCCGTATACCCTACCAACATTTTTGTATATTTCCTCCAATAAATTACTCATTTTTTGTTTCTTCACACATATCAGCATATTCAGATAACATTATTGCCGTTTTCGCAAAATCTATGCAAACAGGAAAGGAATTATAATCTTTTCCATACATAACTTTCAAATAATTATCAGGGTCAGCAACGGTATAAAACTCTGTATCCTCAAATGCAATTCTTCTAAGCGGAAACATTTTTTCAGCATTTATTACAACACCACGATTTAAAGTATTTATCGCATAACTGCCCCAACCTTTTGCGGTTTTTGAACTTGATTTAGGGAAAATCACATTATCTTTCATTTCTTTTTCAATAAAGTCAAAATACTCATACCAATATTTAAATTGTTTATTTTTCCGGCTTTTGTTTATGTATTTCATATATGTTTCTTCAGATAGAGAATCATTTATGTAATCTCGCGGGAAAAAATCCACGCTTACAACATCTCTTAATGAAGTGCCTTTGTATGCACAAAGTCCGCATGTCTTCATCGTAAATATTATTTGATTTGGATTTTCTTTTAACAAATTATTCAAATCAGCAAAAAAGTCTTTATAATTTTCGTATTTATACTCTTCGTGAAAAATATAATTATTTTTAGCAAATTCATACAGTTTTTCGTAATCAGAGCGCATAAGGTCAAAATCAGCATCATCATCCCATGGAATAAAACCTTTATGACGAACAGCACCAAGCAATGTTCCACCGACTAAAATAGGATGAATATCCTGTCCTTCAATAACCGGTATGAGTTCTTTCGCGA
This sequence comes from uncultured bacterium, assembly GCA_902765215.1. Classification (GTDB taxonomy): domain Bacteria; phylum Cyanobacteriota; class Vampirovibrionia; order Gastranaerophilales; family Gastranaerophilaceae; genus UBA2883. The sequence continues at coordinate 27,270 of CACWZA010000015.1, read as the reverse complement.
GGTTTAAAACTCTAATCTGATAATCTCTTAATTCACCTTCTGCTTTAGGCAACTTTGCAGGATCTAAAGTTGCAATATATTTTTTTAAATTTTTCTTATCAAAACCACAAGTCAACTGAGGAAATAAATGATTTTTAAAAATATTATGCATTATTCCTGCATCAATATCATAATAATCAGATAAATACTCTAATGTTTTTCTCATTTTTTCATAAGTTATATCATAGTATTTTCTTCTGATAATATCAATTAAATTTTGTAATATGCACAATTTCATAATATACCTCATTAAAACAATTATGCTCTGACATCTGCATCAAGCGGCATGTGGCTGTCTGCTTTCTTCTGCAGTTTTTCGTAATTGTTATAGATTTTCTTCTTCAAACTTGAAGAGCTGATACCTTCGCCGTAAGGGAAGTAAACAACATCAACACCCTGTTCTTTAAGGTAATCGTATTTACCTGCCCAGTCATCACCGACAACAAAGATATCAAAATTAAGTTTCGCGACTTTGTCTTTATGGTCCAAAGATCGTTGCGGAATAACGATATCAGGCCCTTTTATTGCCTTCATCAGCGCAATTCTTTGTTCAAAAGGAATAATCGGCTGAGATTTGTATGTTGCAACAAGTTCATCCGTATTAACCCCGACAATCAAAATATCTCCCAATGCTCTTGCATATTCAATCATTTTTAAATGATTGATGTGAAGCATATCAAAAGTTCCTGATGTGTATACAACTGTTTTATTTCCTATCATAAATTACTCCTTTTCAAAAACCAATATTGTGCATTCGTTTCTTTTCTTGCACCTGTTTCTTTATCCAGCATAAGTTCTGATTTAACGATTTCATATTCGGATAAAAACTCAGACATAAAACCTTCATATTCCTGCGGTGTTCTGTAAATCGCACTATAATTTGTATCCAATTCTTCCGAATAGAATTTATCAAGCGTTAATCTTTCGTTTATAGTTGTCACAGACTCTTGTAAATAGATGTTTTTAGGGTTAAAACCTGAAATATTTTGGAAAACTTTTTTCAGATTTTCATCATTTATGTACATCATAACCCCGTTAACAATAATCAAATCATAAGTCTTATCAAGCAATTCAAAATTCATAATATCAGCGGGCATAGTATAAAATTTAATATTCGGATAGTTAGAGAACCTTTCTCTGTTATTGATGGTAAAGTTCTCACACATATCTATCCCTGTATATCTAAATTCACCGTAATCCAAAAAATTCTCGGCCCATCTGCCCATACCGCATCCGATATCAAGAATTGATAAATTTTTAAAATCGCCCAACAAATTGAACAACAACTCCTGTTCACGATTGTTTCTCATCTCACCATGATGAGCGTCTTTTTGGTTACCCAAAAGAACAGCATTCAACTCTTTACTGTTTTCGGCGCGCTTCTGCCAAAACCCTTTTATATCTTTTGAATCTATATCAATTTTTTCCCCATAACAACGGGACTTGTCTTTGGTTTCCATTATTAAAACACTCCTTGTAACTGTTTATTTTTAAGTTCGTCAATTATTACTGACATTTTTTCTAATAATAAATCTATGTCTTCTTTTGTTGTGTTCCCGATATGAGCAACTCTGAGCAACCTGTCAGCCATTTGACCTCCGCACGGATTAACAAATAACTCATATCTTTCTCTCAACCCTTTTACAACATCACTTGCGCTGATATCTTCAAAATATACAGGAGTCAGTGTGTATGATTTTGGATAATCGGGAATATTCAAACCCATACCTTTAGCTTTTGCTCTGAAGTATTCGGCTTTTTCTTTTACCACATTTATCCATTTATCGCTACCGCCTGCTTTTTCAATCAGTTCAAGCATATCTTTTAATTCATACATTATAGAAACTGTTGTAGTAAACGGGGTTTGACCTCGTTCTATATTCTTAAAATACGGTTTAAAATCGAAATAATAAGAATTTGGTTTGCCTTCTTTGTTAATTTTATCAACCATTCTTTGACTAAAAGAAACTATTGACATCCCCGGAGATAAGCACAAACCTTTTTGAGAACTTATTATCGTAACATCAATACCATACTTCTCCATGTCATAATCATCTGCAAGAAATGTTGAAATAGCATCAACTATTAAATACAGATTATTTCTTTTACAAAAATCACTTATCAACTCAATGTCATAGAGTTTGCCTGATGAAGTTTCATCGAGATTAACAAATAACGCAGTATAACCTTTGTTTTCATAAGGCTCAAAATCTTTTGCAGAAACAACTTCATTCCAAGCCAAATCTATTGAATCATAAGGTATTTTGTACCATTCAAGAAGTTCACAAAATCTGTGCCCGAAACTTCCGCCGTTTATAACTAACGCTTTATCATTTCCCGTCATACAGTTATCAACAACGGCGTCCATAGCACCCGTACCTGACGCTGCAAGATAAATGGTCGTTGAATTTGCTGCGCCCATCATTTCAGCAACTTTTTTCAGGCATTCTTTTGCCATATCACCGTATTCCTGCGTTCTGAAATATGTATAACCTTTTTCTAAAATTCTTTTTGTACTCGGATACATCTCAACAGGTCCGACTATAAATTGTTTCATTATTTAACCTCCGATTTTAAAGATATATCAACATTCAGGCTTACACCCGCACCTTTTGGAAGATTTTTCCAATTCCCGTATAAATCAGTAAGATATTTTTCTGATCTGTTCGGACAAGGAAAAACTCTGCCCTCAAACTGAGTTTCACTCAACGGGAAGATATCATCATAAGGTATAACCAAATATCCTTCCGTAAACGGAAATTCAACCCCATGGAAAAGGATAGGTTTTTCGCCCATTTCTCTGCCTTTTGGCAATATCATATCTTCGTGAATTTTGAGGATATCTTCGTGTGCGAGTTTAACCTCTTTTTCAGTCATTGTCTTTTTCTTTTTATATTTCTTGTCAAAATATGCTCTTGCAGCTTTGCGTTTTTCAAAAATTTCCCTGTTTAATTCAGGTGTCAGTTCTTCCTGCGGATATTCATAAACAGGGAAAATATCCAACCCGATATGGCTTGATTTGTGCGCTATTCTCAACTGGAAATTATTCCATTTTTGGGAACGCTCAAGCAATTCAAAATCTGTATTTTCAAAATATTTCTTCAATTCAGGGATAATCTTGTCGTAATCTTTTCTCATCATACAGATATCGATATCATCATCCCACGGAATAAATCCGCCGTGTCTGTACGCACCGAGAAGTGTGCCGTAATCTATCCAATATTCAACACCTGCGGATTTGAACACAGAATCAACCATTTCCAAGAGCTTCAGACACTCTAACTGCCATTCTCTCAAAGCACCTTCTGCTTTTGGTAATTTTGAGGTATCAAATACAGAATTTATAACCCCTCTTAAATAGTCAGCCTCTTCCTGAAGGATACCGATTTTATCTTTTTTAGAAAATTTTAGGAATAAAATTCTATACTCAAAGTGTCTTGATAAGTAGTTATAAGATTTGGAATAAAATACCTTCAACAACTTTTTTAAAATATTTTTGATAATATTGTCTTTTTTTTCTATTCCCATTATTTCCCCAACTCTCTTATCAGTTCAATTTCGTTATCCAAATTAGCATACATACTGTGCCCAAACCCGAACTTTTTAGGGTATGCCATATAGTCACCGAAAATATCAGACAGATATTCTTCCGGCTTATTCATACACATTGCTGAAAAACCCTCAAACTCTATCGTTTTAATCGGAAAGATTGTATCATACGAATGTACCCATATCGGCTCAGCATAGAAATATTCCAAGCCGCATTGGATATCACTTTTCTCAACATACTTATCAGGTATTATTTTTGACTGAATTTCTTTAACAGCCGCAACAACTTTTTCAGAAGTATCAAGCGACCTGTCTTTCTTTAATTTTAACCTTATCTTATACAATTCTTTTGTTTTCTTAATTCTGTCGTCCTTACTCAAAACTTCGTTTGAATAATCGTGCGGGAAAATATCCACAAAAAGATGCGGACATTTTCTGTGTTTTACTTTAATTATTGTCTGTGACCTGCCTAAAAAGGTTTCTTCTGCGTATAAATCAGGATTTCTGGATGATTTCTTGAATGCTTCAATTATTTTGTCATAATCTTCTCTCATCATACCGGTATCAATATCATCATCCCACGGGATAAATCCTTTGTGACGTACTGCACCCAACAGTGTGCCGAAATCGAGCCAGTATTTCAGCCCGTTTTCTTTGCAAACATAATCCAGCTCTTTTAAAAGCGCAAGGTTAGCGAGCTGAATATCTCTTACCTGACCTGTTGCAGGCGGAATTGTTGTAATATCGGTGTTGTTCTTTTTATAAAGATAATAAGGGCAATTTTTCTTTTTTAGGGCATATTCTCTTTTCGGGAATTTGAATTTCAATCCGCATAGACGAAGAATATGGTGAGTTTCACCATAATCAGCTATTGAAAAAATATTTTGTAACAACTCCCTCATATTACCCTTATATCTATCACTAAACATAAATGTCTAATTTCCCCGAAAACTAAACATTCATAATAAAGAATACCATAAAAACAGCAAGATTTATACACATATATTAAGAAAAATATAGAAATAAACGCATGTGTTTATCCCGAAATTTGTAACAAATAATTAATAATCTGACCGCCGCTAGCAAAACTTTTTATTTATGATTTATTATAAAACACAACCAACAAAGGAAAATTAGGAGGGAATAATGAATTTAACCATTGCACCTGTACACTATGCAAAGTCCACACCTGCATTTAAAGGATATTCAGGAGATTGCGGAGATGACGACAAACAGAGCTATTCCTGCTACGACAGGGATGATGATGACAAAGTCAGCTACTCTACCTACGAAGAAGATTTAAAAAGAGGAACACAAAACGGTTTCAGACAGGGAGTAATCGCAGGCGGAATCGGAACCTTCTTATTTGCAACATTTATAGTTGCGGCAGATGTACAAAACAACAACAAAGAAAACGCGCGTTTCCTTAACAAAGTAGCAAATATAGCAGCATCCGATTCAATCAGACAGGATACTTTCACGGTAAAAGATGTGAACAAAGACGAAAATCCCGATCTTATTCTCTACAAAAAAGACGGCTCAAAGGTAATAATCGACATAACCAACAAAAAAGTAACAAACTCAAAAAAGTTAGATGTTATTAAATAAATTCTGAGGACTAAATGGACGATATAAAAATCGCTAAAACAATTGACTCAAAACGGGTCTTAATAACAGAAACAGACTTAAACAACAAAAATAAGCCTGTAAAATACTATGTCGTTCCGCAGGAAAATGCTGACTGCTTTATCAGAAGCAAAAAGAGTCTGAACGGTATTGATGTATTACAAAAAGCAGGCTCAGCCCTGATTGGAGTTTTAGTTGGAATTTCCGCATACCAAAAACTCAAAACACCGCTGCCAAGGGTTTTAAACGGGATAATCGCAGGTATAGGAACATACGAAGGGGCAGTCTTAGTTAATAAAACAATAGACAGACAAACCGAAAACAACCTCTTTTACAGAACAGGAGGATGCGAATTAACAGACGACAAAGAAAAATCAAAACTATTATAAAAATCAAAAATAAAAACAGCCCTCTTTTGAGGACTGTTTTTATTTGCCGATGGTCGGGGTTGTCTTGACCTGTTCGCGTTAAATGTGTCTCCGAGTTTTGCCTAAGAGATTTTATCTCTTGGCAAAAGCTCTCCGCACTCTGCTCACAGGTCGCCGAACCGATAAAAGCCGCTTCTCCCAATGACACAAATCAACAAATAAAACCAGCCCCCGTTTGAGGACTGGTTTTATTTGCCGATGGTCGGGGTCGAACCGACACGTAGTTGCCTACACCAGATTTTGAGTCTGGCACGTCTACCAATTCCATCACATCGGCTTATTTAATTATCAAGAGAGGTTTAACCCTCACAAAGAAAAGGATAACAAAAAAAAATATTAATTTCAAATATAATTTTACTTTTTGAAAATAATCATTAAATACTATACAGAGTACGGACAAAAAGTGAGTGTATATGATGAAGAATATTATTATGAAAAAGTTTAACTTTATTTTACTGACGGCATTTTGCCTTACATTACTAAACCCGACCTTTACCCCTGCAACAATGATTGAAGGCGGAATTAACACAAGCGAACAGGCAAAAAACTATTGTACCGTTATTGATAAATCAACAAGAAAACCTGTCTCTAACGCAAGAATCAGAATACCTTCAACAAACTATACCGTATATTCTGATATAAACGGGCATTTTGAACTCAAAACCGTTATAAACAATCAAACAATACTCTCTGTTGAAAAACAGAACTACAAGCCGTTTTCTATGACTTTAAAAAGAGGGGCAAACAGAGTGCCTTTTATAGTCGAAATAGAATCATCAACCCCGCTTGATATCGGGATAGAAACAAGACTGTGCCACCTCGGAGATAACAATTACTCAAACTTCTCTGCTAACGCAGGGCAATTTATGGGAGCAGCCGTAGGGCCTGTTTACAGCCAAAAATTCTTCATTCCCGCATCAGCAAACACAAAACAGCAATACCTTGTAATCGGTTCAATTGTCGGAATTGATACGGCTATGGCAAGAGGAATGGGCCAAAACCAAATTACAACATCATTTGCAAGCCCACCTGCAGTATATTTCAACGGACAAAAAATTGCCGAAATTCAAATTAATGGGGATAACCAAAGAATCAGACTCCCTAAACATCTCGTAAAATATAATCAAAACAACATAATAACGATAAAAGCAGGCAGAAACCTTATGCAGACAGCCTATGTTGACTATGACGACATAGAATTTATGAACCTCAGCATACAATCTGTAAGCATCTCAAACGGGCAACAGGTAAGCAGACGATAGATTAGTAATCGTTTCTTCCTTTTGATTTTAGGTATTCTCTAATCTGAACCAACGCACCCTGAATAATACGGGTAATACGTGACGGGGATAAACCAATCATTGTAGCAATATCTTTAGCCTGCATGTTACGGTAGAATCTATACTCAACAACAGTTCTTTCTTTTTGAGGTAAATTTGCAATAGCTTCTTTTATAAGTCTGCTCATTTCGACAATTTCAGCATTTTCATCAGGCATTGCATGCGGGTCTTTGATAAAATCAAACGGAGAATCATTGTCACTCGCTGCCGCCGCCAAACTATCAATAGAAAGAATAGTCTGATATACGGCCTCTTTAACTGAACCTGACGAATTTTCATCTCCTTCAGCACCTTCTTCAGAGTCACCTTCTGTTTTTTGCTTCATTGAATACCATTTATATCTGTGACGCAGTTCGTTTCTTATAGCCCATTTTACAGCAGTTCCCATATATGAGTCATTATATTTTTGAAGCTGTTCTTCAGTCTTACCCTTAATCATGGCCTGTACAGCGATAATACCAATACTGACCAGCTCTTCGTACTCAATCATGTGATTAGGCACACGACGCTGCTCAATCTTAGCTACTCTCTGAACTATGCTTACATACTGTTTTAATAGACTCTGTTTATCCATGGTTTAAATATTTAAATATTGCCTAGACTTTTCTTATCTAATATTACCTTGATTCTGTTTATTTTTCAAGTTGTAAACAAAAAGTAGAATTTCAGCTACGGCTTTAAAGAGTTCAGGGGGTATCTGCTGACCGATTTCAACCATTCTGTATAACGCACGCGCAACCGGAGGATTTTCAACAATCGGAACATTGTTTTCTTCCGCAATTTTTATGATTTCCTGAGCAATAAGTTCCGCCCCCTTCATCAAAAGAGTCGGCGACATCATCGTTTGGGCATCATATTTTAAGGCACATGCCACATGGGTCGGGTTTCTTACAACAAAATCAGCCTCAGCAACAGAATCCATCGCCCCGCGCTGGAGCATCTGCATACGGCGTTGTCTGAGCGCAGACTTAACATGCGGATCACCTTCAGAGTTTTTATATTCATCTTTTATTTCCTTAAAAGACATCTTTTGGTCTTTCATAAACTTCCAGCGGGTTACACCATAGTCCGCTACTGCAATAATCAAAAAGGCAAGACAAGCCTTATAAATAAAGTCCTTAATCAAACTTCCGAATTCATTCATTACCGCAAAATTGTTATCTATTGCCGCAAGCATCAAAATTCCCTTTAAGTGTGCAGAATATACTGCCCAGCCGACAAAACCCAATATACAAACCTTGAGAATGTTTTTAAACAACTCAAACAAAGTTTTAACAGAAAAGATATTTTTAAAATATTTTGAAGGGTTTAATTTATCCAACTTAGGGATAAGCGGCGCAATAGCAACTAACGGCCCAACCTGAATAAAATCACCCAAAGCGGCAACAAAAGCCGCAACAACAAGAGTTGACCCGATAATAGCAACCGTCGGCAAGATTGCAGATGTAAGTATGTACTGATATCCAACCTCCGCCACATGCTGATTTGGAATCTGAGAATACAGATTTTTAAACAATCCGCAAATCAAACTCCATGTAATAGGTGCCATCATAAGAATAAATGAAAACACAACAATCAAAGATAACGCAGTAGATACATCTTTTGACTTAACTACCTGCCCTTCTTTTCTTGCTCTTTGCAGTTTCTGCGGCGTGGCATCAAACTGCTTATCTTCATCTCCCATTCGTGATAGCCTTTCATTTAATTACAACATAAGTATATCATAAATTTTGGTATCTGTAATCTGTTAACAATTACCCTTTGTTAACTCTTGTTAACTATTTTTCACCAAAAAGTCAATATTTTTATGAGTATATACTTTATATATACATAGTATACAAGGATATTTTTTGAGCATGCCACCTATCAACAACCAAAACAACCAACAATTTGGGTTCGGTCAGATTGCTAAAGGTCTTAACGAAAGACAGCAGTCTGTAGAGTCGTTCGTCGGGAATGGCGGGGCGAAAAAGCCTACTCATACCACAAATAATACAAACAAATCCGTTTTTAGTTCGTATGACAATAACAAAAACAAAAAAATAGAATTGTCTGATATGACAACAAAACAATATATGCTTTCTACTCAAAAACTTGATACAAGTAAGGTTAGTGAAGCGCTTTTAAAAGAACTGAATTTTGATGCAAAAAATATATATGCAACAAAATTAAACAGTCAATTTAAGTCATTTGATTACAAGGCCGATGCTATGATGCTTGAACCTGATACAGAGGTAAAAGCCAAACTTGACGAACAGGCAAACAAACTGAATAACGAAGTACAGAAAAGTTTTAATATTGCACTTACAAACGCAAAAAGTGCAGTTAATGATAACACCTACAAAGACTTAAAGGCAAATTTTGATACAGCATCTGCAGAATTTATGCAAAGACTAAAACAGGACGGTATTTGCGAAGATATTGCAGACGGAATCAGCAAGTTATGGAATAACGATTTAATTAACCTGACAGGGAATACCGCTGATATGGTTCGGCAGGATTTAAAGAAATATTCTGACGGACTTGCCGAATACAAAAAAACGAATGACAAAAACAAACGGGCACAAATAGCGAACAAATTAAAATCAATGGATATTGTAAACAGAGTCAGAGATTATGCTGACTCACAGGAAACAGGGGGTTTTGCAGTCAAAGCAACCGCTGTAACGGGAGCAATACTTGCCTGCCCTGCAGCAGCAAGTATTGAAGGGGCTTGCCTAACATTGACCGCCGTTAACGGGATAAACTCATTTACCTCACAAGAAGGCAGGAAAAATCCGTTAGCCACTGGGGCTGAAGTATTAGCAGACGGTGCTCTTACATACACGGGTGCAAAATTCGGGAAAGCAATTGTAAAAGGGCTTGCTAAAACCAATGCAGTCCAGAGCATGGGAACAGCAGTAAATGAACATTTAGCGCCGACTGTCGCTAAATACACAAATAAAGTCGGCGGATATATTTTGGGTAATGTAACTCAATCCTTTGCAAATGCAGGAGCACAAACAAGTATAAAAACTGCGGGAACAATTGCATATACAAATGTTGAAACTATGACTGGCGGCACAGCAACAAGTGCAACGACAAATGAAACAATGGGATCGTTTACAGATAAACTGTTCAACAAAACAGGGCAAAAAGCATTTGAACGCAGCGAACGACACGCAACTTATGCTGCAATAGGTTACGTTAAAAACTTTATACACAAGTAAACTAAACAAAAAGGTTGTTAAATAACTTTTCAAACTCAGGGAAGGAAATATTTACCCATTCAAATTCTTTTATAAGAATTTCATTTTCACATATCAAACCCGCAACATAATAAGTCATCGCAAGTCTGTGGTCATGGAAAACTTCAAGCTCTGCACCGCCTGTTAAATCCGTCTTACCATGGATAATAAATCCGTCCTCTTTTTCTTCGACATCAGCGCCGAGTGATTTCAACCCGTTTGCAACTGTTGTTATTCTGTCTGATTCTTTTTTTCTCAAATCCTGCGCATCGGATATAACTGTTTCACCCTCTGCCTGTGTCGCCAAAAGTGCAATAACAGGAAGTTCGTCAATCAAACGAGGAATATCTGCTCCCGAAATACTGCAGCCTTTCAAATCAGAATATTTAACCCTGATATCCCCAACCTGTTCGCCTGAAACTTTATCCTGCGATAATATCTCAATATTACCGCCCATCCGTTTCACAACATCTATAATACCCGTTCTGGTCGGATTCAAACCAACATTTTTTATCACTATATCAGAATTTGGAACAATCAAGGCAGCAACAATAAAGTAAGCTGATGATGATATATCGCCCGCAACATCAATCACCTTAGGTTCTAACTCTGATTTTTTAACGGTAACTTCGTTACCGGAATAAACAATATCTGCTCGCATATAATCGAGCAATAACTCAGTATGGTTTCTGGAAAGATACGGCTCAACAACCGTTGTCACTCCTTCTGCATTCAAACCTGCAAGAAGAACACAAGATTTAACCTGAGCAGATGCAATCGGCGACTCGTATTTTATTCCCGTCAACGGACTGCCAAAGATTTTAAGCGGTGCTTTACCGTCATTTGATATAATCTTTGCCCCCATCATTTCAAGCGGGGTTATAACCCTTTTCATCGGTCTTTTAGACAGACTTTCGTCACCAAAAAGGATTGTATCAAAGTCCTGACCTGCCAAAATTCCTGAACATAACCTCATTGTAGTACCCGAATTACCGCAATTGAGATCAGGAGTCTTAGCTGACAGTCTGCCCGATGATACTACTTCAAGTGTTTTATCTTCTGTTCTTGTTATCTCAACTCCTAAATTTTTAAACAAATTCATTGTTGATATACAATCGGCACCGTGAGAAAAGTTATGAATAACACTCTTTCCCTTAGCAAGTGATGAAAACATAACAGACCTGTGCGATATCGACTTATCCGACGGGATCACGACAGAACCTTTTAAACCGTTTTTATTCTTTGCTACTTTTACATCAACCATATTATTTCTTTACTAATCTACAATAGACGCCGTTTCGTTATATATTACCATATAAAAGTCCGGATGTGTCATATGAGGGTTATTTTTCATAAATCTTTTCATATTAAAGTTTTCATAGAATTTATCCAGTTTATTGCAAACTTTTTCATTATCGGCATTTGAAGCCTTAAGCTTATTAACATAATCCCTAAGCAAAGCCCATATTTCTTCTTCGGTTAGTTCAGGACGACCGCCGATTCTGACTTCATCAGGTTCCTCCTGCTCTAAATATTTTTTCTCCTTCTTCTTTTCTTCCTGTTCCTTCTTCTGTTTTCCGTCATCACTCGAAGTAGAACTTTCTACAGCCTGCTGCTCTGCAGAACGAAAGAAGTTATTGATAAAATTAAACATAACAATCTCCTATGGGATTACGGCTATTATTATATAAATTTTTCAAACATTAATCAACGTGTTACAAAAAAAATAAAGCACCGCCTCTACAGGAAGTGCCTATTTATATAGGAGAAAATTATGAAAAGTCTTGATTATAACATACCTAATTTAATTTTGTTGTACATTGCAACTAAGTCTTTATCCAACTCAAACGGTTGATTTTGAGGGATTTGTTCAGCTTGTTGAGGAGCATTAGCACCTGCCATAGCTTTCACATGTTCGTTGCCTTGTTGTTGATTATTTAGTGCGTGTTGTTGTTCAATACCTTTTGGCTGTTGAATTTGTTGAGATTGTTTAATACCATCAACTTTTTCAACACCCTGATTTGGTTGAACTTGTTGCGGTTGCTGAGCAAATATGCTGCCTGCCTGAGCACCCTGCTGCTGAGAAGCAGTTTGAGCCTGCATTTGCTCATTTATTTGTTTTTTAATTTCTTCTGCTTTTTCGTGAATTTTTAACTGAGCCTGAGTTTCAGTCTTAACACTCTTTTCATCAATACCCAATTCTTTCAGTTTTTGACGTGTTTCCGGTTTAATCGGATCTGCTTGTGCTCCCCCAAACTGTACACTGTTGAAACCGTTAATTGAATTTATTGACATTACGTACCCCTAATCATAATAATTTATTTTAACAACAATTTATATGACGGACTATTTTAGAAAAACTTTAGTGATTTTGTAACCATCTTTACAAATATTAATATAATTTTTCCGAGTAAATATACTAAAAGCGAAAATATATACGATTAAAAACATCCACAACAACACATGTCCGAAAGAAAGGACTTAACTGATAAATAAACTAAAAACAAAGGTATAAATTACTTATTTACCATATCATACACTTTTTTAAATTTTTCGTATTGTTCTTTTTCTTCAGGTGTCAGCTCAAAATTGAGCAGAAACTTCCATGCCTGAGCACTCATATTTATATCGTGAAGCTGTTCAGAGAAAGCAAGGTACGATGATGCGTAGAACTTCTCATCAGGCTGTGCGTTAATAGCCTTTTCATACAACTCTGAAGTTTTGGCATAGTCAGCATCAGGATAATGAGCAGATAGCATTGCAAGTCTGAAATAATCATCCGCCCTGTATGCAAACTCAGAAGAAACCGTAAAATATTCCTTTGATTGTGCAACATTATTAACAGCAAGCGACAATTCTGCTATTGAAAACGCAACAGAGAAGTTATCAGATGCGACTTCAAGCAATTTCTTCAACTCCCCGATTGCCTCATTAAATAACCCCTGAGAATGGTATTCATTTGCCTTCTGAATATATTCAGCCTCAAAATCAATCATATATATAGGCGCATAACCTATCTTCAGGTTTTTATTTCTTTCAAGTTTTAACCACACATTTATCAGTAATTCGGCGACAAACCCTGCCATTCTGTTATATTTTATCTGCGCCCAGCCGCCTATTGCCTGATTCATATATTCCAATATTTCAAACTGCCATTCAAGAAAATCCTTTAATAATTCAGTTTTCATATAGTAAATATTATAAAAATGCGACTTCTCTGATTTATAACATTCTTCTAAAACGGGGACGTCATCAGGATAAACAAGCATAAAGACTGCTTTTAAGGTATCGAGGAGGTCGTTTTTATGCTCAAGGCAGAAATGGTCATACAGATTATAATGCTCCATATCCTCTCTCAACATAGGGTTAACTGTGTTTTCATACATATAACAGGTACAAGGAAGAACGACATCATATTTTGACAAATACTGAGAAAGCCCTGCACTGTTTAACTGACTAAAAAATGCCAAAGACTCCGAATAATTCATTCCGTATATAGAGGGAGTATCCTCCTCTGATATATTCATCAAATCCGGTAACCGTCTGTAGTGAGCAAAGCCGATATATTCATCATCACAAGTCGGAAGATAGTTTTTCAGCACCCAATAATGCCCTGTTAATTCACAATAATACGGGTTTAATTCGGAAATATTTTTGCCCGCATCATCATTCTGCGCAAAATCTAAAGCATAATCGTGCAAAACCGCCCCTACATGAATCGGCTGAAAAATTTCCGATTTATACACAGGCGTATTTTTATGATATGAAAGAAATATTTTTAATTGTCCATTACCCATTAACGATTCCTTACTTATTTAAAAACTCTGAAACAACAGCCTCTTTTACCTTTTCCATAACAGATGCCCAGTCGTTTTCTTCCTCACACTGAAACGGTTTTACGGACTCATACCAGACAACATTATCCCCCGTTAAATCAAACCATCTGTAATTCGGGTATTTGTTAAATACCCCGTAAGTTCTGACACCCAACGCACCTGCCAGATTTAATATAACATTATCACTTGATATAACCAAATCTAAACCCGCAACCGCATTTGCAGTATCAGTAAAATCTTTAAAATCTTTTCCCAAATCAACAATTGAAATATCTTTTGGAACATCATCAATCTGTCTGAGCCTATCCCCGACCTGTAAAGAATATACCTGAACCCCGTCAAGTTTTGCTATATCATAAAACTTCGTCAGCATAATATCTCTGCCGTTATAATTAGCAGACGCATCCCCGCTATACGCAATCCCGATATTAACTTTTTTATTGTCATATTTTTTAGGTTTTTGAGCGACTAAATACTTATCCGTAAACGGAATAAAATGCCTGTCTACCCCAAGCGGATAAGGCATATCCAACATCGGAATGTGAGTATAGTTTTCCTTGTTATACTTCCCTATAAATTCTTTGATATCAGTCAGTATCTCAACCCCGTCAGACAAAACAGGGGATTGTTTGAACAAATTTGCAAGCGGTTTTTGAACAATCAATACAGTCTTTCTTGCATATTGTTTCAGTAACGGCAGGAAACGACCGTACATAATAGAATCACCAAAACCTTCTTCATAGTGAACGACAAGCAATTTATCAGAAATATCGTCCTTAAAATTCCATTTTAAAGGGCCGTTTAAAAAGGTTTTAGGATAACCGACAGGATATTTTTCCAAATCAAACCTTTCGGCAAAATATTTACCGCCCTCATTAAGTTCACCCCAACTCATTAAATACAACCCATAGTTCAACGAATGGCGAGGACTCGGAGAGATAGAAATCAGTTTTGGATACAGTTCCTTAACCTTTTCTGTATCATGTCGTTTCTCATACATTGTAAGCAGACTTTTTACAATAACAGGGTCGTTTGGCTTTAACTCATCCGCTTTTAACAAGGCAGCAGTTTGTTTTTTTCTTGAAACTTCATCATCTACTCTTGAATACAAATGGCCAAGAGTGTTATATACATTTGCGTTTTCAGGATCAAACTCAGTATATTTTTCAAAGTACTCTATTGCCCTCAAAGGCATATCTAAGGCCGTATAATAAAAGTTTCCTATAGCGTGACAAGTTACCTTCTTATTTGCTGATAACGGCTCATATACTTTTATCAGCTTCAGAGCCTCGTCTTTTCTGTGAAGTTTAGCCAATGAATAAGCCAACTTATAGAAATCTGTAGGCATATAAGAAACTATATGCATCAGGATATAATAAACCAACAGAGCATTAAGCCACTCTTCTTTTGACCATAAATCATCAGCCATTGCCCTTATACTCTCTTTATACTCAAAATTGTCAGAGTTCGCTATCTCTTCCAGTTTTTCAAAAGGATACATATAAGGCTCCATAAAACCTTCGGGGTCCTGAAGTTTATTTACTTCATCCCAAATAATTCCCTCTAATTCCGTATACACATCATAGGGAATCCTGTCTTCTATTGGTTTTATAACAACAAGCTTTCTTTCTTCCAAGTCTAATCTCTTAATTGAAATACACACTTACTGCAATGTGCTTTTGGCTGCAGTACCAGATTGTCCTCAAGATCATACATTTTGGCAATTCTCACAACTAACGGCTGCCCACACTTAGGACAGGCAATATCCGTTTCGTGATTGAGAATTCTCTGCCTTATTGACATAATAACATCATCACTGACAACTATATCCTGATATCCCCTCTCAAGAGCAATCAAATCTTCTAAAGAACATCTTAATGCTTTCGCCAGTTTTTGACGAATAGTAACGGGGAGGAATAAATCCTTCCCCGATTCTATATCTTCTATTATTGATAAATCTATATTAGCCTTTTTTGCCAAGCCTCTGGCTGACATACCCAAATTATCTCGTGTTTTTTGTACAAAAGATGCTAACGTATCCATTAAACACCCCTTAAACCTGATTCATAAGATAAATTTTGTATTCGGCAGGCATCAGCTTATTCATTGTGATTTCAGTCATTGGTTCACACAAATCTTCAGGAACATAATCAGTACCGTTAAATTTATATTCTGCAACCAACTGATAATCACACGGCAATACAATATTCTTATCAAATACTTCTCTGCCTTCTCTTATTTCCGTATAAGAACTTTCGTTTTCTTCTACAAGGAATTTTTCTGTCGGAGAAGAATAGTTAGCCATAATCAGGAGTGAATTTTTAGACTCTGTCTTTGAAATCTGCCAAGCAACAAAGCCGTCATCATCCTGTCTGATAATATGTGCTTCCCCATCGGTGATTATATCGCAGTTTTTAACAAATCTGTCGATAGCATCAAATCTCTTATAAAATTCTTCGTCACAATTACGTTTCATTGCAACTTCAGAGCCGATAACTTCTTCAATACCGCGTTCTGTAAAAGATTCATCACCGTCAATATACAAAGTAGAACGCTGAGCGTTTCTACCGCCCGGTAAGAACTTATACTTAAACCATTTGAATAACGCACCGTCACGACCAAGTTGTCCCGGATATCTGTCGATAGCCTCAAACTCACCGTCCTGATTGTTATAAGTTTTAAGAATAGACAAAGGTGTCTTGTTTGCATCTAATTCCGTATTATAATTTGACAATCTGACATTATCTTCAACAATAGTTTCAGGAGTTTTTGAACTTTGAGAAACAATATCATTACCCCAAAGCAAGTCAAAGCCCATATCCTTGTGATATTCTTTGTAGAAGTTATCCCAAAGCATATATTCAGCTAAGGTTGCAAAATACAATACATTTTCTTTCATTTCTGAGTTAAGTTTGCCTAAAACATGTCGTGGTGCACGGTAACTGATAGGCACACCGTCTTTTTCCGAAACATCGTCTACAATATGATCTATATGGTCAACTCTGAACCCGTCAAAGTTGAAATATGACTGTAAGTTTTTCATATAGTTTATGAAATAAACAACAACATCATGGTTTTCCTTACCATTTTCCAGTTGAACAAAATAGTACGGAGTCTGACAATCAAGGTTTGCAAAATCAGTAACATCTTTACCCTTATAATCATAGTGTTTAAACATAGGGAATGATGCACATTCGCTCATTCTGTCAAAAACAGGAACACCTGATGAACACCAAGCTCCGCCCGGAGCCGGCCACATACCTTCGTGGATAAGGGACTGAATAATAACACCCTGATTTGTTATTTCATTTTCTTCAAGTTTTTTGTTTGTGCCTGCCGCTACGGCAATGATTGATTTGACCTTCTTCACAATTCTGTCCTGAATAGATTTTTCAAGCATTTGTTCAGAAAGATATTTCTTTTCTTCAACAAGACTTTCGTCGAGCTTGTCATACAATCCTCTATAATAGTCAGTCAGAGTAGCAGTACCCGTTCTCATTGAAGTTTTATATATTTCTTTAACCAATTGCATGTCGTCATGGTTAATATCTTCAGATTCTTTTTCTAATTCCATTGCCACTTTATCAATAGAAGCATCTAGTTTTTCAGTAAGTGCATGGATATCATACCATCTTGCAATAAACGGGTTAGCCAAAACAGCCTTAGAGAAACGACCTGTTTGAGGAAGAATATCATAAATAACAGGGTGACCTGCAAGCTGAGCAAAATTGATAAATGTTCTAACCTGTTCTGTTGCATCAGCACCCGTCAAATCTTTTATTCTTGAATCTTCAAGAGCAGGACTTGCATCTGATGATGTAGGCAAATATGCACAGCCAAAATCACGAGGATGGAACGGTATCAGGTAGATAGTCGTATTAAATATACCTGCATTCAGATTCCCCGTAGGCAATATTGCCAACTGTCTTAACCAGTTAATCATCACCCCTGTATGTTCTGCTGAATTATCACCCAAACCTGCAAGGTTAATCAGTTTTATATCATGACCTTCTTTTTGTATCCATTTTGAATTAGTTACATTATTACGAGCCAATACGCTTGAATTATTAAACTTCAATGAACCATTAATCAGTACTCCATTTTGTTTCCATTTTTCTTCTACGGCAATCAGAACTTCTTCATCAGATAATTCAGCACAAGCTTTTGAATAAGAATATGGTATATAACCGTACTCATGCATAAGGCCGACAATATAGTTGCGTCTGCCTTCATCAACAGATTCAGTATTATACAATTTCTTTAACTGGAGATAAAACTCATTTACCGACTGACATCTGTTCGTATCAGCTTTCTTCTTAAATAAAAAATCTAACATAATAACATAACTCCTTTTTCTTGAATAATAGCATACAAACAATATATTCACAAATACAGTTCACAATAATTAATAAATTCTCAATATTTTAGTGAACAGAAAAAAGAGTTATACTATAATATTTTTATGGAATTACACAGAGAGTTAACAACGATTTATAATTCTTGTCTGGGCTTAGGCTTTTTTGACGGGGTGCATACAGGACACAAAGAACTGGTCAAAGAGCTTGTGTCATACTCAAAAAGTATCGGCAAAAAATCGGTTATAATAACTTTTCAGAAAAGCCCCGCAGAAAAGTTTTACGACAATGTAACCTATTTAACCACCTCGGAAGAACGGGCAGAAATATTATCAAATCTGGGCGTTGATTATGTTTTAGAGCTTGATTTCAACGACAATTTGATGAAAATAACCGCGGAAGATTACCTTAAAAATATTATTTATGAAAACTTCAAACCCAAATTTATTATAAGCGGTTTCAACCACACCTTCGGAAAAGATAGACTGGGAAACCCAAAACTTTTAAAAGACAACGAAGAAAAATACGGCTACCTGTACAAGGAATTACCGCCAATAAAATATAATGATGAAATCATAAGTTCATCACTTATCAAAAAATATTTAGAGGACGGAAACCTTCAAAAAGCAAACACACTTTTAGGTTATAAATACACAATTTCAGGCACCGTAATAAAAGGAAATCAAATAGGGAAAACAATAGGTTTCCCGACAGCAAACATAAAATATCCCGAAACAAAAGTAGAAATTCCTTACGGGGTATACTCAACAAGTGTCGAGGTTAACGGAACAAATTATAAAGGAGTTTTAAACTACGGAATAAAGCCGACAATTAATAAAGAATGTAAACCTGTTGCCGAAGTCCACATAATAGGGTTTAATAATGATATCTACGGTGATGAGATTAAAATCTCAATAACCGATAAGATAAGAGATGAAAAAAAATTCGGCTCGGTTGACGAATTAAAAGACCAAATAAAAGAGGACATACGCAAATGCTAAAGGTTGTAATTATCGGATACGGTGAAATGTTTAACAACGCTATTGCGGGAACACTCGATTCCGGCTCAAAAATAGTCGGAGTATTTCGCCACGACAGAGTAAAATATCCCAGACCAATAAGATGGTTAAAAGATAAAATTAATCCCGATACAGATTACAGTTATGTCCAGAGTTACAAACTTCATGAAATTAAGGCAACAAGTGCGAACAGCGACTCCTTCAGAAAACAGCTTTTAGCACTCAACCCTGACATTATGATTGTTGCATCGTGGAGTGAAAAGTTAGAAAAACTGACCTACGATATGCCAAAAACCGCAACAATAAATTTACACCCGTCACTTCTTCCAAAATACAGAGGGCCAAACCCGTACATACAAGTTATAAAAAACAGGGAAGAAAAAACAGGAATAACAATTCACTTGGTTGATGACGGAATTGACACGGGCTCAATTCTTGACCAGAGAGAAGTCAAAATACTTGAAACAGATACGGGAAAAGAACTCAAATCAAAAGTTGCGCTGACCGCCCGCGGGGCACTTTGCGAACTTCTTCAAAAAATGAGCGAAGATGTAGTTTTCCCTGTTATGCAAAAAGAAGAAAACGCAACATATTATTCAAATGATATTGATACGGATATAGATTTTTCAAAACCTGTTGAAGAGATAACCGCATCAATAAGAGCAATACACCCGTGGGGCAGAATGTACTTCTACCACAAGGGAACTGCCATTTACCCAAACCCGTACAGGCTGACAATTATTGATGCCGACACAGAAGGCAAACAAATCGGAGAGGTTATTGCAACAGATTTTAAAGACAAAAGTATCGCCGTCGTATGCCCTGACAACAAGCTTTTAAGAATGGGCGGGATAAGACTTTACGGAAGTTTTAAACGATTCCTGACAAAAGGGTACATAAAGCGGGCAATAAAAATCGGAGATATTCTGGAATAAATGAATCAGATTAGCCCTCTTGCTGATAAGCCCATGCAGAATGGTTATGAATACTTTCTATTGATTCACACTCGACTTCAAACCTGTCAACAACAGGGTTATTTCTCAGATTAACCACGACATCACGCAAGACATCCTCAACAAATTTAGGGTTATCATAAGCGTGCTCAGTAACAAACTTTTCGTCTTCGCGTTTCAGAAGAGAATACAACCCGCACGATGAACAACTTTCAACCATATCGATTAAATCTTCAATCCAGATATGAGCGTCATCGTCATACTTAACCTTAACGGAAACCAGTGCTCTCTGATTGTGTGCACCGTAATCCGAGATTTCTTTTGAACAAGGGCAAAGTGTTGTCACAGGAACTTTTACCCCCAAAATAAATTCATATTCTTCATCCTCATCACCGTAATTAGACAAAATTCCCTCAAAAGAACAGTCATAACACATTGGTGCTTTTATTTTTGTCACAGGTGATTCTTTATCTATAAAGTATTTGAATTTAAATTTAAGATATCCGCTTTTTGCAGATAATTTTTCAACAATATCCGTAACACAACCCTGAATATCCATCCCAAGAAGATCTTTTTCTCTCCACTCGTTCAGCACTTCAACAAATCGTGACATATGAGTACCTTTATAATGAGCAGGCAGGGTAACACTTGCTTTCGCATTAGCCCAGACAGTCTTGTTCTCGTCGTCTTTTCTCTGAATTATTAAAGGGAGCTCAAGGTCTTTTATCCCAACCTTCTGAATTTCAACCCCTCTTGTATCTTTAGTGTTTTGGATATCTTTCATATCTATAGCATAACACAAAGAAAAATTATTAATTAACGGGGGTGTGACATTTAATATATTTACCCCCCTCAATAATTTTACAAACTTAACTAATTTGACCTTGTTGAAACAAGTGCTAATCTATTATAAGGGGGAGTAGCAATGAAAATATTACTTATAAACGGGCCAAATCTTAATCTTCTCGGGACAAGAGAGCCTGAAAAGTACGGTTCGACAACATTAGAGGATATCGAAACCTCACTAAAAGAACAAGCCGCTAAAAACGGTGCCGAATTGGATTGCTTTCAATCAAATCACGAGGGCGAAATTATAGACAAAATCCACTCTGCAAAGGGCAAATATGACGGTATTATTATCAACGCGGGCGGACTGACACATACAAGTGTTTCCTTGCGTGATGCTATTTCTTCCGTTGCAATCCCGACTGCAGAAGTTCACATGACTAATATCCACGCAAGAGAGGAATTCAGACATACTTCTCTCATTTCGGGTGTTGCTGTCGGACAGGTTGTCGGTTTTGGCAAAAACTCATACAAATATGCTTTGGAAGGACTTATTGAGTATTTAAAATAACCCTTTCTGCTTCAGGTGATAGTTTAGTGAAAAAGATTATAAAAATACTTTTAATATTTACATTTATGTTCTCTTTCGGAACATCTGTTTTTGCATTAGAAGAAATCGAACTTGCAAATCAGGAAATTCCTATAACAGAGGGCGCAACACTTTCGCTTGAAGAATGTATAAATATTGCACTTCAAAGAAGCCCCAACATAAAACAAATGCGGTACTACTGGCAAATGGCAAAACATAATGTCAGCATAGCAAAAGCCCAGTATGCACCGACAATATCCGCAGGTGCAGGGTATAATCAGGGTTGGGACAGATCACGCCACCGCACGACCGACACAAGAATTTTGCCGAGTGTAGATGCAAGACTAAGGGAAATGATTTGGAATTTTGGGAAAACCAATGCCAATATAAGAATGGAAAAATTCTATAAAATTGCGGCCGAACACGATTTTAATCAGGAAGTTATTGATACAATATACACAGTAAAAGTTAAATACTATGCCGTTCTTGCAGCACAGGCAATTGTTGATATAGACAAAGCAAATGTGCAAATAAACGAACGGAACTATCAGAGAACAAAAGCATATTTTGAAGAAGGAATCCGTTCAAAAATCGACCTGGTCAACGCAGAAGTCTATCTGAGCGATTCCAAAATAACCCTAGTGCAGGCAGAAAAAGATTACAAAAATGCAATTATCGCTTTGAGTAATGCTATGTATGTTGCGAACGCACCCCGTTTTTCTATTAAGAAAACTGAAACCTTTAATTTTGACGATAACTACCTCCCTGTTAATTTGATAAAAATAACAAACTACCACGATATAAGTAATTTACCTGATGATGTCTACAATGCAGTCCTCACAAAACACGAAAAACGAGAAGAAATGCTGAAAGATTATGTTTTCAAAAACAAATTCCCAATGAGTTTTGAAGAATCTGTCCAATATGCTTACGGACACAGATATGATTTAAAATCACTTGAAGCAACAAAAGAGGCTATGAAACAAGCCCTCTTATACACAAAAAGAGAATATTACCCTGAACTTTCCGGTTCAATCGGGTACGGATATATGAACACAAACAGATACAACAACAACTCTTTTGATATTGCTGTCGAGCTTACATCTTCTTTGAACCCAATCCAGACAAAGCACAAAATAGATAACGCAAAAATTCAGGTTAATATAGCACAAAATGACATTGACGAATTAAAACAGGATATGTATTTTAGTATCCAAAAAACCTATGTAGATATGATTGCTCTTGAAGAACAAATTCCGCTGAATGCCATAAAAGTCAGACAAACCTTAGAAAACCTTGAACTTGCTGACGGCAGATACGAAGTCGGACTCGGCGATTTTATTGAGGTACAGGATGCAAAAGTAAACTATAACATCGCCCAGAACACATATGTCAAAAACATTTTCAACTACAATGTATCACGGGCAACGATGGAAAAAGAAATATCTTCGGAAGAAATAAAAATAAAACTGGAAGAAAATATAAAGAAAGTTACCAAAGACGAAAAGAAAAAAGAAAAGAAAGAAAAAACAAAAACTAATAAGAACAAAAACAAGGAAGAAAACAAATGACAGATTTCAATAACATAAAAGAAAAACTGAAGGATAAAAAAGTTCTGGGAATAGTAATTGCGACAGCCGTAATTCTTCTATTCCTGTTAACAAAAGGACTGAGTGCAGGAACGAAATATGAAACCCAAAAGGCCGAATACAGAACGATTACACAGGTTGTAGAGGCATCCGGCACGATAAATCCCGTTAACACCTTCAGCGTAGGTTCAACCGTATCAGGGCTTGTAACAGGTGTTTATGCAGACTACAATTCCGTTGTAAAAAAAGGTCAACTGCTTGCTATTATTGACCCCAGAACATTTCAGGAAACAGTTAATCAAAATTACGCTAATCTGCAATCTGCACGCGCAAACCTGAGAGATATGCAATCTAATGCGGATATGGACTTAAAAACACTCAACAGATACAGAAACCTATATAAACGCAATTTTGTTCCAAAAAGCGAACTTGATCAGGCAGAAAGTAATTATATCTCAAGCAGAGCAAAAGTTGCCTCTGCAAAAGATGAAATAGCAAGAGCACAATCACAGTACAAAAATGCCTTAATTAACCTAAGTTTCACAAAAATAATTTCACCTGTTGACGGAGTTGTAATCTCAAAAAAAATTGAAGAAGGTCAACCTGTTGCAGCAAGCTTTCAGGCACCTGAACATTTTGTTATTGCACAGGATTTAAAAAAGATGCAGATTGAAGTAAATGTATCAGAAGCAGATATAGGAAGTGTCAAAGAGGGTCAGGAAGCAGAGTTCACACTTGACGGATACCCTGACACAACTTTCAAAGGATATGTTAAACAGGTAAGACTGTCACCAACGACTGTTTCTAATGTTGTTACATATACAGTTATTGTTTCAGTTGATAATGAAGATTTAAAACTAAAACCGGGAATGACTGCAAATGTTTCTATCATAACCGCACGCCATAAAAATGTGCTTTGCGTTCCGAATTTTGCACTCAAATTCACTCCGAACCCTAACGGCAAAAAATTCAAAGAACAAGGTATTTGGGTACTTGCAGGCCACAAGCTCCAAAGAATTACAGTAAAAACAGGGTTAAGTGATGATGCTTATACAGAAATTGTTTCCGGCAACATAAAAGAAGGTGATAATATCGCTACTGGAATAAAAGGAGAAAAGAAAAACAAACAAAAAGCAAGATCAGGCGGTGGCAGAGGAATGCGTCCGCCATTCTAGGGGTAAATGTTAACAGAGATAAATGTTAATTAGTTATTGAGGTGATTTTTGGCTCTTATTGAAGTAAAAAATTTAATAAAAACCTATCAGACAGGGGAAGAAAGTTTCAATGCCCTTGATGATGTTTCGTTCAGCATTAATGAGGGTGAATTTGTATCAATAATGGGCACATCAGGTTCAGGAAAATCTACCTGTATGAACACACTCGGAACACTTGATACCCCGACCTCAGGCTCATACCTTTTAGACGGGGTTGATGTTCTTTCATTACCTTCAGAACAATTATCAGAAATCAGAAACCTAAAAATAGGGTTTGTTTTTCAGGGATTCAATCTTATCCCGAGGACATCCGCACTGGAGAATGTTGAATTACCAATGATTTATAAGGGAATCCCCGAGGAAGAACGGCAAAAAAGGGCACGACACGCATTAAAAATTGTCGGACTGAAAAACAGAGAAGACCACCTTCCAAACCAAATGTCAGGCGGTCAGCAGCAGAGAGTTGCAATTGCAAGAGCAATAGTTAACGATGCCCCGCTTATACTCGCTGACGAACCTACAGGGAACCTTGATACTAAAACAAGTATAGATGTTATGAACTTTTTTGTTGAACTCAACGAAAAATACAAAAAAACTATCGTTCTAGTCACACACGAACCTGATATTGCAGCATACACCAAACGAATAATACGATTTAAAGACGGACGAATCATATCAGATTTACCAAAGGACGAATGGTCAAAACAAAGGAACAATGAGACATGATAGATTTCAAATCTACACTTAAAATAGCCTTAAACTCACTTAAGGTAAATAATATGAGAAGTATGCTGACAAGTCTGGGTATCATCATCGGGGTCAGTGCGGTTATTATCATGCTCGCTATCGGTACGGGAGCACAGGAAAAAGTGCAATCAAATATGGAATCAATGGGGAGTAATATACTGACTCTCAGAGGGGCTTCCGCAACATCAGGCGGAGTAAGAATGGGGATGGGGTCAACCCCGACCTTAACAACAAAAGATGCACAATCAATAAGACAAAACGCAAGAGGGGTTGATGCACTTTCACCTGTTTCATCCCAAAACAAACAGGTAACTTACGGAAACCAAAACTGGTCAACAACCATTTACGGAATCATGCCTGACTATTTTTATGTTAAAAACTTTGAAACCGACAGTGGCAGACGGTTCACAATGGAAGATATAAGAAATGCAGGGAATATTGCCATAATCGGGAAAACCGTCGAGAGTGAACTATTTGGAGATGTAGACCCGATAGGAAAAACCATCCGAGTCGGCGGAGTGCCGTTCAGAGTAATCGGCACACTGACTGCAAAAGGACAATCAGGGCCTTTTGATCAGGACGATTTGATTTTCATTCCGCTTACAACGGGTCAGAGAAAAATTTTTGGAACAGAATTCCCAAATACGGTTGACCAGATTGTCGTAAAATGTGTTGATGCCGAATCTATTGATGCTGCCATGCAGGACATAGACGAAATCCTTACAAAACGACACAATATTACGGGAAGTCAGGTAAAAGATTTCGAGATAAGAAATTCTGCAGAGTTTCAGGAAAAAATGAAATCAACAGTAACTACTTTTGCAATCCTTTTAGCATCAATCGCTTCTGTATCACTTCTTGTAGGCGGGATAGGTATTATGAATATTATGCTCGTATCTGTAACAGAAAGAACAAAAGAGATTGGGATAAGAATGGCTATCGGGGCTCGGGCATGGGATATAAGATGGCAGTTCCTGATAGAATCCTTCCTTTTATCAATAATCGGCGGACTTATAGGGGTATTTGTCGGAGTGACGGGGTCACTTCTTGTCGGATTTTTTGCAGCAGAAATGTCCGTAAAAATATCCTTGTTCTCGATATTTTTATCACTCGGATTTTCAGGTCTTGTCGGGATAGGGTTCGGGTATTACCCTGCATATAAAGCATCCCTGCTAAAACCTATTGATGCATTAAGATATGAATAATTATGACAGCACCTTTTTTATTAACCTGAGAAAACGATTTGGTTTTTTAGGTGCTTTCATGGCACTGTAATCAATATTTTCTTTTAACTCATGCATATATTTGTAGATATCATTTTCGATATAGGCTCTCGATGCCTGCCCTACCCTGTTGTTTTCTATGACATTATTAAAAACACCTGATTTCGCATTTGTGTAATGTTCTATAACCTTGTTTGACAATACAAGCTTTTCCTTACGCGATTCTACGGTTGTCTTAAGTCCGTAAGGGGCACGACAGGAATCAATAATTGTCTCTGTGCCGTCTTTTGTGCGCAAAAATGTTGTTCCCCAAGACTTGTCAGGAAGTAATGCTCTGTAATAACGAGTACCTGACGGAGTGACACCAATATTTACATTTGGCATATTCGGTTCTGTACTTTTTTGTACCTGCAAATCGTATCTTTTGAAATTTTTACCATTTTTTGTTGTTGATATAATTGGTTCAAATTTAGCAATTTTCATACACAATACCCTTTATCAGTTGATAAAATAATATTAGCACAAGTAATAAAAAAAATACAAGTTTTTATAATAATTTCGCAATTTATTCACAATCTGAAACATAAATAATTATTATTTTTACTTTACAGTAAATTTTTATGTGATAGTATAAGACTTGTGGGGAGTAAAACTCTCTTTGATTTAATTAAATAATAACCATATAGGCTCGTGGCACTCTGCCGAACAAACGATTAAGTATCGTTTGTGAGAGGGGTAGCGCAGAAGCAA
>CACWZA010000014.1 GCA_902765215.1 uncultured bacterium | reverse complement strand
AGTTAAAGACTTCATCTGGGATGGAAACCATAACATCAATGTTAATAATGGTACAACAGCTGCTATGGAAGTTGCAGTTACATTAACAGATGCTCTTGGCGAAGAAGGTTACACAGCATCTGCTTATAAAGAACGTATTGCTTCTACTGCAGAAGGTGTTGTAACGGTCAGAGGTTTGAGTGCAGTCGATTCAATCGTTGACGGTACTGAACCTGCAGCATTTGTAAGACACAATGATGGCGGTTTGGAAATCAACGATCGTATCACTGTTGCAGACTTCTTCACAAATGGTGTTGACTTCAACGTTAACGGTACTTCAACTGCTGACGCAAATATCGGTGTAATATTAGCAGACTTTGATTACACAGCAACAGGATATGCTGAAACAATTTCAGGTACAGGTTCTGTTACAGGTATGACAGATGCTGATAAACTCATCACAGTTAAAGACTTCATCTGGGATGGAAACCATAACATCAATGTTAATAATGGTACAACAGCTGCTATGGAAGTTGCAGTTACATTAACAGATGCTCTTGGTGATGAAAGTTACTCAGCAACTGCTTACAAGGAAAATATATCTGTTACGGCAACAAGCCCTGTTAAAGTTGCAGGATTGACATCAGCAGATAACCTTAATATTGGTACAGAATACACATTGTCAAGACTTTATAACGGTGTTAATGCTACTAACAGGACATTGACAATCACAACTGCTGACGGCAAGGTTGTAAATGTAGGAAGTGTTACATTTGGTGATACAAAACCTGCGTTTACGGTTGGTGGTGCAGCATTGGCAGATGCTCTTAACGTAACTGCAAGTGCTAATTACACAGCAGTAGGTGCATTTAATGAAACTATCCTTGTTGATGGTGCAATTACTGTTCAAGGCTTAGGTGATAACGATAAATTGTTATTCGCTAATGAAACATCTTATGCATTGTCAGGTGAAGGTCTTACAATCACAGGTGCTGAAGGTAAGAGCGTTACAATCGCAGGCATCTCTACTGAAGAAGGTATTATCAAGGCTAATGTCGGTACATTTGCTGAATCTGTTGAAGATACTTTAGGTCTTAAGACTCTGACAGTAACAGGCTTTGAAAGTTACGATGCAAGAGAAGGTAAATTCGGTAGTTACGATATCACAGGTACTAATGTAAATGAAAATATCTTCGGTTCTGACGGGGATGATGTTATTGACGGTGCTGCAGGTGATGATGTATTGACCGGTGGTGCAGGTGCTGATACCTTCATCATCTCTGCAGGTGCAGATAAGATTACTGATGCAAAAGCAGTAGATACTATCGACTTCAGAGGTGCTTACAAAGGCTTGACAGCAAATGCATATGGTGAAGATAAGACTTCATTATTAATCTCATCAGGTAATTTATCAGTAGAAATCGAAAATTACTTCGATGAAAACGGTAAAGTTGTTGCAGATGCGGTTGATACTTTGTATGCCTTGAACAAAGACGGTGAATCTGTTAAGTATTCAATTGCTGATATCCTGAATAAGGAAACTTATATCGACCTTACTGATTACAACTTCGATGACCTGAGATTTACAAGAGATGCAAGTGGTGCCGAAGGCACTAACTCTGCAGCACTCGTTGTATATGCAGATGGTAAGGTTGGTGCTGTTTATACTAATGCTACTTACTTCGCCGATAAGAAACCTGAAGACAATATCCGTACAAAAGACGGTAAGTTCTCAGTTCTTAACGATGCTGAAATCTTCGTAACTCCAAGTGAAGCAGGTTACACAGGTACTAAGTACAACGAAACAGTTGATTTGGGTACTGATGCTGATACTTACGATATGAAGACCGGTATCGACAAGCTCAACTTCACATTCGAAAAAGAAGGTGAAGGCGAAGAAGCATTCTGGACAATGGGTGACAAAGTTGTTAAGGTTACAAAAGATGAAAAAATGTACCTTAACGTACCTGAAGAGTTCGACTTTGGTACTGGAAATGTAGATATTCAACAAACATTCGAAGTATCAGGTAAAGACCTTCTGATTACAATAACAGCAGCAGGTATAGATTATCCGCTTGGTACAATTACTGTTAAGGATGCAGCAGGTAAGAACACAGGTGCTGAAATCTATGTATGGGATGATGGTAAGTATGAAAACGTTGATGAACACGCATTCCTTGAATACACAGAAGCAGAAGTTACCGACAAGAACACATTGACAGGTTCAACTCTTGCCGATGATATTAATGTATCTAATTACATTACAGAAAACGGTAAGGGCGTTAAGATTGATTCTAAATCAGGTAACGATGTAATCGTTGGTTCTAATTATAACGATACTGTTAAGGCATCATCTCTCGCAGGTGAAATTGCAACAGTAACTGAATATGGCGGAACTAACAAGATTACAACCGGTAATGGTAATGATATTATCGAAGCTAAAGATTACTCATCTAACACTATCAACGCAGGTGCAGGTGACAACATTATCACTCTTAGCAGTGTAGGTAAGAATACTGTAACTGCTAAAGACGGCAGAAACCTGATAATGATTGACGATGGTTCTAATAATGTTAAAGTCGGCAAGGGTAATAACATGTTTGATATCAATGCAGGTACAAACACTATTAAGACCGGCGCAGGCGAAAACGTATTCTACATCGATAACGGTGTTAACAAGATCACTTCCGGCAAGAAACAGGATAGATTCTACATCGAAGGCGGTAACAACACAATATCTTCAGGTGTAGGCGAAGATGTTTACAACATTGTTGATGGTTACAACACTATCAAGACAGGTAACGCTGCTACAACATTTAATATTTCAGATAGTTATGATATTAAAGACGGTGATGTAACTGTTGCAACTGTTGAAGGTGACGGCGGTGTGAACGTAATTACATCAGGTTCTAAAAAAGATACCTTCAACATCGATGCCGGTGTGAATACTATCAAATCAGGCTCAGGTGTTGATACGTTCTACCTGAACGGTGGTAAGAATATTGTCGATGCAGGTGCAGGTGAGGATGTATTCTTTATCAATAGCGGTAAGAATACATTGAACGGTGCTAAAGGTAACGATAGATATGAAGTTGACTTGACAGACTTTGACTTCAATGCAGGTCAAATCGTAGTTACTGATACAGCAGGTAAGAACATACTTAACGCTGTAGTTGATTCTACTGACGGTGTTCTTGATACTCTTAATGTATTCTTTGATGTTACTGTTAAGACTAATAAGAGCGGTACTAAGTTCAAAGGCGCTACATACAGTAATATGGTATTTTCAACTGATGATGGTGCAAATATTACAACCGGTGATGACACAAAAGGTTTTGATGAAATTGTTGGTATAGATGTGTCAAGCAAAAAGGCATTTACAACAATCAATACGTCAAATGGCGCAACAGGTGAAGATGCTTTGTCGCACAGCGCAACTATTTCAACAAAACAACTTGATAAGTTGGCTAACGATGTTGCAAGTTGGATGTTTGGAAAATATACATCTACGGATGCTGTATTTGAAGGTGGTAATGTTGATGATATTAATGCATTAGTTAAGGCATATACTGATTTCGCAAAGAATGATTATGTCTTTGATGCAAATAATTCGCTGAATCACTAAAAATAGCACGTAGGGTGCATCTCTTTGCAGCACGTTACGAATAATTAAAAAGTCCCTGTGGTTTCCACAGGGACTTTTGTCATTGGTATAAATTGAAAGCCCCTTACTCGGGGGAGGGGTTGGGGAGAGGGTAAATCCATATGACAAGAGCAAAAAACCGTAAACCCTCTCTCATTTTTCAGACATTCCAAACTGTCGCCGAATGTCGAAAAATTTCTCTCCCCGAGGGGAGATAGTATATTCCCTCTCCGCGGGAGAGGGTTAGGGTGAGGGGTGTCATATTTATCCCTTTGCCCCTGCCCCTCACCCGAATTTCTAAACTCGTACCTCGTTAAGAAATTCTGCCCTCTCCCCTTGAGAGGGCAAGTTATTTATTTACCCATCCCATATTAAGAACCGTAAATATTCCACTTGATATAAAATTTTGTTGATGTTAGTATAATCATACAGTTCCGAACTGCCGAAATACGCAAGAGTGGAAAAAGGGGCTCCCTTTTGAAACTATATTGCAACATTAATTCGGTAAGCGGTGTAATACTTGGATACTGCCTATAACTGTGGGTAAGTCCGATTATGAAAGGAAGAAATTATGAATACAGATCCTATAGCAGATATGCTTACAAGAATCAGAAACGCTAACATGGTTACTTTACCGGAAGTTTCTATGCCATCTTCTAAACTTAAAGTTGCTTTGGCTAAGCTGCTTAAAGAAGAAGGTTACATTGTTGATTACAAAGAAACATCAGAAGGCGTTTTCAAAACATTAACAATCACTCTTAAGTATGATGAACACAACAAACCTGTTATCACTAACTTAAGACGTGTTTCAAGACCGGGTTTAAGAACATACCACAAAGCTAAAAACTTAGAACAGGTTTTCGGCGGTATGGGTATTTCTGTTATCTCAACTAGCAAAGGCTTATTGACTGACAGAAAAGCAAGAAAAGAAAACCTCGGCGGCGAAGTTCTTTGCCAAGTTTGGTAATTAAAAAGGCATTAGGGCAATAAGGCACTAATGCAATAAGAAGTAGGTTGAGTATATTTGCTCAACAAAATATTGGAAAAACGAATTTGTAAAGTGAAAAAATAATTTTCCATTTTCCATTTTCAATTTTCCATTAGAAAAGCAGGTCATTGACAGAAAGCCTGCACAGTAAAGGAGAAAATTATGTCACGTATTGGAAAAAAACCTATCGAAATCCCATCAGGGGTTGAAGTTAAAATAGACGGTCAATTAGTTACCGTTAAAGGTCCTAAAGGGACTGAATCAGTTAACATCAGAGAAGAAATCAAGGTTAGTATGAAAGATAACCAAATTATCCTTGAACCTTTGAATGATGAAAGAAAAACAGGTGCTTTGCACGGTTTATCAAGAACTTTGGTTGCTAACGCTGTTGAAGGTGTAAGCAAAGGTTTCGAAAAGAAACTTGAAATCCAGGGTGTTGGTTACAGGGCAAATATGGAAGGCACAAAGTTAAATATGGCTTTGGGTTATTCTCACCCTGTTATTATTGAACCACCTGCAGGTATCACTATTACTGTTGAAGCTAACACAAAGATCTCTGTAAAGGGTTCTAACAAGCAAACAGTTGGTGATGTCGCTGCCGCTATCAGAAGCAAACGTCCTCCTGAAGTTTACAAAGGAAAAGGTGTACGTTACGAAGGTGAATACATCAGACGTAAAGCAGGTAAGGCAGGTAAAAAATAATAGAATAATAAAATTATTCTATTATTTAATGGAAAATGGAAAATTGAAAATGGAAAATATCTTAATCGGCTTTGCTGATAGAATATATAAAATTTTTAGTTATGCATTTTCTATTTAATAGTTGTAGGTTGGGTGTAACCCAACACAGTATCGGAAAAACGAATTTGTAAATTGAAAATAATAATTTTCCATTTTCCACTTTCAATTTTCCATTTAGTAAGTAGCCAGTATAGTTCCTTGCAAAAGGCAAGAAGAACTGGGCAAAAGGAGAAAATAAAATGATTAAACAAGAAACAAGAAAACCAAGAGTACAAAAAAGACACAAATCTATCAGAGTTACCTTAGCAGGTACATCTGAATATCCTAGATTGGCTGTTTACAGAAGTACTAAACACATTTACGCGCAAATTATCGATGATGAAAAACATGTTACATTAGCATCTGCTTCATCAACAGATAAAGACTTGCGTGAACAATTAGGTCACGGCGGAAACATCGACGCTGCTAAATTGGTTGGTAAGACTGTTGCTGAAAAAGCATTAAAAGCAGGTATCAAATCAATCGTATTTGACAGAGGCGGTTTCTTATATCACGGACGAATCGCTGCATTAGCAGACGCTGCTCGTGAAGCAGGACTTGAATTCTAATTTGATAAATTAGTTTATAAAAGCGGGATAATCAATCGATTATCCCGCTTTTTTGTTTATATTTACCCCCCTTCCCCTCACCCGAATTTCTAAACTCGTACCTCGTTAAGAAATTCTGCCCTCTCCCCCTGAGAGGGCAAGTGATTTATTCCCTCTCCGCGGGAGAGGGTTAGGGTGAGGGGTAATACATAGAATATATTAAAAGGGGGTTTCATTATTTTTAAAAATGTGGTATGTTAATTTATATTAAAGTAAATGGAAAAACTAACAAAATAAAAAGTGCTGCTTACTTATAATATTGTGTAAAAAAGAAGGTGTAGTTATGGGTATGGAAATTGAAAAAATAGGATCAGGGTATACTCCAAAAGAGTTGCAGGAAATTCAACGCCTAAGTGCTGAAAAAACTAAAAATCAGGAAGTTAAAGAGAACGCTAAAGCTGAGAAAAAAGAAAACCCTGAGGCACATTTAGATACCTATAAGAAAAATGCTGTTTCTGACTCTATTGAAAAGCAAATTGCAGAACAAAAAGCAAAAATAGAGGAAATGAACAAGAACTTAGAAGGTCTGCGTGAGGAATACAAAGCAACCGCTCAGGCAGAAAAAGAAGCACGCATTGAACGATACGCAAAAGAACGGGAAAGATATCATAAGGAATTATCAAAAAGGAGTCTGTTCAGAATCTTCGCTGACTGGAAAGAAAGATATTTGAGAAGAAAAGAAGATGAAGCAATAAGAAGATTTTACGGCACTTCATATTTTAAATATGAAACTGCCTTAGACGAACACAGAATGGCTGAAAAAGCATACGACTTGGCTGATTTGGCGGCATTCGATGCAATCCATGCTCACAATGTTGCCGATGCACATTACCTCAGCGGGTTATGGTTACAGCAGGATGCATACTGGGATTTAGCCCACATGCAACGCAGACTTGCTATTGCTAAACTCAGAGAAAGAATGTTCAGATAGTACATTTCAAAGATTTTATTGATTATCAGGAGAGAGAATGAGAGAAGAATTATTATCTATTATTGAGAAAAACAGCAGAATTGATATAAAAGAACTTGCTGCTCGTTTGGGTGTTGAAGAAGTTGAGATAGCAGAAGAACTTGAAGCTCTTGAACGGGAAAATATTATATGCGGCTACCATACCCTTGTTGATTGGGAAAAGACTTCTGTTGAAAAAGTAACGGCACTTATAGAAGTAAGAGTTACCCCTCAACGCGGACAAGGGTTTGACCGTATTGCAGAAAGAATTTATAACTACCCTGAGGTTAAATCTGTGTACCTGATATCAGGCGGGTTTGATTTGTTGGTTACCTTGGAAGAAAAATCGCTCAAAGAGATTGCGGCTTTCGTTTCCGATAAATTATCCACTCTCGACAGCGTTCTGAGTACGGCAACACATTTTATCCTCAAAAAATATAAAGACCACGGAACTGTTTTAGAGAAAAAACATGTTGACGAAAGAGAGGTCGTATCTCCATGAGGAATTTTCTTTCCGATAAAATAGTCAACATTAAACCGTCGGGGATAAGAAAATTCTTTGATTTGGTTTCCGAGATGGACGATGTTATCTCTCTCGGGGTTGGTGAACCTGATTTTGAAACCCCGTGGCATATCAGAGATGAGGGTATATATGCCTTTGAAAAAGGCAGAACTTTTTACACCTCTAATTCAGGCTTAAAGAGTCTGAGAGAGGAAATCTGCAAATATATTAACCGCAAACAGGGGGTTAAGTACGATCCCTTAAAAGAGGTCTTGGTAACCGTAGGCGGTTCTGAGGCAATCGATATCGGTATGAGAGCGGTGCTGAATACGGGCGACGAGGTTATTATTCCTCAGCCGTCTTATGTTTCTTATGAGCCGTGTGTAGTTTTAGCAGGCGGTGTTCCTGTGATTATTGACCTTAAGGCAGAGGACGAGTTCAGGCTGACGGCAAAAGCGCTGAAAAGTGCTATTACCGATAAAACAAAGATTTTGGTGCTTCCGTTCCCGAATAACCCGACAGGGGCGATTATGGAAGAAAACGACCTTAAGGAAATTTCAAAGGTTGTTATAGAAAACGACATTCTAGTTATGTCCGATGAAATCTATTCGGAATTGACTTATAAAGGGAAACATCGTTCTATTGTTGAATTTGACGGAATGAAGGAACGCACAATACTTATAAACGGTTTTTCAAAAGCTTATGCAATGACCGGCTGGAGGCTTGGTTACGCACTTGCTCCCGAAGAGATTATAAAACAGATGACAAAGATTCATCAGTATGCAATCATGTGTGCTCCGACAATCAGCCAGTATGCCGCGGTTGAGGCATTGAAAAACGGCGATGCTGATGTTCGTACGATGAAAGAATCTTACAATCAACGCAGGCGTTTTTTGATGAGTGCATTTAAGGAAATGGGTATAAAATGCTTTGAGCCATACGGTGCGTTTTATGTCTTCCCTTGTATAAAAGAGTTCGGAATGACAAGTGAGGAATTTGCAACAAGACTGCTTCAGGAAGAACGCGTTGCGGCTGTTCCGGGAACGGCCTTTGGTAACAGCGGGGAAGGTTTCCTCAGAATATCTTACGCGTATTCAATTGATAACCTGAAAATAGCAATGGAGCGAATTAACAGGTTTGTCACAAGATTAAGAGGTTAAAATATAAAAATAAAAGGCCTGATTCTCGTAATCAAGCCTTTAAATTAACCTTTTTGATATATTTTCCCCTTTGTCCCCTTGGATAAATGATATATTCTTTTTTATAACTTCGTTTGTTTGCTCTTTTGCAAACCGATTATTTTATATCATTTACCGCTGTCTTGGATTTTCTTTGTGCTCAGGACTGTCATTCGATTGACTTCGTCAGTTCTCATTTCGTCCTTCGCTTACCGAGTTTCGCTTCGCTTCACTNNTCTTTGTGCTCAGGACTGTCATTCGATTGACTTCGTCAGTTCTCATTTCGTCCTTCGCTTACCGAGTTTCGCTTCGCTTCACTCGTCCGAAAATCCGCTAATCTAGCAGCGCGTCTAACAATTCAGCATTCTTTTGAGCGTATGCTGTGTTTCTCACTCTGTTTCGATGAATGTATGTTCTCAGAGCTTCTCTGATTAACTCTGAACGAGAACGATTCTCGTTGTCTGCTACGCCGTCAATTTCATCCAAAAATCTTTCCGGCATGGAAATTAAAACTTTTGCCATAATCCAATTCTCCTTTTTTATATTCGCAATATACCCCTATATTTTTATCCTGTGTATATATAAAGTATATATCTCTGAAAAAATTGTCTTTTTGAATAAATTCTCGTTACATTTCTTAATATAAATCTCTGAAACCCTATTATAATCAGTGTTATTTGAATTTTTATTTGTTCAGTAATTTTTCCATAAATAAGTATTCTCACTCAAAAGATTAAAAGATTATCGGAGGTGTATTTACTTAAAGGGGATATTTGATAAACGCGCAAAATATAAAATTAGAATAAATAAGAGGAGAAAACTATGGTTATAAAAATAATATTGGTTGAAGATCAGAAACTGATGCGGATAGGGTTGAGGTCATTGTTTGATGAGTACCCTGAAATGGAAATAATTGCAGAGGCAGAAAACGGCAAAGATGCTGTTGAAAAATCACGGCTTTTGAAGCCCGATATTGTCCTGATGGATATAGGTTTACCCGATATTTCCGGGATAGAGGCGACAAAGCGGATACTTGAGCAGAACAGTTTTGACACAAAGGTTATTATGCTCACTTCCCATATATCTGACAGTGAAATCAACGATTCGCTGACTGCGGGCGCAAACGGATATGTGCTAAAAGATATAAATACAGAGTTCCTTATGATGATAATCAAAACCATAAAGCAGGGGGCAATGTGGATAGATCCTAAGGTTGTTCCCTTCATAAAGGACAGAAACAGCGGGGTTATTCCTGCCCGTCAGATGACAAGGGCGGGGTTCAGGCAAACTCATGCAAACCTGACTCAACGGGAATACGAGGTTCTTAAGCTTGTTGTTGACGGTCAGACTAATAATGAAATCGCAAAAACTCTCACCATAAGCGAGCATACGGCAAAAGCGCATGTCTGTAATATTATCCAAAAGCTTGTGGTTGATGACAGAACTCAGGCAGCCGTTAAAGCGCTTAAAGAGGGTTTAGTTTAGGGGTAAATATAATTTTGCCCTAAAACTTAATGTTCCATATCTTTGATAAAATCAAGCATCTTAACAAGTGCTCTGCCGCGGTGCGAGATAGCATTTTTGCCGTTCTCAGACATTTCCGCAAGGGTTATATCAAAGCCGTCAGGCATGAACACAGGGTCGTACCCGAATCCGTTTGTTCCTTTGCGCTCTTTAATAATATGTCCGTGACATTCCCCTCTTGTTGTGTGGACGACATTACCGTCTTTATCAACAAGGGTCATGCAGCAGACAAACTTTGCTTTTCGGTTTTCTTTTCCTTCCAGTTCTTTTAGTATGCGGGCAATTTTTTCGTCCTGTGTGCCTGCATATCTTGCAGAATACAGCCCCGGAGCACCATCTAGGGCATCAATGCACAATCCCGAATCGTCAGCAAGTGTGAGCATGCCTGAAAGCCGTGCTCCTTCTCTTGCCTTGATAAGAGAGTTTTCCTCAAAGGTTGAACCGTCCTCAACAGGGTTAAATTCCCCTTTTGGTAGTACAAAGACAATGTTTTTATTTACCCCTTTTACAATTTCGTTTATCTCAAATACCTTGTGTTCATTCCCCGTTCCGAGTGCGATTTCCATATATAGCCCCTTTTTCTTATTTTGTTAAGTGTTATTTGTACAATTGTAAATATTGTATTAATATTTTATCAAAAACTTTTTTTATATGTTTTATTTTGGTATAATATAAAAAATTTGACTAATTTTTTATGCGAAATCAATAAGGATTAAGACGACCAATGACTGACTATGACACAATAACAATAGAAGAACAAGACCAACAAGCAATACAGGACTATATGACAAAAACAGTCCCAAATCGTAAGATTGACAGGATTGAACAAAGTCTTCACTATATATTTGAAACAGAGATGAAATCATCAGATTCAATTATTTTAGATTATAAACCCGATGTATTGAGAAGAATAGCCGCATTTTTATCAGGCATGATTCAACGCTCAGCTTCAATCGGTATCGCAGGTGAAACTGCAAGCGGTAAATCAACAATTACCCTCGATATTATCGAAACAATAAATGCCTTCGCGACTGAATATGATGCGAAAGATATTGTAACAAGAGTAAATACGGATGATTATTATTATGACCGTTCAGATATGGTCAAGGCTGCAGGAAGCTTCGCAGAGTTTGCTAAAAACTATGACTTAGATGTTCCGCAGGCTCTGGAGTTAGAACTTATGTGTGAACACATTAAACAATTGCTTTCAGGCAAAGAAGTTTTGCTCCCAAAATATGACATGAGCGGTACAGCTATCAGACATGACAATCATACACTTGCTAAACCTTCTAGAGTTATTATCTCTGAAGGTTTATTTACGCTTACGGATAAAGTTAAGAGTGCATTTGATTTCAAAATCTATGTCGATATCAGAGAACATATCCAAAAAGAAAGATTCTATGTAAGAGCAGAAGAAAGAGGTCTTGGCTCATCTGCTGATTCTATTTATTCAAATGCTAATGAAAAAGCGCAAATTTATATCAGACCTTGTAAAGAACACGCTGATATTGTCCTTTCAGGCGAATCTGACCGATCAAGATATAAGCTCTTCCTTAATAAGATTATCGCTATTGTTCAGAGAGAATATTTCTCATAAGGGGTAAATATTTGTTTTCTTGTATATTGTGCAGTTTGAGTGGCGTTTTGAAACCCGCTTATAACAAGGTTATAACACCTTGTTAAATTTGTTGTTACATTTCTTAATATTTATCAATTAAAAAAGGCAATTTTTTTGAGAGTATATACTTTATATATATGTAAATAAGATTTATAAAATTATAGAGAGCGAGATTATAATGCAAGGATTACTTAAATATCTGAGTCCTGCCTTTGGTAAGGACGCAATATCCGATTGTGCCGGAAAAATAAAGGATTTGAAAAAACTGAAAATGACATATCCGCCCGAAGATGATAAGGCGTTATGCATTAACCTGAAAGCTTAATAATAACTCTCTCAAATTATAAACTCACTCTCTCAACATTCTTACTATTTAACTTAGTATTACTGCCTTTTTGACGGTTTGTTAAGTTTTGTTAACAACCGTGAAATCAAAAAGGCAATTTTTTTATGAGTATATACTTTATATATATGTAAATAAGATTTATAAAATTATAGAGAGCGAGATTATAAATGCAAGGATTTTTAAAATACCTGAGTCCTGCCTTTGGCAAGGATAATATTTCCGATTGTGCAAAACACCTCAAGGAGCTGAAACGAGAGAGGAAGACCTACCCGCCTGAATTGCTTCAGGATACGGCGATGTTTATAAACTTAAAAGCATAGAAAAGAATAACATACAAAAATGTTATTCTTTTTTATTGTCCGGACTTATTGTATAATTATGTTGTACAAGAATTTAGGAGTATGAGTATGAATTGTGGGGCTTGGTTAGGCTGGCAGATAGATTATTTGCTTTATTTGCAGAATTTGAGAGATGTGACTCATCATGTGTTTGATAATTTTTTTCTTATAATTACAATGTTTGGTGAGGTTATGATACCTGTAGTTGTTATTTGTACGCTTTACTGGACGATAAATAAGAAAATCGGTCAGTTTGTGCTGTGGAGTTATTTTATGGGGTTTGTGGTGAACCAAATCGCAAAGACAACTGCGTGCATATACAGACCGTGGATATTAGATTGCAGAGTTCATCCGCTTGCGCAGGCTATTCCTGCTGCAACGGGGTATTCTTTCCCAAGCGGACACACGGCGGGAGCTGTCGCTACTTGGGGCGGTTGTGCCGTTTCTTTTTGGGATAATAAACTGATTAGATATATTTGTATTGCAATTGTTTTATGTGTTATGTTCTCAAGAAACTATGTCGGGGTACACACTCCGCAGGATGTCATTGTTTCTTTTGTATTGTCTTGTTTTGTACTTTTCGGGGTTTACAAGATAATAAAATGGACGGAACAGGACGAAAAACGCGACAAATATGTCATTTTTGGGGTTTTTGCCGCTACAATACTCACAGTTTTGTATACTGTTTTCAGACACTATCCCGTTGATTATTTGTTTGGGAAGGTGTTGTATTATCCGACACAGGTTAAATATGAAATTTTTGCCCGCTCAGGGTTTGTATTTGGTGCGTTAGCAGGATGGTTTATAGAAAAACGACATATCGATTTTAATCCTGAGAACGGTGCATTCTTTAAAAAGGTTGTAAGACTTTTGCTCGGGCTTACGGTTATTTTCGGGTTGAATACAATATCAGGTATATTTAAGGGTATGATAAGTACAAATCTCAGTGTTGCGCTTTCCGGCATGTTTGTTCAGCATTTGCTTATTGGTTTGTTTATTACCTGTATTTATCCGTTTATAGTTAAAAAATATAATTTATAGATTCGATAAGATACAAAAAAGCGGAGATTAAATCAATCTCCGCTTTTTGTTATGTCATATAAATAATCTTATACATTAACAAGTGCTTCGTCTAAAGCATCAACGCCAGGTAAGATTTTACCTTCGATA
This sequence comes from uncultured bacterium, assembly GCA_902765215.1. Taxonomy (GTDB): domain Bacteria; phylum Cyanobacteriota; class Vampirovibrionia; order Gastranaerophilales; family Gastranaerophilaceae; genus UBA2883. The sequence goes on along the minus strand of CACWZA010000014.1, from coordinate 47,800 downwards.
AATTCTAATGAAGCGCCGCCGCCTGTTGAAACATGAGTGAAATCGTCTGCTGTAAAGAATTTCTTAGCAGCAGAAACTGAGTCACCGCCACCGATAACAGATGTTGCACCTGCTTTTGTTGCATCTACAACAGCTTGAAGAACTGCCTTTGTACCTTCTGCAAATTTAGGGTTTTCAAAAGCACCAACAGGGCCGTTCATCAAAATAGTTTTTGAAGATTTTAATACATCAGCGAACGCTTTTCTTGATTCTTCACCTGCATCAACACCTTCAAATCCGTCAGGAATTTCGTTAATCTTAACGAATTTATTAGTACCGTTGCCAGAGAAGTCGTCAGTAACCAATACATCAGTTGCCATAACAAGGTTAACACCTTTTTCCTGTGCTTTCTTTTGGATAGCAAGAGCTGTTTCGAGTTGATCGTCTTCGCAGATTGAAGTACCGATTTTGCCGCCGTTAGCTTTAACGAAGGTGTAAGCCATGCCGCCACCGATAATCATATTATCAACTTTGTCTAACAAGTTTTCCAAAACACCGATTTTTGAAGAAACTTTAGCACCGCCTACAACTGCCGTGAACGGTCTTGTAGGGTTATCAAGTGCTTGTGAAAGACATCTTAATTCTTTTTCCATCAACAAACCTGAAACTGCAGGTGATAATAATTTAGCAACTTTAGCAGTTGAAGTGTGTTTTCTGTGAGCAGCACCGAAAGCATCGTTTACATAGAAGTCGCCGAGTTTAGCGAGTTCTTCAGCAAAAGTCATATCGTCGTCTTTTGCTTCTTCAGCCTTGTAGAATCTGATGTTTTCCAACAATGCTACCTGACCGTCTTTAAGGTTTGCTAATTCTTCTGCTGCACCTTCCCCGATTGGTTTAGATACGAATAAAACATCTTCGCCCAATACTTTTGACATGTGTTTTGCAACAGGTGCTAATGAAAATTCAGGGTTCCATTCACCTTTTGGTCTGCCTAAGTGAGCCATAAGGATAATTTTTGCACCTTTTTCCTGTAAATATCTTACTGTAGGGATGATAGCCTGAATTCTTGTATCATCCGTAACATTTTTGTCTGCATCCAAAGGAACATTAACATCAACTCTGACTAATGCTCTTTTGCCTTGGACATTACCTAAATCTTTAACTGATTTTTTCATATTTGAGTCCCTTTCTTCTGTAAACCGCATGAAGATTATATCGTAAACAAAATTTTTAGTCGATTAAATTTTGGGTAATTATTTGTGTTTATAACCTCTCATACGAAAGGGGACTAATTTTACATTTACCCCCCCCTTGGCAATTTTTTTCAAAAAAATGTTTTAAATATAATATGAAGGCTTCAATCAATAGGTTTTGTTCTGTTGCTTCAACAATCGAAAGAACTGTTGAACAACGGATTACCCAAAAATCACAACAAAAAGGTACTAAAGAAGGTTTAACAAATGCCCTTGATGCTATGGCACGCAGAAATATGGCTGATGTTAAGCCGTCCTGTGTTGTTAGAAAAATCGATTTACTTAAAAGGTCGGACATAAAAAGCGGGGTAAGAGAGTTCATCCTTAACTGTGAAGAAGGTTCTGACGAGTTGAAGGCTGTCGATACAATTATGGATATTGCAAAACAGAGAGAAGCAGGGTTTAAGAAAAAAGGCAGAATACTTGATGGGTTTGAAAAAGATTCAAAAATACCTCAAAATCTCATAAAAGATTTGAATAATAAAGAGTTACCTGTGTTTAAAACGAATGAAGAAGCCTTGAAAGAAATGAAAACAGGTGATGTTTTCTTTGTAGAAGGGGATAAATTTGTGAGTATTGTAAAAAGAGATGGCAAAACCGAGCATTTAAAGATGTCACCGGAAAATTATAATTATTTATTCCCTTCGGTTGACAGGTATTCAAGTGTTCAAAGCGAGTTCGGGAATTGCTATGAGGTTACTGCTCTAAACGCTTTAATGGATAACCCGAAAACAAGAGAAAATATACTTATGTGTATTGATACGGAATCTTCTCCGGGGATAATAAAGGTATCAATTCCTAACAGTGTTCTCGGCAAACCCGTAGAAATGAAACTTGCCCCGGAAGGTGAAAGTTATATGCGTGGTGCTAAAGGGTTCAGTGTTATCGAATATGCGCTCGGAAAGGAATATGAAAGAGAACTCATAAATCTCAAAAAGAAAGAATTTATAAGACAAGGCAGAGATTCCGCATCTGCTACCCTTGAAGGTTTGTACGCATGCGGTGAAGACAGAAAATTAGTTAATTTCCTTAATGCGCCGGATAAAACAAAATCACTCGGAGTTAATTTGAGAGATGGAGGAGTTGCACTGGTACCTTGGTCGAAACTTGGTTTGAGAGAAAATAAAACCATTGTCAATGGTGAAAAAGAGGCTGAAAAACTCGTAAGAAAACCTAAAAACTCTGACAAAAATGTGTCTGAAGAGTTTAATGACTTTCTGGCAGAGCATTATGTCAAAAATGAACCTGTGTATAGCAGGGAAGAGTTTGCAGAATGTATGTGGTCGCCGGAATTCTTTGAGAACAATATAGTTGAGGCGTCTTTCCTCAAAGACGATATTCTTTTGGGTTTGAATGCAGATCATAGTTATTATTTAAAACCTGTACTTGATACAAACGGCAAAATAGAATCATATCTAATTAAAGATCCTCACGGAATTGTAGAAAAACCGATTAGTTTTGAAGATGCGCTTGAAAAGATTGATGTTATTTCTTTTGCAAAAATAGACTAATATTTCTTATATTATACATTTACCCCCTTGTCTAATTGAAAAAGTTGTAGAACTTGTTTAAATATGAGGTATAATAAGAAAGGAGTTTATTATGGAAGAATACAGAATGGACAGAGATGAGCACAGATTTGGTGATTGCCACAGATACCGTATGTGGAAATATTTGGGGGTTATCGTCGCAACATTATTCGGATCTTTCCTTGCGTTTTATTTTGCCGTAAGTTGTGCAATGAGTAATTTTATGAGCCCTGCTTATGCAATGCATAAAATGCACAAAATGGACAGAATGGTTATGCGTGATTTCAGGGAAATGGATAAGGATATTTCAAAAATGTCCTCAAAAATGTTTCATCAGAAAAGTGCGCTTGAGTTTATTAAAACGCCCGATGCCTACAAGTTCGTTGTCGATTTGACTCCCTTTCAGGGAAATGCGGATGCTGTCAATGTGATGGTAAACGGCAGGCTGATTACAATAAGTGGTGAAGCTGAGACAAATACAAAGAATTATGAGACATTTACAAAAATGAGTCAGACTTATTCTTTATGCAAAGGGGCTAATATAGAAAAAATGTCAAAGAAAACGGTTGATAATAAGTATATTATAACTATACCGATTGAAGATTAGTAATAAAAAAGGGAAGTTTAAACTTCCCTTTTTTTTATTGTTTAACATAATTCTTGTTTTTATACTGGATAAGGCATTGAGCCAGCTGGTCAGGACAGCTTGTCCCTTTCCCGCCGCAATTAATGCCTTGCAGTCGTTCTATTACCTCGTCAACGCTCATCCCTTTGATGAGGTTGCATATACCTGTCAGATTCCCCTGACAGCCGCCTAAAAACTCTGCTCTTGTTATTTTACCGTCCTGAATACCAACTCCAAGCATTTTAGAACAAGTACCCTGCGGCTGATATTGTATAATTTCTTCTTCGCCCATTAGTTACCTCCTGTAATTTAGACTTTCATTATAGCATATATTATATGTTATCCCTCAATTGAGTAAAGAATTTTTAAGAAATTTTCATCCTTTGTCTGAGTATTTATAGGTTTAGGGATGAATTTTTCTTTGTACTTTTCTATTGCGTATTGGTCTGTCATACCTGATATGTAGTCAGTTACAAGTCGTTCTATTTTCTTTTCGTCTTTTGTGTAATCCTTCAGGTAGTCCGTATAGTATTCATACAGTGTTTTTACGACATGTCGGGCTTTGCCCTCCTCGAGTTTTGCAGGGGAATTTGTGTAGATGTTTTGGAACATCCATTCTCTCAGTATTTTTGTGTATTCCCAACATTCCTCGTCCATTGTGACAATATCTTTGTCCATAGAACTGTCAACAACGGAATAAATCATTTTTGATAACCGTTTAGACGGTTCTGTTGAAAAGTATTTTTTACATTCGTCAGGCAAATCATCTTCCGTGATTATCCCTGCCCTTATGGAATCTTCAATATCGTGGTTAATATATGCAATTTTATCTGCATATTGTACAATTTGTGCTTCTGCTGTTTTTGGCTTGAATCCCCAAGTGTGGGTTAAGATACCGTCTATTGTTTCGGTACACAGGTTCATATCTTCAAGCACTTCAACCACTCTGACACTCTGCATATTGTGATGAAACCCTGTTGAAACGAGTTCGTTAAGCACCCCTTCCCCGCAATGTCCGAACGGGGTGTGCCCTAAATCGTGTCCGAGTGAGATTGCTTCAACCAAATCTTCGTTGAGTTCCAATGCTCTTGCCATTGTTCTTGCAATCTGGGAAACTTCAAGGGTATGTGTTAATCTCGTTCTGAAATGGTCATCAAACGGGGATAAGAATACCTGAGTTTTGTGTTTCAGACGGCGGAAGGATTTTGAATGAAGTATTCTGTCCCTGTCCCGTTGAAACTCTGTTCTCAAATCAGACGGTTCTTCTTCCCGTTTGCGTTTTGCCTCACGGCTTTTTGCCGCAATATCACGCAAAACCTTATATTCTTTTTCTTCTAATTTATCTTTTATGCTCATAGTTTAAATATATATCATTACCCGCTGTTGTTTCATCATACGGGAGGGGTAAATTATATATGTGGGGGTTGGGGTAAATTTATGTGTATTAAACCGTGTCGTGTTGTTTTGAAATTCGCCAATATTGGGGGTTTTAGGGGTGCCGTACCCCTCTAATACTTGCAAAACTGTGGAATATATGCTATAATCAACACGAAATTTGGACATTCGGTCCGTAGTTAGTTTAGGAGTTAATCGCATGAGTAAACCAATGAGCGATGCAGATTTTGAAGAACTGTTAGGTAAATACGAACACTCTTTCAAATCGGGTGATTTAGTAAAAGGAACAGTTTACGGTTATGATTCTGAAGGTGCGGTTGTTGATATTGGCGGTAAGTCTGCAGCAATAGTACCTAATAAAGAAGCATCAAATGATAATAAAAAAGCTGAAGAAGTTTTGGAAAAGGGTAAGGAATACGAATTTTTAATCGTGTCTGAACCTGATGAAAACGGAAAGTTAATACTTTCAAGAAGAAAAGTAGATTTATTCTACGCTTGGCAGGAACTTAAGAAACTCAAAGACGCTAACGAAATCATCAAAGGTGATGTTGTTCAGATCGTCAGAGGCGGTGTTCTTGTTGACATTATCGGCGTAAGAGGGTTTGTACCTTCAAGCCAAATCCAAAACAGAGGCACAGAATACAAAGTCGGCGATAAGATGGAAGTTAAAATTATTTCGCTTGATGAAGAACACAATAACTTTGTATTATCAAATAAAAAGATTTACAGCGACTCAATTGAAACCGCTAAAGAAGAAATCTTCAGCCAGATTGAAGTCGGACAGGTTGTTAAGGGCAGAGTTGTCAGAGTTACCGATTTCGGTGCATTTGTTGATATCGGTGGGTTTGACTGCTTGTTACCGCTTTCTCAAATTTCTTGGAAATGGGTTGAACACCCTACTGATTTATTGAAAATCGGTGAAGAAATTGAAGTCGGAGTATTTGATGTAGATGCTGCAAAACAAAGAATTACTTTGAGTTTGAAGTCTATCACTCCTGACCCTTGGGAAGCAGCGGCTGCAGAAGTTAAGGAAGGCGAATTCAGAGAAGGTTTAATTACAAGAATTAAATCCTTCGGTGCTTTCGTTGAAATCTATGACGGTGTAGAAGCACTTCTCCCTCACAATGAATTAGTTGATTATCAGAATGAAAAGAATGTTATCCTGAATGTTGGGGACAAAATCAATGTATGTATATTGAAGTTTAACCCTCAGGATAAACGAATTTCCTTAGGTTTCAATGCTCCAACAGAGGAAGCTCCAAAGGAAGAACCTAAAGAGGAAGCTAAGGAAGAAGAATAATTCTTAAAAAACATAACAAAAAATTCCTGTATATTATTAATATACAGGAATTTTTATTTTAACATTTCAATTACTGCCTTTGAGCAAAGCCCTATAACATTTTCAAGGCTTCCTTCGACCTTTTTGATGTAACCTTTCGGCATTTCCTGTATACCGTAGGCCCCTGCTTTGTCAAAAGGCTTAAAATTATCTATATAATGGTTGATTTGTTCGTCCGTCAGTTTTTCAAATTCCACCATAGTTGTTACACTTTTTATTTTTGTGGTGTTTGTATATTTATCTATAACACATATCCCCGTAACAACATGGTGTTCCACTCCGCTCAGAGATTTGAGCATAATGTAGGCATCTGCTCTGTCGTGCGGTTTTGTCAAAATTTTGTTATTTAGCACAACGACTGTATCTGCTCCTATAATTACGGCAGGTTCTTTTGTTTCGTCAGCAACAGCTTTTGCCTTATTGTAGGCAAGGTTTTCAATTTTTTCATGTGTAAAATTGTTGCTGTCCAGAATTTCCTCATAACTTGACGGATGAATTTCAAAGTCCAGTCCGGCATGTTTAAGGATTTCTCTTCTTCTTGGTGAGCCTGATGCTAAAATAATTCTCTTCATAGTTATATTTTAGCACGGAAAATAATATATTTTACCTGACTTCTTTCTCTACAATCTCTGTTATGTCATCCCCGCCGTAAAAGACCATACTTTTTGCTACGACAAAGTCGTAGTTATGCTTTTGGGCACAGTTTATAATGTCTTGTTTTATTGAATTTTCAATAGTTGACAGTTTAAGTTGGTACTGGCTGTCTATCATGTTTTTTCTTGTGTTAAATTCGTTATTATATTTATCCTGTAGCATGACGATTTTTTGAGGATCGTTTTCGTTTGCAATCGCAGTCTGAGCCTCTGAAATTATGGCATTTAATGATTCCAGTTGAGCCTTGTGTTCATGCTTTAAGTTTTGTACTGCATTAGACTTGCTTACTATACTTTGTATATCTACAACCCCGATTTTTTCTGCGGCAAATCCGATTTGTGCAAACATCAGAACACAGCACATGACAAAAATGTTTTTAAAAACCTTCATATTTTCTCCCTTTCTGTATTTATGACTATTATTATGATTAACCTTATTTGTGAAAAAAGTATTCTACATGTCGGCTAAAATTAATGCCAAAAAAATCATGTTCAAAAATATAAAAATTATATCAAGTGGTATTAAAAATATGCCTGAAATCCACTCGTGGTATGCGAATAACATATTGTAACGAATTATTACAAAAAATGCTAATTTTTATCAAATTTTGATATTCAGCAATTTTGATATGATAGTATAGTAATGCTGTCACAAATTATATTAATTTATACAGTATATAGACTGGGAAATAATACTTTAGTTAAGAAAAGGACATATAGTTATGAAGAAAATTTTGACAAAAACATTGTCGTTAGTGCTTTGTATAGCCTTTACAGGTATGCAAACATCACTAGCAGCAGTATTGACCACAGGCGACTTTGCCGGAAGACAAGTTCTTAACGGTACAGGAGCAGTTATTAAAGGTCATACCGCAGGTTTGAGAGCGGTTGAAACTGACCTTACAAACGCAACATTACGATTCAATAACCATACTCGAATTGACTGGGATAAATTGAACGTAGACAAAGGACAAAAATTATATTTCAACAACGGAACATATGGTGTATTAAACAACGTTGTTGGTACAAGTATTTCCAAGTTTGCAGGCAGTATTACTGCAGACAGCGGAAAAATTATTATTTCTAACCCGAACGGTATGTTGTTCCAAGGCGGACAATTCACATCGACGGGTTCTTTGTTATTAACAACAAAGAATTTAACAGCTGATGCTTATGGTGAAGGTTACAATTTCAATGACCTGAACATTGATAACGCTAACAATGGTTCAGGTACATTCCAGGTTATCCAGTTGTTAAAAGATGCAGATGGTAACAATACAGTTATCACAGCAGGTGACATAAGCGTAATTTCAAATGGTGTTCAAATGAACGGCGCTGACTTAACAGCAAACGGTGTTGTTCTTGTTACAGCAGACGGTGCAAACTTCGTTGCTAACAAACCAAACAACAACGGTTATACAGTTAACGCAGATTATGCATTTGAAAACATCGCTAACACAGCAATCTCTTCTGAAACAGGTGAGATTACATTAAAGTCAGGCAGAGGGATGTATCTTAACAACGTTACAACAACAGGTGATACAAACCTTGAAACTGCAACCGCATCTAACGCACTTGCACAAAACCTTACAGTTAACGGCGATCTCGACGTTAAATCTTCTTATTTATGGGTAAACAACGGCAGCCAAAGATCAAAGGTTACCGGTGATTTAACAATGACAGATACCAAAGCAGATACTTATGCAATGCAGGCAACTTCTATGGATGTTGACGGTAATGTAACAGTTAACGCTCAAGGTTGGGTATCTCTTAAAGATTTCAAAGCAAACACAACAGAAGGTACTAAAACAGATATTACAGATACATACTATCAGGTTCAATTAAAGGATGTTGAATTAGGTGATACAAATGTAACCGCAGAAAACTACTTCGTAAGAATCTGTGGTGACAACAAAATCCACGGTGATTTAAATGTAAAATCTAACTCATTGAACGTTGGTTCATACAACAACGAATCTCACGTAATTGACCACGGTTCTACAACAGTAGATGGTGAATTTAATGCAGATATCCGTTCAACAATCGGTTTCTCTGATGTAATTAAAGCGGATACAATTACATTCACATCTGCAGAATCTTCAATCTTAAATGCAAACGAAGCAAACGGTGACGGAACTTTAATTGCTAACAACATTAACTTGTCAGCAAAGAAAGGTGAAATCACTTCAGTTAATGCTGATGTAAACAGAGAAATTCCTCAATCATCACACATCGAAGCAGATGGTACAATCACATACGCAACTGATGCTGACGGTAATGTAATTATGACACCTGCATCAGACTATTTCGAATTGATGAGAGGCCCTGTTACATTAGAAACATTGGCAGGATATGACAGAGATCACGTTGCACTTCAGGGCGGTAACGCTAATGTTGAAGCAAAAGGTGCTGTTGCATTAAAAGCTGATTTAACCGGTGACTTGGATGTAAAATCTGACTTAGGTATTACAATCCTTGATTCAACAATCGGCGGTGACGCAACTTTAACTTCAGATATCGTTAACGTTCAGGGTAACGCTGCTGATGACAGAACTACCATCGCAGGTGACTTAAACATCATCGATAACGTTGGTGGCGGCAGACAAGGTAAATATGACGTTTATGTAAATAATGTAGAAGTTGGTGATGAATTAAATCTTTCAACAACCGGTCACTTATACATGAAGAACGTTAAATCAGGTGATGCTGATATCAAAGGTTATGAAATCAGAATGACCAATATGGATATGGGCAACACTAAAGTTAAGACAGAAAAAGGTTTCACAAGAATTGCCGGTGAAAACCAATTCCACGGTGATTTAGATGTTGAAACATTTACATTAAACTTAGGTAGCTACACAAACGATACACACGCTATCGATAAAGGTTCAACGACAGTTGAAGGTGATTTGACAGTTAAATCACAATACAACATCGGTGTATCTGATGACGTAGTTGCTAAGAACATTGATATGACAGCAGAAGGTGCTTCAATCGTATCTGCTGACGGTTACGGTACAATAACAGGTACTGAATCAGTTAAGTTGACATCAAACGACGGTTCAATCCTCAGTGTTGATGCTGAAGTTCCTGCAACAGGCGGAAATTCAGATTACGTATCAATGATGACTTCATACGCAACAACTGCTAAATTAGCAACTAAGAAAACAGGTAATGTTGATGTTAAGGGTGGCACTGCTACTGTAACAGCAACTGATAATGTTGGTGTAAATGCTGATTTAACAGGTGATTTAAACGTAACAGGCGGTGCTAAACTTGATGCATACGCTAATGTAAGCGGTAATATCGGTGGTAACTTAAATACTTCAGTTGACGATACTCACATCGCTAATGCAACAGTTGGCGGTAACGTATTGGCAATCGACAGTTTCGATAACCCTGATGATACAAAGGGTGTTACAATTACCGATTCAAATATTACAGGTACTTTAACAAGACCAAACAACTGGGATAATGTTAAAGTTCACGGTACAACAGCAGGTGATACTACATTAAGAGGTTCTTACATCGAAGTTAAGGATTCAAATGTAGCTAACCTTGATACAAACACAGTAAACAATATTAAATTAGATAACGTTGCTGCAACAGGTAAAGTTGATGCTATCGCAGGTAAAACTGCTGATCTCGATGATGTTACAGCAGCAGGTAAGTTGAACGTTAACGCTAAAGATGCTGACGTTAAGACTTCAAAAGGTGCTGAAGTACTCGTTCAAGGTACAAATTCAGTAATTCTTAATGATGTTAAAGCAACTGCAGGTGACTTAACTGCAAGAGCTGAAAACTCATTAACAGTTGACAAGGCTGTAGCAATCAAGACAAATGATACTAACGGTAACATTTACCTTGGTTCAAACGGTACTATCAACTCATTAACTGCTGATACAGCAACTGCTGATACAGATTTAACAATCGAAGCAGCAGGTAATATCAACGTTACAGGTTTGAAGGCTGATGCTGATAATAATAATATCGGTGACTTAACAATCAACGGTAACAACATTACAGCAAAAGTTGGTGAAGGTGCTAACGTAACAATCAGTGCAGCAGGTACTGCAACTGTTGAAGACATCACCGCTAAAGCAGGTAATGCTGATATTCAATCTAACAAGAAATTAACTGCAACAAACGTAACTGCAGTTAAGACAAACGCTAATAACGGTGACGTTAAATTAGCATCTAATTCTGATGTTGAAGTTACAACTGCAACTGCAGACAAAGATATCAGAGTTACAGGTAGAGACATTACAGCATCAGGTTTAACAGCAGATGCTGAAAACAATACAATCGGTGACGTTTATGTTGACGGTAGAAACACTACATTAACAAATTCAACAGGTGCTAACGTTACTGAAATCGCTTCAGGTAAAGCTGCAGCAAAAGATGTAATCGCAAAATCAGGTAATGTTGATATCAGAGCATTGGCAGACGGTGCAACAACAGCAAATGCTGAAAACATCACTGCTAACTCAGGTAACGTAACAGTTCAGGCAAACGAAAAAGTTACTGCTAAGAACCTCAACGCAACAAAATCTGATGAAACAAACGGTAACATCAAAGTTGCTTCAAGAAATTCAGCAGTTGAATTTACAACAGCAAATGCTGAAAGAAACATCGAAGTAATCGCTAACAATGGTGCAATTACTGCAAGCGGTTTGAAGGCTGATTCTGAAATGAACGGTGTTGGTGATTTAATCATCAATGGTAAATCAGCAACCGTATCTACTTCAGAAGGTGCTAACGCAACTTTAGTCGGTCTTGATTCATTAACAATCAACGATGTAACTGCTCACGCAGGTAACCTCGACGGCAGATCAAACGGTATCGTAACTGCTGATACAATGAAGGCAGTTAAGACATCAGATGCTGACGGTAACATCTACCTCGGTTCTAAGACTAAGGTTGATGCTAAGAACGGTGATGCAGATACTAATATAACAATCGCTTCTGAAGGCGATGCAATCGCTGAAGCAATGAAGGCAGATTTTGAAAACAACGGTATCGGGGATTTAACAATCACTGGTGTTAACACTACATTGAAAAATTCAGAAGGTGCTAACGTAACCGAATCTGCTTCAAATAACGCAGTTGCTGATACAGTAACAGCAAAAGCAGGTAACGCTTTAATCGAAGCAACAAACACTGCTAATGCTGATAAAGTAACTGCAAACTCAGGTAATGTAACTGTAAGAGCAAACAACGCAGTTGTTGCATCTAACCTTACAGCAACAAAATCTGACGAAAACAACGGTAACATTTATGTAACTTCATCAAATGCAGATGCAACTTTAACAACTGCAAATGCTGAAAGAAATGTTGAAGTTAGAGCAAATAAAGGTACAGCAACAGGCTCTGGCTTGAAGGCTGATACTGAAAATAACGCAAACGGTGATGTAATCATCAGCGGTAAGAAAGCAGTTCTTTCAGACTCTGAAGGTGCTAACGTAACTGTAAGAGCAACTGAAACAACAGCAGACCTTACTAACGTAAAAGCAAAAGCAGGTGATATTGATGCTCAATCAGTAGGCAACATCACAGCAACTAACGTAACTGCAGTTAAGACTGATGATACAAACGGTAACGTTAAATTAGCAACAAACGCAAATGCTAACGTAACTAAAGCAACTGCTGATACAAACGTTGAAATTACCGCTAACGCAGGTAACGTAATCGCTGATCAGTTGAAAGCAGATGCTGAAGATAATACAATCGGTGATATTATTATCAACACTAAGAATGCTACATTAACAAATTCAGAAGGTGCTAACGTAAAAGTTAACGCTACTGAAACAGCATCATTGGATACAGTAACTGCTAAAGCAGGTGACATTGATGCTAAATCTAACGGCAACTTGGTTGGTAACAAATTAACCGCTAAGAAAACAAACGAAGAAAACGGTAACATCAAGTTAGGTTCAAATGCTAACGTGACTGTTGCTGATGCAGAAGCAGAAAGAAACATTGAAGTTACTGCTAACCTCGGTAAAATCAATGCTGGTAAACTTACTGCAGATACAGAAGAAAACGGTAACGGTAGTGTTATCTTAACCGGTAAGACAGTTTCCGGTTTGAACGATGCAATTATCGGTTCAACAGGTCGTATCAAGGGTGCTAACGTAACTATTAACCAATCAACACCGGTTGATACTTACACAGCAACTAACCTTGTAGCACTTGGTAAAGATGACAACAACGGTGACGTAAATGTTAATGTTCCTGTTAAGAACATCATCCTTGAAGATATCTCTGCAACAAGAGACGTTACAGTAGATAACAGACCGGCTGATGCAAACGGTATTCTTGAAACAGCAACATTGACAAATGTATTCGCTGACTCTGAAGAAAACGGTGTTGGTGAAATCAATATCAAAACAAGAGGTGTTATTAACGCTAACAATATCGCTGGTGCTAACATCACTCTCGAATCAATTAACGATAACATTACAGTAAATGGTGCTAAATCAGTAAGAGCAGATCAACCTGATACAGCCGGTAACGTTAAACTTATCGCTGACAGTGGTAACATCTCAGTAGGTAACGTAAACGCTGCAACTGACATCATCGGTACTGCATTAAACGGTAACATTGATGTAACAGGTAACTTAACTGCTGATTACGAACCAAACACTGCTTTAGGCGGTAACGGTGTAGGTGACGTTATCTTAACTGCTAAGAAATTAGACGGTGATAACTTCAAATTAACTGACTCACAAATCGCTATCAAGGGTGCAGACGTAATCCTTAACCAATCAACTCCACAAGACACATTAGTATTGAGCAACATCACTGCTGATGGTAAAGGTCACGATAACGTTGGTGACGTTCTTATCAACATCCCTGTTAAAAACGTTGACTTGAACAACATTCACGCAACAAGAGACATCGTAGTTGATAACGGTACAACTGACGGCATCTTAGATAGTGCTAAATTAACAACAGTAATCGCTGACTCTGAAGAAAACGGTATCGGTGATTTATATATCAAGACAAGAGATGATATCAACGCTACTGATATCGGTGGTGCTAACATCACTCTTGAATCAACAAACGGTAATATTACAGTAGATGGTGCTAAATCAGCAAGAGGCGATCAAGCAGATGCTGATGCAGGTAACATCACAATCATCGCTCACAACAACGGTAATGCTGATGATAAAGGTAACATTACATTAGGTAACATCCACGCTGATACAGATGTTGTAGGTGACGCATCTAAAGGTAACATTAACCAAACAGGTGACATTGTTGCAGACAACGAAGGTAACGGTGTAGGTGAAGTTAGATTAACAGCAAAAGACGGTATAACATTAGGTGACAACGGAGTTGTTAAAGGTGCTGACATCACAATCGAAGTTGGTAACGGTGACATCGATGTTAAGAACTTAATCGCAGACGGTCAAGTATATGATGAAAACGGTAACGTAGTTGGTAACAGTGATGACCACGGTAACATCTCAATCCACACACCAAACGGTAATGTAACTGTAGATGATACAACAGGTACTCACGACGTAACTATCGTAACTGATAACGGTAAAGCAAATGTAACTGATACATCTGCTGACTCTGAAAGAAACGGTCAAGGTACATTGACAATTAAAGCAACTGACGATGTAGTTGCAAGCAACGATGACGGTGCTAACGTAGTAATCGAAACTAAGGGTGATATCGATGCTGATGATTTAGAAGCACACGCTCCTGGCGCTGGTGAAGAAGGTCAAGGCAACGGTAACGGTAACATCATCCTTACATCTGAAGAAGGTAATATTGACCTCGACGGTGCTAAGGCAGACCACGATATCGTAATCACTCCTGGTAAGGATGCTGACGGTAAATACATCGGTGATGCAAATGTAAACGATGCTCACGCAGATGCTGATAACGACAAAGACGGTGACTTGATTATCAATGGTAAAAACGTAACTGTTGATGCTGAAGTTGCTGAAGACCAAGACGGTAACAAGACAGTAACACCAACCGGTGATACTACAACAGGCAACAATGTAATTATCAATGCTGATAACGATGTAGTTGCTGAAGATATTAACTCAAATGATGACATTATTATCACAGCAGGTAACGATGTAATCGGTGACAACTTAATCGCAGATGCTGAAAATCCAAACACAGCAGATTCAGATGGTATCGGTGACTTAATTATCAATGCTGGTGGTGATGTAGACTTAAATAACGGCGAAGGTGCTAACGTTGATATCACAGCAGGTGACGATGTAAATGCTACTGACATCACTGCTCACGGTAACGACGGTACTCCTGACAACCCACAAGACAGTGGTGACATCACAATCAACGCAGGCGGCGACGTAAACGTTGAAGATACAAACTCAGTAAAAGATACTGAAATCACAGCAGGCGGTGACATCACAGTTACTAATGCAACAGCAGATACTGATAACGATACTCAAGGTGACTTGATTATCCACGGTAAAGGTGACGTAACTGTAGATGGTGGTGACGGTGCTAACGTTGAAATCACTTCAGATAACGGTGACGTAGATATCGATGATGTTCACGCTCACGGTACTGATGACGGTGACGACACTGACCCAACAATCGGTCAAGGTAGCGGTAACATCATAATCGATGCTCCAAACGGTGATGTAACTATCGATAATTCAGATGCTAACAACGATATCGTAATTACAGTTGGCGGCGGCGACGTAATCGTTGGACCAAACGTAATTCCTGACAAAGAAGGTAACGATGTTGGTAGATTAATCATCGACAAGAACCCTGGTGGTGGTAACGGTTTCGATACAGGTGATGACTTAGTTTCAAGTGAAATTATCAAACACTTGAACAACTTGAACCAATCAGGTGTAGATACAGTAATAACTCAACAATTCACACCAATTGCATTTGCGGCTGATGATGAAGACGAACAATCAGCAATCGCTAAGAGAATTGCTAAGACTGTATTCAAAACTCCTGAAACAGGTATCGTAACAATCACTGAAAGATACAAATCTATGAGATAAGTTGGGAAAATTAAATAAAAGTTAGTAACAACTTGTATAAAAATAAAAGGCATTGACGAAAGTCAGTGTCTTTTATTTTGTGTATAAAAAATCCCCATGTTGTCTATATTCCCCAATTATGTTATAATCAACATATTAAGAAGAGGTATCTAATATGGCAAATATTGTAATTTATTCAAAAAATAAAGCAACTCCTCTTGCGGCTATGTTAGCAGAGATTGATGAAGCATCTGTCAGAGTTGAAGACGGCTCTATTATGAGAGAATATTCTATGCTTAATCCTTCTTTAATAGTTGTGGAAGATGTTGATAATTTATCGGATATTTTAATGACTACAAAGTTTACATGCCCGTTACTCTTTGTTGGTGACAGGTTCAAAACTATTGTCAGAGCGGAAGGTTATGATTTTATTTCTGCTCCGGTTGACAGTGATGAACTCGTTGTCAGAGTTAAGGCATTGTTAAAGATTAGTTATTATAAAGATAAAGTTGATGAGGTTAGCACAACAGATGAGTTGACAGGGCTTCACAACAGAAAATATTTACAGGAAGCGCTTGAGTCTGAAATCTCTCGTTCAAGAAGATATAAGACAAAGGTTTCTTGTATATTGTTTGACCTTGATTATTTCAAAGCCGTTAACGATATGTACGGATATGAATGGGGTGATATTCTCCTCAGAAATATTGCAGGCATGTTAGATGTATCTGTCCGTAAGGAAGATATTGTTACCCGTTACGGTGATGAAGAATTTTTGTTGATTTTACCTGAAACATCTGAGGACAACGCATTTGTATATGCTGAACGTTTCAGAAGATCTGTTGAAAAGATGGAATTTATTCCTGCAGGCGAAGAAGAAAGACACCCGATTACTATTTCAGGCGGTATCGCTACTTTCCCTTGTATGGAAAATGTTCAGGAAGATGCAAATACGCTTATAAGATATGCTGAACACGCACTTTATAATGCAAAACACAGAGGCAGAAACAAGATTGTTCAGTTCTCTCAGATAAACTTAGATTACAACTAGATTGTAAAATATATGATAAAAACGGGATTGAGCTTTCAGTCCCGTTTTTTTATATTCTTTTCAGTGCATCTTTCAGTTTTTGAAGTTTCTTTTCTGTTGTTCCTATCCCTGTGAGGAGCATTGTTGATACTTCGTTTGTGATTTCATCTTCTATGTTATACTTTTCAAACAGAAGTTCTGAGAGTTCATACCCTGTCATTCCTTGTTTTTTTATGAGAATTTTTGTAATGTCATCCCCTCCAAATTCAATGTTCGGACATTTAGATTTTATTTTTTGAATATTTACTATCAGCTGTTCAATCTTTCTTCGTCCTTTTGATGAGTTGAGGTAATTTATAGTCGCCTCTATTGATGCAAGGATAGGATAAGACGGCGATGTTGTTGTTATTTTATCCAATGCCTGTTGAATATCAGTATCAAGGTTAGAATGTATAAGTGCTGTTGGGTTTAGTCCGCCTGCTGTTTTATGAAGTGACTGAACCGTAATATCTGCATATTTTATGGCAGAATCGGGTAATTTGTCCGAGAACGGATAAAGCGCTCCGTGTGCTTCGTCTGCTATCAGGTATGCCCCGTATTTTGAACACAGTTCTTTGATTGATTTCAGGTCTGAAACTATTCCGTAGTAACTCGGAGAGGTTATTATAACCGCTTTTATTTTGTTGTTTTCAAGGTGCGGCTTCAGAATATCTGTCGTTACTTTATCGGGAATACCCCACTCGTTGGTTTGTAATTCGTAATATACAGGGTTTCCGCCAGCAAGTTCCACTGCATTTTTGTGGCACTTGTGAGCGCCACTCCATATAAGTATATTATCGCCTTTATTGGTAACAGCGAGAGTCCCTGCTAGTATCCCTGAGGTTGAGCCGTTTGTTAAAAACAGGGTTTGTTTTGTTCCGTATATTTCTGCGGCTCTTTTTTGCGCCTCGTCTAACACTGCTTGTGGGTTATGAGTGTCAGTTTCTGATATATCACAACCATAGAAATGTCTGAATTTGTTTAAAATACAGAACTTTTGCGAGTGTGACGGGGTTGTGAACAATAGTTTATTATTCTTTTTTCTAAATAAGTTTATAAAGCTCATATTTACTTGTTAGCAGTTTCCATACTCTTTTTCATACAGAAGTGAACGAGTGACATTTTGTCAACGTTGCTCAGGTTTGTGAAACGTCCTGAGATAATGTAATCACCGTCGTTGTTCTTTTCTACACGTATAAGCTGGTATTTGCAGTTAATTTCAATTTCGTTATTGAGTCTGATGCATACCTTGTACGCATATTCGATGTTGATGTTTTCTTTGGTTTTTAACTTCATACCGCCGGCAGACAAGTCAAGAGTTTGTACCTTGTGAGTTGTGCCTTCGTATTCAAGTGTAAGATCTTCAAGGAATTTGATACGTGTGTATTTACGTCTTTGAAGGAATCTGTGTTTTTTAGGGTTTGCAATAGTTACAGAGTTCCCGTTGATATCTTTAACATACGATTCAAAATAGAGATAGCCGTTATCAGTCATAGAATAGAAGTCACAAACGTTTTGTTTTATAATTCCTCTCGGAAGGTATTTTAAGTCCATTGTAAACCCTTGCAGGTTAACATCAGTAACTTTACCTTTGTTTGTGTCTTTAAAATCGTGTGGAATAATTGTAACAATCTGATCTTTTTTTATTAATTCACGCATTAACGTTGCCTTTCTCTACTTCGTATTTTATACGACTATTTTAGCATATTTATAAAAATAAGTAAATTATTGTTTGGGGTAAAGGGGTAAATGAAAAATAATAACTTCTCTACGGGAGGGGTATTTTATATATTTACACCTCCCCTAAATAATTGTTTACTTATTTACTCATACTTTAAATAATGTTATTATAGAGTTATGAGCGAAGAGATAGAAGAATTACAGGCGATATTAAAAGACGACCCATATAATTTTCAGGCACGCAGAACCCTGTCAATTGTATTGCTGGATAACGGTTTTAACCTAGAAGCAAAACAGAATTTGCTTTATTTGGTAAGGACTTTTCCTGACAATGCCGAGCTTTTATACAATTTGGGGATTGCTTATGAAAAACTGGGCGATTTTGAGAAGGCTGAAAGAGCTTATTTGCGGGCGATTGTAATTTCTCCGGAAACAGATTTCTATTACAATTTGGGTTTAACCTATATTGAGATGAAGGACTGGGGTAAGGCAATAGTTGCGCTGAAACACGTTATTGATGTTGAGCCTGACGATTCAAACACTTTCTTTAATTTGGGGTTGTGTTTCTTTAATAAAGAGGAATACGATATTGCGTTAGAGTATTTTCAGAAAACTGTTGATTTGAACCCTGAAGATTTGTTTGCTCATTTCTATTTGGGGAATGTTCTGAAACAATTAGGGCAGCCTGATTTGGCTGTGAACGAGTACCAAAAGGTTTTGGAGATTGCGCCTGATTACAGTTGGGCATATTATAATATCGGCTCTGTCGCTTATGAACAGGGTAATACAGAGGCGGCTTTACAGTATTTGCATCAGACTGTCAGTTATAACCCGAAAGATACTAAAGCGTATATTCTGATGGTGCAGATATATGTTACCCAGATGCGCTTAACTGAGGCGATGGATACTATTACTCAGGCATTAGAGAATAACCCGCAGGACGGTGATTTGTTGTATATGTTATCCCAAATCTTTAAGTTGAACGATGATAAACAAAACTATGAAAAGTATATCGCTTCTGCTCTGACAAACCATTATACTCTGACTTTTCCGTTTGAAAAGATTAAGAAAGAGTATTCTAAGATTAAGGCTGAAATGGACGAGTTGAGAGCAAAAGGCGAAATCGTTGACGAAACCGCGCAGGAAGAAGTATCTGAAGAAGACGGGGAAGTTCTTTCTGATGAACAACCGGAAGTCGAAGAACCTGTTGACGGTGCGGGTGAATACGACTCACAGGAGCAGCCGGCAGAAGAAGATTATCCTCAGGATGAAGAGTTTGCACAAGACGATTACGGCTCTGATGAGTATCCGCAAGAGGAATATAGCGAAAGTGAATATTCTGAGGATGGCGGTGAATATTCCGAGGAACCTTATCAGGAAGAGCCTCAGCAAGAAGAGGGGTATGAGGAAGAACCTTATCAGGAAGAAAACCCTGAGGGTTAGTGTTTATAAAATATCTATCGGGTCAACATCAATTGCCATGCGGATATCACGAGGCAGTTTTATTGTTTTGAAGAATTTTGCTATGAATTTATGCCCTTTTTCGTGAAGTTTGTTTTTTATAAGAATCTGATATCTGTAAAGCCCGTTCAATCTTTCTATTACGCAGTTTGACGGGCCGAGCATTTCAACGTGTTCAGAAAAGCCGTATTGGTCAATAAGTTCCTGAAGTCTGTCTGCTATTGCTTCTACTGATTGTTCTGCCCTGTCGTTGTTATCGCAGCTCAGGATAACCCTTATAATTTGGGTAAACGGCGGGTAGACAAACTCTTGTCTTGCCTTGATTTCTGTGTTGAAGAATTTTGAGTAGTCCTGTTCTCTTGCGCTGTCGAGTGCGTAAAAGTCAGGGTTATAGGTTTGGAAAAGCACTCTGCCCGAGTACTCACCGCGCCCCGCGCGTCCTGCGACCTGAGTTAAAAGCTGAAATCCTCGTTCTGCCGCTCTGAAATCAGGCAGATTGAAGGTGGAATCAGCACTTATTACCCCGACCAGAGTTACATTAGGGTTATCAAGCCCTTTTGCAATCATTTGGGTTCCTATAAGGATATCAATTTCTTTGTTTTGGAATCTGTTTAAGATTTCAATATGGGCATTTTTTTTGTTCAGAACATCGCTGTCAATTCTTTCAATTCTTGTGTCAGGATAGAGTTCTTTAAGCAGTACTTCAACTTTTTGAGAACCAAGTCCGCTGTTTCTGAGCGCATCTGCTCCGCAGGAAGGACAAACATCAGGCATTTCCTGAGTGTGGTTGCAGTAGTGGCACTTGAGCCGTTTGTCGCCTGCATGCCAGATTAGCGGAATTGCGCAGTTAGGGCATTGAACGACTTCACCGCAGGCTTTACATTGAGTTGAGGTCGAGAACCCTCGTCTGTTTATAAGAATTATTATTTGCTGCCCGTTTTCTAACGTTTCTTCAATTGCGGTCTGAAGCGGTTTTGATATAACTGAGCGGTATGCTGCTCTTGAGTAGTCCTGCATATTTATGATTGAAATTTTTGCCATAGGCGAGTTGTTAAACCTGTGAGGGAGTTCAAACAGGTTGTTGTTATTTGATGCGTAGTAATATGTTCCCACATCAGGGGTTGCAGAACCCAGTATAAGCGGTGCTCTGTGGAATTGTGCAAGTTTTTGGGCAACAACCTTTGCATCGTATCTCGGTGCAGGGTTAGCCTGTTTGTAGGCACTTTCGTGTTCCTCGTCAATGATTATTAATCCTATATTTTGGAGTGGCGCAAAAACGGCAGAGCGTGCGCCTGCAAGAATTCTTATTTCGTTGTTGTAAAGTCGCTGCCATACATCGTATTTCTCGCCGTCAGAAATACTGCTGTGCCAGATTGCGACTTCGTTTATCCCGAATTTCCGTGCTATTCTTTGGGTTAACTGTGATGCCAGCGCAATTTCAGGGGCTAAAAACAGTACATTTTTCCCTTCATCAATAGTATCTTTTATAAGTTTGAAGTAAACTTCTGTTTTACCTGATGCCGTAACCCCGTGTAAAAGGATAGGATTAGGTGATTTTATTTTCTTTCTTATCCCTTCGTAGGCTTCTTTTTGTTCGCCAGACAGTTCTGATAACGGTTCAGTTTTGTTGTTTTCAAATATAGAAAGCGGGTTTCTGTAGATGTTTTCCTCAGAGAGTTTTACGCAGCCGATATCGGCAAGTTTTTTCATTGTTGCCCGTGTCGTTTTTGCCTTGTTTTCAAACTCTATTAGGGATATTTTGCCTGTTTCTTTTAAGAGCTCGAGAATTTGAAGTTGTCTTTTTGTTGCCCCGTCAGATTTTATGTATTCAACCGAGAACTCTGTTTTAGAGTTCTTATCTAACAGTTTCATCGGGATAGCAAGATTCAGTACATTGATTATGTCCGTACAATAGTAGTTTGCAACCCATTCTAACAGTTTAAAATATTTGAGATTAAACAGCGGGGTTTCGTCAATAATTTCTTTTATTTTTTTAGGATTAATACCTTCTTCCATATAGTCGGAGAACCCGACAACAAATGCTTTTATCAAACCCTGACGGCCAAACGGTACGCGTACCGCCTGACCAATCATGATTTTGTCTTTAATTTCATCGGGAATTAAATAACCAAAAGTTTTAACTCCCAATCCTTTTATGTTAACAAGTACGAGAGCGTATTTCCCCTTGTTTTCATAACTCATTTTATTATTCCATAAATTCTTTCTTCGCTTCTTCGACAGCATCGATTAAAGTGTCTAAATGTTCAGGAGCGATAGTAACTCCCTTTTGAGTTGGTTTCCAGCTGTCACCGCCATCTGTTGTGTAGAAAATTCTTAAATCTAAATAACTTTTGCCTTTGTATTCGTTAACTGCGATTTGAACTCTTTCGCGTTCGTTTCTGTCAATTGTTCCGATTAATTTTGATTCATCAGCCATAATAATCTCCCCCTATTATTTCTACACACTCATTTTATCACACAAAGATATAGGGGTAAATAGGTCGGAACAAATATATTTTATAACCTATTTTTTCATAAAGAAATTAACACTCGGGTCGTTCACTTTTGCTTCAAAGAAATTAGCACCTTTGTTTGCAATAGGAGAAGTTGTAGTTTTCTTTACAGGTAAAACATTTTCTATTTGTGGTTCCGGTTGATATTTATAATTTCTTTTCTTAGAATTAACCATATTTTTAGCTGCCTGAACATTAAGGAAATTAAGGGTTTCTTTAACGCTGGTTTTAAGAGCTAAATGTTGGGTAATATTAGAGCAGGCAACCTGTTCTGTGTTGATTAAAAGTGAATTGTCGATATAGTCCTTCAGAACATGTTCGCTTGCATAGTAATTATTGTTTTGCGGGTATAAATCATCAAGCGGATTTGAACTTATTGAGGTGTCTCTTTTTGCTTCTTCGGCTTCTTTTTCTTCAAACATTTTAAAGAAAGCACCGCCGCCGCCGTTTCCGCCGCCGTCAGCATTAGTAGCCATATTATTGACTTGCTGTTGTTGATGGTATGGATCTATGTATCCGTAGTTGTTAGTGTATGATACTACCATTTTATCACCCGACCTATAGTTTTCACTTACTTTCTTTATAATGATATTTACGGTAAAATCAACATTTTTAGTAAAAATTTTTTCATGAAATTCATACTTTTATAGGATATGGGGTAAATGAATTTTTTAATTTTAAAATGACCAAATATTCATGCCTGTTTTTGTTGAGCGGAGAATAGGTTCTTCTGCAGGTGTGATAATGATTTCACCTGTGTAGCAGATATATGCTTCTTTTAAATGTCCGCCAAAGAGTTTTACTTCACCGTCTTCTACATAAGAAAAACTTGCGTGAGCATGGAGTGATAAATTGTTGTTATCGTCAAGTGCGACATTCCCTAAGAGTGACAACATTTCTAACATGCCTGTTTTTTCGTGGCTTGCAAAATTGTGGGTTTCAAGGTTAAGTGTCTGACAGATTACTTTATCGCAGGCGCCCATTCCTTGGAAATATGCGGTTTTAATTCCCTCTTTTTTGCAAAACTTTGTTATTGATGACATAACTTCGTCTTTTTTATCCAGTCTTAAGTAGTATTTATCTTTAATTTTCTTGTAGTCCATAATTTACTCCGTATTCTTTTTTCAATCGTTTCAGGATAAAAATCAAACCTGCTATCAGGATTGTTGATAATACGACAGAGGATATTGATATCCCTATCCAGCAGCCGAAAAGGTACATTTTTCTGAAGATACCCAAATATGTTCCGAGGGAAATTCCTATTAGTAAATATCCTATCATATTTGCTATCATTGTGAATTTAGTTTTCTTTAACCCTTTGTATATTCCGCTCATAGAAACCTGTATTCCGTCTGAGAGCTGGAACAGTGCGACAATATACATAACAGGAACGGTTATTGCTACAAGTTCATTATCGCTTGTAAATATTCTTGTTAACTGTTCAGGGAAGAGTGCAAATATTGTCCCTGCAAAGCACATAAACAGAACTGATATCCCGAGTCCGTTTTTGATATATCTGACCATTTCGGGGTAGTCTTTTGCCCCGTTAGAGTAGCCGACTTTGACCGCAAGCGCGTTTGATATTGCTAGCGGTATCATAAAAGCGGTACTGCTTATTACAAGTATTATATTGTGCGATGCGGCATAAAGCCCCGAGATTCTGCCTAATACTATTGCGATATAGTTAAAGGTCAGAAATTCTACTATCATTGAGGTTGAGATAGGGAGTCCTATTCTGAAGATTTGTTTGTAGTATTCTTTATCCTCATACCATTTGAATTTGAATTTAATAAGGCAGAAAGCCAAAAGCACACCTGCAAGCAGAGTTCTTACCAATACTGTTGCAAGTGCAATACCTGCCACACCCATTTCAGGCAGTCCGAATTTTCCGAACACAAATATCCAGTTGAAAAACAGGTTTAAAAATACGGACAACACCATTAAAAAGTTTGGTAAAAATACAATTTCGTAGGACTGTAAAAACTCTTTTATTGCAATATTTACCTCCGCCCCTATGGTTGAGAAGGCAAGTATAAAGGTGAACAATTTCACATCGTGCAGAAGTTGTTGTTCATACCCTAAAAAGTCTAACAGAGGGATATAAGCAAATGTCAGAAGCATTAAGAGTATCCCCATAAGCAGTGCAAACTTTATCGACGGGAAGAAATATTTTTTTGTATTTTCTCTTGCACCCCGTTTGTTTGATAAGAGCGGTGAGATGCTTATTGTAAGCCCTACCCCGAACATAACCAGAGTAACATGAAACGAGGTTGCAATACTTATTGATGCAATTGCCTCGGTTGAATATTTCCCTGCAACAAAACAGTCCGCCGCACCTAAAAGGATATGCCCTAAATTCCCCATAATTATAGGGAGTGCCAGCGTAAACAGTTCTTTTATGTATTTTATCTCAAATATTTTCCCCATTTGTTATATATTAGCACAGTGATGGGGTAAATAACAGAGATAACTGCAGATAATTTTTTGTTGGGTTTCACCCAACCTACATTCTTATTTGTTATTTAATCATTGATAAAAGAAACAGGTTTAGAACAAATGTAACAATACCCTCTATTATTGCCCACCCTACTACACAACCAATAAAAGCAAGAAAACTATCAAATGGAGTAATGCTCAAAGCTGAACAAATTATAACCATTAAAACTAAAGTTATAATTTTTTGTATAATAGCCATAGTGCAAGAAAAACCTTCCATTATTTCCTCCTGAATTATTTTTTTTACCAGTAAAGTTTTTAATAACTATATCATGTTTATGTACTGTCAGTACGTATAATTTACAAAATTTTACTTATACATTATATCTAAAGACATACGATAACTTTTTATGAAATAAACATACAGTCGCCGTAGCTGTAAAAGCGGTATTTGTTGGCTATTGCTTCTTTGTAAGCATTCATTATATTTTCTTTGCCTGCAAGTGCCGATACAAGCATCAGCAATGTTGATTTAGGCAGGTGAAAATTTGTAATCAGTTTATCTATAACTCCGAATTTATAAGGAGGGTAAATGAATAAAGTTGAGTTTGAAGTACACTCTTTTATCTCACCAAATTCTTTCCAAGCACTCTCTAAGGTTCTTACTGTTGTTGTTCCGACAGCAACAATGTTTTTACCCTGTGCTTTTGCACGATTTATCAAATCAGCCGTTTCTTTTGGGATGTGGTATTCTTCAGAATCCATCTTGTGATCTAACACATTTTCGCACTTAACAGGTCTGAATGTACCTAAGCCCACTGTCAGATTAACAAACCCGATTTCAACCCCTTTTGCTTTCAGTTTTTCTAATATTTCGGGAGTGAAATGTAACCCCGCAGTCGGTGCAGCAACAGAGCCTTCGTGTTTTGCATAAACGGTCTGATATCTGTCATAATCGAGTTTTTTGAGTTCCTCTGTTGTCATTTTGCGTTCAATATATGGCGGGAGCGGAACATTCCCCACCTGAGAAAGCACTCCGTATATATCGCCCTCATAATGCAGTTGAACAAGCCATTTGCCGTCATCTTCGAGCGGTTTCAGAACAGTCGCTGATAACAAATCAGATACTCTTATATTTACCCCTTCTTTTACCCTTTTAGACGGCTTAATGAGGACTTCCCATTGTTTATTTTCTTTTTGTTTAAGCAAAAATATCTCTATCTTTGCGCCTGTATCTTTGTAGCCGTAAAGTCTTGCAGGGATAACTTTTGTGTTGTTAAGTATCAGAACATCGTTTTCCCCGAGGTAATCGACAATATCGAAAAAGTGTTTATGCTCAATCTTCCCGTTCTTCCCTAAAACGAGCATTTTAGACATATCGCGTTTTTGGGCGGGTGTCTGCGCTATAAGTTCTTCAGGTAATTCATAATCAAATTCCGATACTAACATTATGACCTCAATTACCCCTGATTTTTGTCCTCAACTTTTTTTGCATTAGCGAGTTCATCGTCAGAAACTTTTTCTTTTTCGTGTGCGAACTCTATATCAAGTTGTTTATTAATAATTACTGTTTGGCAGATTTGGACAATGTTACTTGAAATTAGATATAACAAAACCCCTGCTGGGATAGGGATAAGTACAAATGTACCGCATAACATTATCGGCATGAACAGGTTCATTGATTTCTGCACAGCTGCCTGACTAGGGTCGATTTCCTGATTCTTGTTCATAGCCATCATTGCTTTTTGAGTTAGTACCATTGTCAGACCAAATAACAGAATGAGTGCCAGTACATCAAAATGGAATTTAGACTGAACTGCAATTGTCGGATATGTTGCGGTAAGCAGATATCCGTTCTTTTCAAAGGTTACAAGTTCAGTTTCCTTTGTCATTACATTTGTTACTTCAACTTCTGCCTTTTCAACCTTGTCTAGTTCGCTGAATTTAAGGTCTTTTAAGTCATCAAGGTTGATTTTTAACTCAACAGGCTGACCCGGAACAAGACTGCCCTGAATATGAACAGCGTCTGACGGTTTGTCGATTTTTACATTTCTTGCAGGTTCTTGTCTTAAGTAAACGGTTGCAGTCTTTCCTGACATAAATTTAGCAGAGGAAGAAACCCCCATAACTCCGTCATTAGAAATACCTGCATTGGTTCTGAGTGTTGAATCTAAACTGTTTACAAACAAGAACGGTGCGTGTCCTGCCATCTGAATAAATTGCGGACTCATCAAAGATGAATAAAGCAAAATAAAGATAGGCATTTGAATTAAAAGCGGGAAACACCCTGACATAGGGTTGAAGTTGTGTTCTTTGTAGAACTCCATCATTTTGCGCTGCATTGTTTGCGGATCGTTTTTGTATCGTTCCTGAATAGCCTTCATTCTTGGCTGAAGTGTCTGCATCTGTTTCATAGATCGTTGTTGTGAAACGCTCAAAGGCCACATTGCCATACGAACGATAACGGTTAAAAGTATAATACCTAATCCGTAACTGCCTGCTATATTCGATAACACTTTAAGTGCCTGTATTGTTAATCCTATAAAATCCATATTTATCCCCAATCTTCTTAGTATCTATTTATCCTGTGTTTTTTAACACTAATAAAAGGATATTATAAACGGGGGGAAATGTAAAGGTGATAGGGTTAAATAAAAAACAGTAACCTATCCCGCACAGATGTTATTGTCCCAGTTCTTGCTTAATAATCGCTTTTGAATACTTTACTTTTCCATTAAATATTCTTGTATTTTCTTCTGTTTTCGGCAAATCTTTCAGTCTGAATATATCACTGAATGCTTCACGCAGATACCTCATTTGCGGTGCTTCGTTCAGGTTTTGTGACATTCTTAATTGCCCGAACAGTTTGAAAACATCGTATCTGTCTATCTCAAATTCAGGTTTTTTCCCTGATGAAAGTTCATCAAGGACAACATCCAATAGTTTCCCTGCAAGGTTGCGGTTGTTTTTCATGTGCTCAGGTGATGCAGAGTGGTTATGTAGAACGCTGAAAGCAGTTGATAGCGGTGTGTATTCAAATTCTACATCAGGGCTTGGCTCATAGAAATCAATAGCCGTCAGAGTTTTTTCTTTCGGGTTATAAATAACATTGCTCGGACTGTTATCAAATTTCATACACTCGTCATTTGCTCTTTGCATCTGTTTTAAGAGGTTTTTGTAAGCCGATTTTGGCAAATCGTAAATCTCATCGGGTTTGTTCCATTTTAATGGCTGCCCCTCAAGATAATTCATAATAACTGCATCATTCTCCGCTCTTGCTACAATATTATTTATTTTATCCTGTTCTGACACATTCATTTTCCAGTCGCCAAAAAATCTTGTGCTTTCGCCCTTAATAATTTTAACGCAGTAGTTTGTGTCAGGGATTTTAAACACTTCCCCCTCCGAGCCGAACCCTATTTTTTCCGTGTTGTCTATAACATCTTTTACGATTTTTGTTATCTCCCCGGATTCTTTCTTTAAAAGATTTACAGAGGTAAAAGAAACCGTATCACGACAGGGCTGATTTGGTAAAACGGGCCTTTGCTGTTGTCTGAAATTATATTGTTGCGGTTGAAAATTGATTTTATAAAGTGTGTTTATCATATATGTAAAAACACTTCTAAATATATTTTTTGTTATTCTTTGTCAAGAGTGGAAACAACAATCCCCGTTAGTGCAAATAAAGCGATTGCGTTCGGTATAACCATTAAGTTATTGAACATATCAGAGAGTTCCCACACAAAATCGCATGAAACGAGTGTTCCAATCATAATGAAGGTAAGTGATATAAGGGTATATACTAAGGTTGCTTTTTGCGGGTTGCTTTTTCTGAAAAGATAGGTAGTATTTATTTTCCCGAAAAGGTTCCAGCCTAAAATTGTTGAAAAAGCAAAGAACATAAGGCAGATTGCAACGAAGATTGCGCCGAAGGATGAACCGAAAACGCTCCCGAAAGCAGTCTGAACAAGATTTGTTTTGGTTAAGACCTCAGTAATACTTCCTGTGTAACCGTGAGCTAATGCTCCGTCAGGAGTATAGAGTGTTGAAATTATGACAAGTGCGTTAAGTGTCAGAATAACGAAGGTGTCTACAAATACTCCAATCATAGCGATTGTACCCTGTTCGTGTGCGGTTTTTACTTTTGCAAGTGCGTGTGCGTGCGGAGTTGACCCCATACCTGCTTCGTTTGAGAACAGTCCTCGTTTCGCTCCCTGACTTACAGTTGTCATAATGGCATACCAAAGTCCGCCCCCTATAATTGCCTGAGGGTGAAAAGCATATTTAAAAATCATTCCAAAGGTCGCAGGAATATATTGATATCTTGCTATCAGTATCCCAAGACCGCCTATTATAAAAAGTATTGCCATAAACGGAACAATCTTTTCTGTTACTGAGGCAAGTCTTTTTATTCCGCCGATAAAGATGAAAGAGCATACGGTTATCAGTAAAACCCCTATAACCCATGATGGTATTCCAAATGCAGATTGCATTGTGGAGCTGATAGAGTTTGCCTGAACCATACAGCCCATGCAACCAAGTGCGAGAGTAATTGCTATTGCAAAGAACCCTGCAAGGAATTTTCCGAACTTTCCTCTGAATGCTGTTCTTATATAGTAAACAGGGCCGCCTTTTATGTTTCCGTTAGATTCAACAATACGGGTTTTTTGGGCAAGTGTTGCTTCCGCATAGATTGTTGCCATACCGAGAAAAGCAATAACCCACATCCAAAATATTGCACCCGGGCCGCCGACAAGGATAGCGCCTGATGCGCCGACTATGTTTCCTGTTCCGACCTGTGCCGCAACTGCGGTTGCGAGCGACTGGAAAGAGCTCATTCCGTTTTCGTGCTTTTTACCAAAATGTTTCAGAGAGCCAAAGGTGTTGCGTATCGCTTCAGGAAAACAGCGAACCTGTACAAATCGTGTTTTTATTGTGTACCACAATCCGACCCCTACAAGCAGAAATACAAGTATATAGTTTGATAAATACTCGTTTATTCCTGATACTATCGGATATAAAACTTTTTCAAGTTCCGCAAACATAACTGTGCCTTTAGTTGTCCATTGATTGTTCCTTCTAAATTTCTCATATTTTTGTCTAAATGTCAATGTTTTCCGTTGTCTGACACGGTAATATCTTTTTAATTTGTTTTTAAGTATGATTAGGGTATTATATTAAAGAGAACTATTACAATGAAACGTCGAATAATAGCATTTATATTTTTATTTTGTTTTATCGGATATAATGTTTCTGTTTGTGCCGAGGAATTTGTGTATCCGAATTATGCCGATGAATTTTTAGGCCGTGATAAGCACGAAAAGTTTAACAGAAAAATGTTTAACTTTGACAAAGGGTTAAATAAATATTTCATAAAGCCGGTACATATAATTTGGGCATCTATTCTCCCGCAGTATGCAATGGACAGAATTTTCGGGATATCATATAACATAGAATTTCCGATAAGACTGGTCAGCAGTCTTGTTCAAAAAGATTTCCATAATGCGGGGAACGAAACAAAACGGTTCTTTATCAATACAACAATCGGGCTTGCAGGCATGTATGACCCTGCAAGACGATATTTCCATATTGGCAGAAGCAGAGATAATATGGATAAAGCATTTGCGAGGCGAAATATTAAACCGGGGGCATATTTTGTAGCACCTGTTATTGCTTTTACCACGGTAAGGGGGCTATTCGGGCGTTTGTTTGATATGGCACTTAACCCGACTACTTATATCGGAACACCGCTTTTGGCAGTTATAAAAGCGGGGATATTGATAAATAAAACATCATACTGGCAGTCTATTATTAAACTTGTTGAATCAAACTATGCAGATCCTTATGAGATTACTAAAACTGCTTTCGGGATAGACGGTTTTATTAAAAAGAATAATTATGACAGGGTGGATGTAACCTCTGAGCTCAGAGTTAATCCGTCTGAGTACCAAAATCCGACTGACGGAAGAACAAGAGAGTTATCCGTATCTGCCGAACTTGTGGAAAAAGAGCAGGATAATATGTTAGAAATGCAAATAATAGAGGCAAAACTCGGGCTGAGTAATGTATCAATCGATCCTGATATTCAGCTGTTGAACTATTGTCCGCAATCACCTGTTGTTGACTCTATGAGAACATCTTTATTTGTTCTCCCTGATGTAAATAAATCAATATGGAATGAACTTTCTTTGTGGAACAGGTCGTTTGCAAACAGGCTTAAGATGGACTCTGTTAATGTTGTTCCCGGAAGAGATGACTACAAATTCAAATTCCTTTTGCAAAAGAATAAAAATGCACCGCTTGCAATACTTTATCCGTCAACAGGTGACGGGGTAAAGGCAAGCCACCCTATGATGTTTGCAAAAATGTTTTATGATGCGGGGTATTCCGTAGTTATTCAGGGCAACCCTTTCCAATGGGAGTTTGTTAAGAGTATGCCTGAGAATTACAGACCGGGATTGCCTGCCCGTGATGCCCTTATGATGAGAGAAACAACGATAAAGATTATAGATAAACTTCAGACTAAATATAATTGTAAGTTTGAGGATAAAGTGCTTTTAGGTACATCACTTGCGGCACTTGATTTGTTGTTTATAGCAGAGCAGGAGTCTAAGGATAATACATTAGGAAATACCCAATATATTGCGCTTTGTCCGCCTATTGATCTTATGTACTCTTTAAGGCAGGTGGATGCTTATACTGAGGAATGGAAAAACTTTTCTGATGAGCTTAAGCAGAAGGTCGCATTCACTTCGGCAAAACTTGTAAATTTGTATTTGATAAAAAAAGATATTGATTTTGAGGTTAATCATTTGCCGTTTGATGAGGACGAGGCAAAGCTTATAACAAGTTTTTTGATGCATCAAAAATTATCCGATATAATTTTTGTCCTTGAAAAAGCGCCTAACAACAAGCCGAGCGGGATATATGATACAATCTGCAAGATGGGGTTTGAAGACTACTTTAACAAATACATAATGGCTGACCCTGAATCTGTCGAAAAAGAGCTTGAACACGGGTTTGGGCTGGTTGCAATATCAGACTATTTGGAAAATGCAAATAACTACAAAATCTACCATACAAGAAATGATTATCTGGTAAACACTATACAGTTAAAACAATTGAAGCGAATGGCAGGCGGTAATATGGTAATACTGGATAACGGCTCTCACATGGGATTCCTTTATCGTCCTGAATTTTTGCTTGATTTACAGAAAACAATTATCGAAATGCGAAACGGCAGTTTATAAACAGGAGTTATTTTGAAAGAGTGTCCATAAAGTTTTTGACGCTGCTTTGGAATTCTGCCATCTTTTGCTGAAGATCAGCCATAAACTGTTCTTTAAACGCATTAAAGTATTCTGTTGCAGCGATAGAGCCATTCTTTTTGCCGAGTTCTCTCATACTTTGTTTTAGTTTTTCCATATCGTCAGGTTGCGTTATCGGCTCAGGTTTTTGTTCTGTAGCCTTTTCTATTGTTTTTTCTTTTATAGAAGGTGCTTCCTTCTGCGCTTCTTTTGGGGTTTCTTTAAAGATTTCCCCCATATAGTTGTCTAATTTGTCCTCTATTTTTCGTCTTTTCATTTCGTCAGCACTCATATCAAATACTATATGATCGCTTGAAATATGTGGTTTTCCTCTGTCTTTGGTTTTTAAAACTTTGTTTGAAACCATATCAATACTGATAAAATTCATTGAATTATCAGGGTTATTTTTTTCAAAGGAGAGATATGGCATAGAGTTACCGTAACTTCCGACCGCTTTGCGCATAACTTTCAGAGTCCCGCCGTCATCGGTTTTAAGGGTAAAACCAAGCGGTTTTCCGCTCGGTGCGAGTTTCATTTCAAGATGTTCAGGAACTTCTTTTATTTCCCCGTTCAAAAGTCGTGTTATTTTTGATACCACATCTTTTGATTTTTTTGCCATATATTCTTCAAACTCTGCGTTTGTAAGTTTTTTAGGTTTGCCTGTCAGTCTGTGTTTAGGTATAGAAACTCTGTCTACAACCTTTGTTGGTTTTTCCTGTTTTGGTTCTGTTTTAGCGGGTTTTTCTGTCGATTTTATAACCTTTTTTGCTGCTTTTTTCTCAGCCCCTGTTTTTGGGGTTGAAGAGTTGGAAAGCTTCGGCATAGGAATTTCACCCGATTGTAGCTTTCTGATATAGTCGCTGTATGCCTGAATTTTTTCATCAGCAAGATTAATAAACTTTTCAGGTTCAGCTTCCGCCATTCGTTCTGCGTTCATGTGTTTTATCCCGCGCGGGAGCATATGCGGATGGCGTTTGAGATAGTTTGCAATAAGTTTATCCTGCCCGTCAACAATAATTCCGTTGAACTCCCCTGAGCCGTTATCGATACTTATATAGAGGATATTATCTCTTGTCTGACTTTTCATAACCTCTATTGTTTTATCGCTGTCAGGAAGTTTGAACACTATCCCTGACTGGCGTTTTGGGATAAGGTCTGCGTAATCTTTTTTGATTTTAGCCCCGAGCTGTGGGTTATTGTTATTGTATTTTGTGAAAAAGTTTTGTATTAAATCAATGTTTTGGTGTATGTTAAGAACCTTCTTTTGAAGCGGTTCAGAAAGTTTTGCAGGGATTCCGTAATCAATACGCATCCCAAAGTTTACGGGAGCCTGAGCATAACACGGCTGAGGTCTGTTTTCTGCCCTTTTTTGTGTATTAATTTTGTTTGAATAATTTATGCTGCTTATTGCACTAATTCTCATACACAATACCCTTTGATATTGTTCTATTTTAGTACAAATAGTTTTTTCTGAACATATTTGTTTAATATATTTTACAGAAATTATTCTAAATAAGGTATTTATTATTTACCCCAAATGGTTTAGATTTCGGCACATAAGTGGCTAAATTACTAAATACAGCCGTTAAGATTAGTGATGTTAAAATCAGGAGAAGTTATTATGGCAGAAGAAATTGATATAAGCAAATTACACGGTATTATCAAACAATATGCGCTCGCTGTAGACAAAGACAAAGCGGGTTCAAAAGGTCACGGGAAACTCAATACTCAGCACGAACTGAAATTGTTTAAAGAAATGGTTATCAGGAACGGGAAAGAGGCAGAACTTAAAAAGCAACTCCCTAACATTAAAGGGGTGAGTGTTCCCGTAAAAGAAAAATCTGATGAGAAGAAACTCAATAAGCGAATTTTGGATTTAATGAAAACTGAGGGCAGCAAAGAGAACAATAAAGAGTTGCAGGATGCTGTATCTCAAAAACTAAAATAATTAAAAAAGTCCGTCACAGGCGGTGCCGCAATATTTGCATTTCCCGTCTGAGAGATTGTTATCTCTAATGCTGTAGCCATCACGCACAATCAGTGGTTTACCGCAGGTTTTACAATAGGTGGTTGATGTTTCAATATCAGGGATGTTCCCTGTATAAACATATTTAAGCCCCATTGATTTTGCGGTATCGTAGGCTTTTTTTAGTGTTTCAAATTTTGTTGAGTTTCTGTCAGAAAACTTGAATTTAGGGAAAAATGCGCTGAAATGCAGCGGTATTGTGTCGCCTAAATTTTTTAGTATCCATTCGCATTCCTGTTCAACATATTGGTCATTTTCGCCTTCAATAAGCATTGTTGTGAGCTCAACTATGCAGCCGGTTTCATTTACCGCATATTTTATAGAATCAAGCACCGGCTCAAGGTGTGCAAGACAGTTCTTTGAATAAAAGGTTTCACTAAACCCTTTTAAATCTATGTTCGCCCCGTCCATCAGGTTAAAAAATTCTTTTGCAGGCTCTTTATTGATGAAGCCCGAAGTTACGGCGATAGTCTTTAGTCCTGCCTCTCTGCAAAGTCTTGCGGTATCTGTCGCATATTCAAAAAAACAAATCGGATCGTTATAGGTAAAGGCGACACTCTCACATTCGTACGCAAGCGCTGTTGATACTATTTGTTCCGGGGTTGCTTTTTCACACTCATTTATAGGGAATTTTTGTTTTGTTGTGTGCCAGTTTTGGCAGAATAAACAACCCATATTACAGCCTAATGTGCCAAAAGAAAGCACTCTTGATGATGGCAAAAAGTGATAAAGAGGTTTTTTCTCAACGGGGTCTATTGCAAGTCCTGTATTGTATCCGTAGGTTTCAAGAACAATATTTCCGCCGTCGTTTTTGCGGACATAACAAAAACCTGATTGTCCGTCCGAGAGGTTACACATTCTCGGACAGATATCACATTGAACTTTGTTCCCTTTGACCGTTTGATATTTCATATACACAATTATAGTGCTAAAATAAATCAGGGGCATTATATAAATGGAAATATTAGACAAACTCTCTAAATCAAAGTTCCGTGCAAAATTCAGGCTAAAAGAGAAGGATATAAAATACATAGAAGAAAAAGGTATGGATACCATACGTTCTCACGCCTGTGACTTTATAAGAGAGCGGATAGCACCTGATATCATAGAAAACGACGGGAAACAAACCCCGACCAGAAATCATCCCGTCTTTATTGCCCAACACGCAACTGCTACTTGTTGCCGCGGTTGTATCGAGAAATGGCATAAATTTCCAAAGGGCAGATACTTAACAGAGGAAGAACAAGAGTATCTTGTTTCCGTAATAATGGAATGGATAACCCGCCAACTGAATTAAAGCGGTTCAGAATGGATAGTAACAGAGCAGTTTTTATAGAGTGACTGAAGGTGTTGTTCTATATCGTCACAAATCTTATGACACTCGTAAATAGTTGTTTCTTTCGGAAATTGTAAAATCAGATTTATGTCCTTTGTTGGCCCGACCTGATGTGCTTTTATTCCGCGTGGTTTTAGGGTAACCATATCCGAATGTTCCTCAATTATTTTTTTAATCTTATCTATATCACATTCGGGGAGGGAACAGTCTAACAGGTTATTCATAGTTCTTCTTATAATCGAATACCCTGCCTTAAATATAATCACCGCAACAAGTATAGCTATAACAGAGTCAAGTGCAGAATATCCCGTTAATTTTATAACTATAAGTCCGAGCATAACCCCGAAAGACGAATATATATCTGTCCTTAAATGTTCTCCGTCAGCGTACAGAGATACGGAATTACTTTCCTTTGCAACCCTGAATAAGAGAGCACTTACTATTATATTCATAACGACTGCAACAAACATTACCGCAATACCCAGATGGTTTTCGGGCTCCATATGAATTCCGAAGATTATCTTTTTGGCAGATTCGTAAATGATGAATAGTGAGGCAAAAATTATCAAAAGCCCCTCGATAAACCCTGCCATATCCTCATATTTGCCGTGTCCGTACGGGTGCTCATCGTCTGCGGGTTGTGACGATCTGATTACGGAAAAGAAAGTCAGAACAGATGCCAGCAGGTCACTCATAGAGTGAATGGCTTCAGATATTATACTGATACTGCCTGATAGTATCCCTGTGATAATCTTCAGTAAAGAAAGGACAACATTAGATGTTATCGATAAACCTGCAACAAATTTCTTTTTTGTTTCAATTCGCATAAACAATTCCCTTCCGCAGAAAATATTATATCATATTTATAATCAGCAGGGGAAAGTTTTTAATTAAGCTTTTTTAATTTTTGAATAAGCGTTATCATAAGCATTAGCGAGTTGCTGAGCAAGTTCTGCGTTGAGTTCTTCTGTTTTTGGCATCTTTGCTAACATATCAGAGAATGTCCCCGGAGGTAATTCTGACCTGTTGCCCCAAGCACAAGATACTGCAGTTGCACTGCCGTCTTTTCTAAACTCGTACATCTTTTCCTCGTCGTGTATACGCTTATCGTCATACAGGACATAAACAGATTTTGTGTCCTTGTTCTTATACCCTGAATAAGCATCGCTTCTGTCATAATTGATTAAATTTGTCTGAACCATAATAAATTCCCTTTTAAAAACCGTTATTAGTATAAGTAAACGTTTCAGAATTTTTTGCTACCCTGAAAATAATTTTTACATTATTAACAAAACACGGAGGCTTGTGGCCTCCGTGCATATGATTAACTAATTGTTTTCTTTTGCAGATTTAAATTTGCCTTTTAGTGCAAAGAAGATTCCGCCAATAACCAGAAGTAAAATTATTGATAATGTTGGTCTGTATGCAAACCAGGCGATTGCAATTGTCAGGAGTGACAATGCCAGAGTAATTAAGAAGATTACTCCTTTGGAAAGTCCGCCAACAATGCTTTCAACGAACGGTACAACCTTAAAAATAACTACCAGCGGACTGATTACCGTATTTAAACCAAGGAACATCATAAACCAGCCTAAAATTCTTACCAGATTAGTAAAGAACTTGTTATTTTTCTCGAAGGTGTATACCATTTCGTCTTTTGTTTTATCGCCGCTCTGTTGGATATATACCATATTGTCCTTGTGACGCATAGAGGTGATTGTATTGTTTGGTCGTTGCTGACCGATGATAGAAATATCAGTACCAGAAGGTACAACTTCGTAAGAAATTCTTACATCACCAATGCGTGGGTTTTCAGGGTCTGAACCTTTGTAATACATATTGTTATAAATCTTGTATTCAGCTTTTTGTGGCAGGTTTTCGTATTCTGAATAATCGTTCATTGCGTGAGTTTGTTTTGTGGTTAATTTAAAATCACCAAGTTTCCCCTTTTCTGCGTAGTAGGTTTCAGATTTTATAGTAAACGGCGGGTTTACATAAGACTGTTTTTTGAAATTTGAAGAATCAATTTCGTGTGATGACCAAACCTTTTCGTAAGAATAGGTTTTTGTTTCTGTTGTACTTCCGCCCATTTCGTCTTTTGTATCTGTTTTAATGTCTTCTTCCCACTGATACATTTCAACATTTCTTTTCAGTACAAATGTGTTAGGTACGGAAATTATTTTATCTGTTAATGTCGTGTTAGTAGTTGCA
Source organism: uncultured bacterium (assembly GCA_902765215.1). Taxonomy (GTDB): domain Bacteria; phylum Cyanobacteriota; class Vampirovibrionia; order Gastranaerophilales; family Gastranaerophilaceae; genus UBA2883. Next base: position 9,995 of record CACWZA010000014.1, on the reverse strand, counting down.
TTACCTGAAACTTGTATGAGTTTGCCGTCATTTGCTCTGTCTGCTTTTTCTGCTGAAATCTCTATTGCAGTTTTATCAACAAAATTTGCTGTTGCAAGCTGTGTAACATTGTGCCCTTCGTTCATCCATAAAACAACAAATGAAGCGAGGAACAAAACTATACCGAAAATAAGCCCCGAAAGCGAGTTTTTAATATTTCCCCAATATGATATTTTAGTAGTTTCTGTAAATTCTTCTGACATAAGCCCTCCGTAAATTCATAATTCAACACACTTTTTATTATACACAAAATTGAAAAAATAATGTCTTATTATTGATTTTTCTTAAGTATATGCGGGGGCTGAGTTATTAAAACTGACGATGATATTGGTTATTTGCTGTTCATTGTAATTGCACTTTGCGGGCAGACTATACTGCACAAAGAACAACCCTGACATTTACCTTCGTCAAGTTCTATTTTCCCGTCCTCAAGTGATAATGCGTGATGCTCTGATTCTGCACATATTCTTGTGCATTTTTCACAGGAAATACATTTTTCATTGTCAACAACGGGTTTCATACAATAATTTTTGTTTAAATCTTCGTGGGCAGATATTTTACTGATAACTCTGTTTTTCAAATCAGAAATTGAGTCCATATTTTTTGATTCAAGATATTCAAGTAACCCTTTTTTTAGATTTCCGATAATTCCGTATCCGTTCAGCATAACCTCTGTGCAAACCTGAACCGCATCAGATCCGACAGCGATATATTGAGCTGCATCCTGCCATTTTGAGATTCCGCCTATTCCAAGTATAGGTAATTGAGAACTTTGTCTTATCTGGGCAACACATCTTAACCCTATAGGTTTTACAATTTCGCCCGAACATCCGCCGTATGTGGTACAGCCGTCAATGCAAAGATTAGGTTCAAGTGTATCAAGATCAACTCCCATAAACCCCTGTACCGTATTTATAGCAGCAAAACCATCTGCCCCTGCCCTTTCTACCGCATTTGAAATCCAAGCTATGTTTGTCACATTTGGGGTTAATTTTACAAATACAGGTTTTTTCGCTACTGCTTTTACCCAGGAGGTAATGAGTATAGATATCTCTGCACTTGTCCCTATTGCCATACCTATATTTTTTTCAGGCATACCGTGTGGGCATGAAAAATTAAGTTCAAACGCATCTATCGGGGTTTCGTTGAGTGTTTTGACAAGGTCTTGCCATTCTTCTTTCTCAACGGGTGCCATTATACTTGCAATAATAACTTTTTTCGGGTGTTTTTCTTTTAAATATCTAATACCGTCGCACCAGTATTTTACTGTTTTATGGCTTAAAAGTTCTATATTTTGAAAACCTATAACTTTGTTTTTTTCTTTCATAACCGCATATCTCGGACTTGCCTCAAGCATTTCAAGATTATCGGGAGTGATTGTTTTCAGTACCGCACCGCCCCAGCCAAGTTCAAAGGCCTTGTCTATACTTTCCACTAACGCGGTTGGCGGAGCTGATGCCAGTAAAAATGGGTTTTCAAATTTTATTCCTAAAAAAGATGTTTCTAAAGTAGCCATTTGTGCAAAATCCTCAAAATTTGTAATTGAATATATCCATTATGCAGTTATAATCTGAATAAGTCAAGATTTTATTTTTAAAATATTGCACAAATTCCGAATAATAACGAGAACCCTATTAACATCATAATAGGTGTGTCCATGGAGTGTGGAGCGAATGCCTCTGACAGTGTCATTACAGGCGGGAATAAAAGTATTGCAGTCCAAAATTCCTGAGGGTTAGCAAACTGTCCTCTGTATAATAATATGAACAGAACGGCACAAATGTATACACAGGCACTTCCTGCATAAGAACGCACATAACGATTTTTCAAATTCCAAGAAGGAACGACATATTTTTTCTTGCCTAAATATGTTCCGACAGGTTCAGCAAGTCCGTCACCTATCGCAACCGTAAACACTACGATTGATGCTAATAGTGGTAAATTCAGATAAGTTTCAAACAGTTGTTTAAAAATTGTTATTATTAAAAGTCCGGGTAACATATTCCCCAAAACTATCCATTTCAGAGTGTTTGGTCTGTCCTCTATTCTGTCAAGCGAATTAAACTGAAGCATAAAAAACTTTGAAAATTCTCTTATCGGTTTTATCAGCACCAGAAACATAAAAAGTACAAACAGGGATTCCCATAAGTGCGGTAATATCCCGAACGGTTTTGTAGGAGGGCTGATTAATGGTACAAGATACGCCGCAAAGTGCTGAATTTTTCTTGTGTAATTAACCTTAAACCAGTTATTTTTTGAAGAAGTTATATAGCCCTTTTCGTCAATATTGCAATAGTGTCTGCAAAGCAGACCTCCACAGAGGGACAGAATCATCATTATAAAAAGTTTTATCCCCGAACGCATAAAGAATGCTTTTTCCCCAAAAAGTGACGGGTCAAAAATTATTGTGAAAGTAAGCAGGACGAGGAACAGTATAACCCATAAAATAAGGAATTTCAGGTCAAATGTTTTTGTCCATTCTTTGTTGTAGTTTCCTGCCGTATCCCCCGGCATTAATACATTGTTCTGCATATACCCTCTTTTTTAGAATATTATATTCTAAAAATAGAGTTGTGGCATAAATTTAAATCAGATAAAAAATAAATGTTTCATGTCTGATTTTATGCTGATATAACTAATTCTTTCAGTTAAGTTGTAATCATTTGTTATCTTTTGATTAGTCTGATAGAATTTTCTTTACCAGACTGTTTTCTAAAGATGGTTTAAAAAAGGAAATGCTTGAACTTATGGTACATCAGCCAAATATCAGTCCTGATGAATTATCAAAAATAAAATCAAAAACGCTTGTGATTGCAGGAACAAAGGATATGATAAAAAAAGAACATACTGAACTGATTGCAGGTAAAATCTCCGATGCAAAACTTGTTTTTCTTGACGGTGATCACTTTGTTGTGTATAAAAAACCACAGGAATTTAATAAAGAAGTGCTTAATTTTCTGCAGTCGGATTAATTGTTTACTTTTATTTCTTTTATTACTTTTGCAGGATTTCCGACAGCTATTGTGTTAGCGGGAATTGATTTTGTAACAACGCTTCCTGCCCCAATAATTGCACCGTCACCGATTTCAACTCCGGGTAAAATTGTGCAGTCTGAACCTATCCAAACATTTCTGCCGATTTTAACCGGACTCGGATTCAGATTTTGTCTTTTTACAGGGTTAAAATCGTGGTTTAAAGTTGCGATTGTTGTATTATGTCCGATTAAAGCACCGTCCCCAATCTCGATTCCGCCCTGATCTTGAAAACGGCAACACGCGTTTATAAAAACATTTTTACCTATTTTGATATTTTTTCCGCAATCAGTATAAAAAGGCGGGAAAAGTCCAAAAGTTTCATCAATTTTACTTTCGGTAAGTTTTGAAAACAGTTCTCTGATTTTTTCAGGCGGATTATATTTGCTGTTGATTTCAGATGTGATTTTTAATGCCTCCTGACTATATTTGTGAAAGGATTCAAAAATTTCACTCCCCGCTTCAACATAAGTACCTTTTTTCATTAGTTCTCTAAATTCTTGTGTTGTTATTTCCATTTATTTAACACCTTTATTTTTCATTCATTACATCTTTTACCGTTTTCAATGCTGCAAAAGAATTTGGGAAACCAACATACGGCATAACCTGAATAATTGCAGCAGTAATTGTTTCTATTGAATTACCGGCTTTCAGGTTTCCTTTGATGTGGCTTTTTAATACCCCTGTGTTACCTGTTGTAGTTAAAATTGCTATTGTCATAAGTTCTCTTGTTTTAAGGTCTAAACCTTCTCTTGTATAAAAATCACCAAAGCAAACTTCTGTTAAATATCTTGCAGCATCAGCTCCCATATCATTAGGTAAACCCTTCATATTTTGTACAATTTCATCCCCGTACATCGGGTTTTGTATTTCGTGGCCTTTTTGGTATCTGTTATTTTCGTTTGTAGTTTTTGTGCTTTTTAATTCTTTTTCCAGTCCTCTTTCTTTTATGACTTCATTAAATACAGCTATCGCATTTAAGGTCTTTGGAAAACCGATAAACGGAGCGCACTGATAAATTGTTTCTCTTATTTCTATCGGAGTGTTTCCGGCATTTAAAGCACCGTTTATATGTGCTTTCAACTGCGGTAATGTTTGCATAACCGTCAAACTTGTAACTGTCAGCAATTCTCTTGTTTTTATATCTAAATCGCCGATTGTGAATACTTCACCGAAAATATATTTTTGCAAAATATCCATAAAATCTTTATCAAGACCATTGTTATTTTTAGTTGTTATATTAAACAAAATCTCTAAATTTTTATTAGCAATCTCTTGTCTTGTCATAGGTTTACTCTCCTTTGCTAACGCACTCAAATTAAGCATTATGGCAGATATTAAAACTGTTATACATAACTTTTTAATCATAAAACCATCCTCGTTTATACAATTATAATATGTAAAAAATGACTGAAATAATAGTCTTTATCTAAAATTCTATAACCTGTGTTTCAATATCAGTATCGTGGTTTGCGTTGGATTTGATGCGGTTTTCATTCAAATTCATATTACAGTTATTTATCAGAGAGTATTAAACTACTTATCAGATTTAAACTTTTCCGCATCAAGATATCTGATTACTTTAGCAGGGTTTCCGACTACAACAGCATTATCGGGAACATCTTTTGTAACCACCGCACCTGCGCCGACAACTGCATTCTCCCCTATTGTTACACCCGGAAGTATTGTTACATTTACTCCTATCCATACATTTTTCTTTATATGAACAGGTTTGCAGGTTATAATATTTCTTTCATACATATCATGATTATTCGTTGCAATAGTGCAGTTCAAAGATATCATTGTGTTGTCTTCAATAGTTAATCCACCTGAAGACATACATCCAAAACCATTTAGGATAACGACATTTTTACCGATTTTAACCCTATCTGCCAACAATGTAAAAATCGGCGGGTGAATAATAGTATTTTCACCTAATGTGTGATTAAAGAGTTCCTGAATAAGTTCCTGACATTCAGGTGTTGTCGGGTTTGTATGATTTATCCTGAAACATAAATCAGAACTTCTTCTTGCTTCTTCTATTCTGTCAGGTTCCTGATTTAAAACATCAATTCTAACTTCTTCCATAATTATATTTACCTCCTTAATCTTCCGGTTTCCAAGAGCCAAGCATTTGTTCCTGCTGTTCCATTGAATTGTCTTCGCCAAAAGGTGAATTTGGCTAACCACAGACTCTGTCTGTATGAAAAATATAGATTTTAATATTGCTCATTAATAATTGTAATACAAATTTATTAGAGAGTAGGATGCATTTTATTGTTTTGCAAATAGTTTTAGCCCAATAACACCAATAATAATCAGAATTATGGATATAATTTGCAATACGGTTAATTTTTCGCTGAATAACAAAACTCCGAGAATTGTTGTTCCGATTATTCCAAAAGCAACCCACATCACATAAGCCATTCCAAGAGGTAAATATTTTAGTGCAAATGCCAAGAATACCGCACTTAAAATATATGCAGCAGCAGTAATGACAGATGGAATTAAAACGCTGAAACCGTTTGAATATTTCATCGCAATTGCCCAAATGATTTCAAAAATTCCTGCAAGCAGTAATATTAACCACTTCATTTTTACACTTCCCCCTTCAATAAAAACTCTGCATAATCTCTTGTTTTTGTTCCTTTGCGTTTATGCTCGGGGTCAATTTTATCAAAGAAACAATTTGGCATTTCATCCATTCTTAAATTCTTTTCAATGCAGGGAGTGCATCCTAAATCATGATTTATCGGGTGTAATTTACATTTTGTATTTTTGCAGGTGCATAATTCTTTTGCGTTCATATCTACTCCTCTGCTTCAATTTTGAATATTACAGGACGAAGTCCGTCGTTACAAGAACAAATAGCAACCCCCGGTTTTCTTATCCAATCTCCGTAATAAAAAAGTTCTTTTGTTGCACCGCCATGAGCTAAAGTGAAAACATACTGATAAATTGCTTTCCAAGCCTCATTGCAAAAACCTTCAGGACATTCCCAATCCGCATAGAAAACTTGTCCTTCTTTTAGCATTGGACAAGCCGTTAAACCCTCAACCCCATATTCACTAGCAAGTTCTTCATCAAAATTTCGTTTCAAAACTGTTATTTTACAAGTTCTTCATCAAAATTTCGTTTCAAAACTGTTATTTTACATTTTTTCATTATTTTTTACCTTTATTTTTGTAATAACTTAAACCAATTTTTATTGTATTCAAGTATTCCTTCATTTTTAAGTTTGCTTAATGAATTATTTCTTGTTATAATTTATTCAAGATATAAATAGAGATGATTATGCAAATATATGCAGATAAAGTATTTAAAAAACCTGTTGAAACTATCGAAATTTTTGAGCCTGAAAACGTAGAATCCGCATTAGATAGAATTGAAACACTGAAAAATGAAGGTTTGTATTTGATTGGGTATATACGGTATGACATAAAAAACGTGTCAAAAGAAGCTCCTCTTGTTTATTTTGAAGCATTTGAATCATTTGAGACTTTTAAACAAAAGAATCCTAATTATAAAATCGGTACTATTGTTAAACCTTTAATATCTAAAAAAGAATACATAAAGCAGATAGAATATATAAAAGAGCAGATAAAAGAGGGTGTTACCTATGAGGTTAATTATACATATCCCTCTGTATTAAAAACCAATGCAAACGAGATTGATTTATATAACTATCTTTTGCAAAATCAAAAAACACCATATAACGCATTTTTGCAAAATAAGTACGAAACAATACTGTCATTTTCTCCGGAGTTGTTTTTTGCTTTAAAAGGCAGAATGATATTGACAAAACCAATGAAAGGGACCGTAAAAAGAGGGAAGAATGCACAGGAAGATTGGGAGTTGAAAAACTTTTTGTATAACGATATTAAAAATCGTGCTGAAAATATTATGATTGTTGACCTGTTGCGAAATGATTTGGGCAGAATATCTAAAACAGGAACTGTTAATGTTAATAAACTTTTTGATATTGAACAGCACAAAACCCTGTTTCAAATGACATCAGAAATATCGTCAGAGTTGGAAGATGATATTACGCTCTACGATATTATTAATGCAATTTACCCTTGTGGTTCAATTACAGGTGCTCCAAAACTATCAACAATGAAGGTTATTTCAGAAACGGAGAAATTTCCAAGAGAGGTTTATTGTGGTGCAATTGGGTATTTGCACAAAGATGAAGCAGTTTTTTCTGTTCCGATAAGGATTTTACAAAAGAAAAATAAGGATGAGGTTTATACATACTATGCGGGTGGTGCAATTGTCTGGGATTCAAATGCTGAAGATGAGTGGGAAGAAACCTTGATTAAAGCAAAATTTTTGAATACGGAATTTTCGCTCATTGAAACAGGGATTACGGATTTTGAGATGCATATTAAGAGATTAAAACAGTCTGCAAAAGAGTTAGGGTTTGTTTGGAATGACGATATAGAAAAACTCTGTTTTAATGAAAAGGTTGTAAATAGAATAGAATTATCCAAGGACGGCAACTTTGAACTCACTACAAGGAACATTCCGGAATTACCTAAGAATCCAAGAATAAAGATTGCAAATAAAACAAATTCTTCAAATCCGTTTTTGTATCATAAAACAAGCATTCGAAAGACAGCTCAACAGGATGTTTTTGAAGAGATTAACTTGAATGAAAAAGGCGAAATTACTGAAGGGACATTTACCAATATCGCAGTTAAGAAAAACGGTAAAATCTATACACCTCCTTTACAATGCGGACTTCTAAACGGTATAACAAGACAAAAGCTGCTCAATAGCGGAAGGATTGAAGAAAGAATATTATATCCTGAGGATTTAAAAACAGCCGAAAAAATCTATTGTTTTAATTCAGTCAGAGGTGTTGTTGAGGTGGAACTATGCTGGTAATAGATAACTACGATTCTTTTACCTATAACATAGTACAATATGTCAAAATGCTTGGGGTTAATCCGGTTGTTATAAATAACGACGAAATGACACTTGAGGGAATAAAAAAACTTGATTTTTCAAAGATTATCCTTTCTCCCGGATGGGGAAATCCTGATAATTCCGGGATTTGTATGGAAATTATCGATTTTTATCAAGATTTTAAACCTATATTTGGGATTTGTCTGGGTATGCAGTGTATAGCAAAATATTTTGGTGCAAAAATTATTAAAACAAAAGAACCGTTTCACGGGAAAAACTCAGATATATATTTTGATGAAAATTTTGAGCTTTTTAAGGGGTTGAAACAGGGGTTTAGTGCTACGAGATATCATTCTCTTATTGTATCTGAGCCAACAGACAAAATAGAAATTACTGCGAAAACAACGGATGATATCCCGATGGCGATAAAAATTAAAAATAAACAAATATATGGTGTGCAGTTCCATCCGGAAGCAATACTTACAGAAAACGGAATTGATATAATAAAGAACTTTATTATGCAGAGTAATCGTTAAAACATAGACCGTTTTGTTACTTCGCAGAAATGGGCAAAAACAAGAAAAAACTCCTCAAAAAGTGCCAGAATAGAACTTTTTGTAAAGAGTTGTATTCCGCTATTATCAACACTCCTATGGATTTCTTCTATAAATTGCAAGGATATAAAGCGTGTTTATAAAATGTTTAGGCAATTTGATTATGTATTGACATAATCAAATAAGCGTGTTAGTTTTGTATTATGAAATGTTGTCAAAAATCCAATTGGGGCGGAAAACGTGAAATGGCAGGAAGAAAGAAAACCTGTCTTAAAAAAGTGCCATTCAACAGAAGAATCAATGAAAACATTTTAAATATCCTCAAAGATTATGCCCAAAGACATAACCTTACGGATACGGAAGCACTTGAAAGTGCGATATTATTACAGAGCAACATTGAAAAATTAAAAGGAGATAAGATTATGAAAATTTGTATTCCGACTTCAGAAGGTAAATTGTGTGGACATTTCGGGCATTGTGATTCTTTTACTTTTGCTGAAATTAATCCTGAAACAAAAGAAATTTTAACTATAGAAGAAAAAATACCGGAAGAAGGTATTTCTTGTCAGAGTGCTGCCTGGATATCCGAACAGGGTGTGAGCAAAGTTTTAGCCGGTGGAATGGGTGGACGTCCAATGATGATGTTTGCTATGAATGGTGTTGAAGTTGTTGCAGGTTGTCCAGAATTACCTATCAGAGAAGTATTAGAAAAATATATGGCAAATTCTCTTGAGACAGGTGAAAATGCATGCAGCGGAGAAGGACACGACCACGCACATTGTCATCACCATGGGTAAATAAAAAGAGTAGCAACATTTTTAATTGTAAGGAGTAAACAATGAAAATTCATCAAATCAGAAATGCAACAATTATAATTACGTACAATAATAAAAGATTTTTAATTGACCCTTGGCTTATGCCGAAAGATTTTATGCCGGGGTTTGAGGGGGCAATGAACAGTAAAGTCAGACAACCGAGAGTTGATTTGCCAAAAGATTTTGATATAAATCATTTACCACTGGATGCGATTATATTAACCCATTTTCACCCTGACCATTTTGATGAATTTGCTGTAAAAGCATTGGATAAAAACATTCCGTTCTATGTTCAGAATGAAATAGATTTGAACATTATAAAAAATTTTGGATTTAATGATGTTCGTATTATTTCTGAAAACGGAACAGATTTTGAGGGTGTAAAACTATTCAAAACACAATGTCAGCACGGCAGACGTGAAGTTGTAAAACCGATGTGTGAGCAAATCGGAATGCCTTATGACTCTATGGGAATAGCATTTAAATCGGACACGGAAAAAACATTATACGTTGCAGGGGACACAATCTGGTGTGATGAAGTAATTACGGCTATTGATAAATTCAACCCTGAAATCATTGTTATAAATGCTTGCGGCGCTACTGTATTGGTGGGTGAAGGCGAAAGGTTGATTATGGATATTGAG
>CACWZA010000013.1 GCA_902765215.1 uncultured bacterium | reverse complement strand
TATCTTAGCATTATTATTCAAGGTATTTGTATTTGTTACATCACCCGTGATTTGTGCGTTTGATGTCATTGTGCCGCTGTTTGTTACGTCACCTGTTATTGTTCCGCTGCTTGTTAAGGTGTTTGTATTTGTCACATTACCTGTGATTGCACCACTGTTTGTTAAGGTTCCGTTGTTTACTACATTATTTGTGATTGATGCAGTATTACCTGTTGTATTACTGAAGGTTGTTGTGCCGCCGCCTGTGATTGCGTTTGCGTTTGTACCGCCTGTTAAGTACAAGTTACCATTGTTTGCAATATTACCTGTTATTGTATTTGCAAGTGATGTTATTGAACCGCCCGCATTGTTGGTAATTGCACCTGAGATTGTGCTTTCATTTATAATTTCACCGCTGTTTGTTATTGTTGTAGCGGATAATGCAGCCTTATTATTAAGAGTTGAATCTGCACCATTTGTATATGTTGTTGCAGTAATTCCGCCGTTATTTGTTAATGTACCGCTGTTTGTAACATCACCTGTGATTAAACCGCTGTTTGTAAGTGTTCCGTTATTTGTTACACTACCTGTCAGACTTGTTATTGTTAATACACCAGTATTTGTCAAATCAGCATTTGTTATAGCACCTGTTATATCAGATGTTCCGCTTGTTGTTAAGTCATAATTTTGAGTGCCTGTGATTGCACCGTCAACAATTGCATTATCAACGATTACGGATGCATCTGTATTTGATACGGTTACAATAGTATCAGTACCTGTTACTTTTACATCTTTGAAGGTCAGTTCTGTAGCATTTGTAAGAGCAAAACCGTCTTTGCTGTTAAGGTCAACAGTTGATTTATTATCGCCTTCTGTTACACCCTTAATAGCGAATTTGCCTGCTGCAGTTGTACCTAAATCATCTGATAATGTATATGTTTCAACCGTATCGGTTACAAAGTTTCTGTCAATTTCTGCTCTGTTAACCAAAGCGAGAGTATCGCCAAGAACTTCTTTTTCATCTGTTGTATGGTTAATTACATCAAATACAAGGTTTCCGCCATCAACTGTGAGGCTCTTACCTGTATGAGTATCTGTCCAGCGATTATAATATATGTGAGTCCAAGCCGTATTTTCCTGAATTACATCAGGGGTTTTAGGACTGTGAGTAACAGTATATTCTGCATACCATTCGTCACTTGATGTAATTTCGTCAATGATTTCGAGTGTAACACCCTGTACAGACAATACTTCGTATGTATATGTTCCTTCTGCAACAGGTTTAGTACCGATATCATTAAGTGCGACTATCGTTAAGGTTCCACTGCCTACATTTGCTGAAGTAATATTATCAACCGTTTGAGCACCTGAGTTAATATCAATTGATATATTACCTTCGCCTAAGAGAGTACCGATACTATGAGAGGTTATTTCACCTGCAGATATTGTTACGCCGCCATCATTAAAGTTGAATCTGCCTTCAACTGAAGCTCCATTATCGAGTGTCAGTGTACCGTCAACATATGTAGCACCGCTGCCGCTGATTTCTTTTGCTAATGTACCTGTTAAGTATAAGTCACCTGTGTTGGATACAGTACCCAGCATATTGTCTATTGAAGAAGTCATTCTGCCTGAGTTTAATACATTACCTGAAATTACGGCACTGTTTGTCATTGTTGAATTTAATCTGTTTGTAAAGTTTCCTGTTATATTACCGCTGTTGGTTAATACACCCTGGTTTATTACCGTATTTGTAATTGATGCATTGTTAATAGATTCATTCGAGAAGGTTGTTGTACCTTCGCCTGTGATTGCGTTTGCGTTTGTGCCGCCTGTTAAGTATAAATTACCGTCATTTGTTATACCTGAAGCAGATGTAATATCATTTGCATTTGTTGTCAATGAAGCTGAATCACTAACAGTAACTGAGTTTTGAGTAATTGTTTTTGAATTTGTATTAGTAACAGCACCGACAATATTAACTGTACCGACATCGGTAATGTTGCTTTCCAGATTACCGCTTGAAAGATTGATAATACCTTTGTTCACAACACCTGTTACATCATAAAGGTTGTGTGCACCTGAATTTATAACAGCACCGGTATTGTTAACAATTTCACCTGAAATCAGTCCTGTATTTGTAACTTCACCGTCGTTTGTCAATGAACCGTCTAAACTCATTAAGGTTAAATTACCTGAGTTAGAAAGATTTGCATTTGATATTGCAGCGGTAATTTCAGATGTTCCGCTTGTTATAAGGTTAAATGCTTCTATACCTGTAATTGTTCCGTCAAGGATAGAGTTATTAACATATACGGTTGCATTAGGTTCGGAAACAGTTATCAAATCACTTTCTGCATTTTCTACTTTCACATCTTTGAAAGTGAGAGCCGTTTCATTTGATAATTCAAAACCTGATTTATTATTGAGATTAAGTTTAGATTTAACTACAACACCGCCTACTTCTGTTGTAACACCTTCAATTGTCAAACTGCCTGCTGAAGTAGCGCCGAGATTTTCTGACAAAATGTATTCTGCTGCAGGGTCTGCAGTATAGAATCTTCTTGTCGGATTTGTTGTATCAGAATTTACAAGAACAAGAGTGTCACCTAATGAAGTTGTTGCATCTTCATATATATCAGTTGTTACATAAGTAAGTGTTGTTTTATTTACGATTGATAAATCTTTTTGGTGAATATCGGTGATATCGTGATGATTATATACACGAGTCCATTCGGTATTTGCTTCGTATGCTTCATCATAAGAGTATGAATCGTCAACAAAGAAATTAAATTCTTCTTTAATTTCATCAGTTAATCTGACTTCAAAATTATCACCTGCATTTGTTACGACTTCGTAAGCAAAGTCTTTCTTTTCACCTGCAATTATATTTAATGAAGTAATTGTTATACTACTTTCGCCCTCCGGAGCATTTGTAAGATTCAGTCTGTCTGTCACGACATCTGTGCCTGAGAAATCAATATCGATTGCAACATTTGCATCACCGAAAGTTGAACCGATTGAATGTTGAGTAATTGAACCCTGAGATATAGTCAATTCGCCGCTGCCCAGATCGAAGGTTCCTTCAATGTTAGCACCGGAATTAAGAGTTAATTCTGAATCTAAATAAGTTCTGCCATCTCCGGTGATTGTCTTATCAAGAACGCCTGTTATGAATAATTCACCAGTGTTAGATACAGCACCTGCCATATATTCTGTTGGAGATGACATATAACCGGCATTTGATACATCACCGCTGATTAAAGCGAAGTTGAACAATGTGCCTTCGTTTACAACATTATTTGTAATAACTGCTATGTTAACAGAATCTTCAGAGAAGGTTGTTGTACCGCCGCCTGTAATTGCGTTTGAGTTTGTACCGCCTGTTAAGTAGAGGTCACCTTCGTTAGCGATATCACCTATGATTGATTCTGCGTATGATGTTATGCTGCCGCTTGCATTATTGATAATATCACCCATAATTACATTTTCGTTATATATTGTTCCGCTGTTTGTAACATTACCTGTGATTAAATCGCTGTTTGTAAGTGTTCCGCTATTTGTTACAGTACCTGTAAGACTTGTTATTGTTAATACACCTGTGTTTGTCAAATTAGCATTTGTTATAGCACCTGTTATATCAGATGTTCCGCTTGTTGTTAAATCATAGGTTTCAGTACCTGTAATTGCACCATCAATAACTGAATTATCAACGGTTACTGATGCATCAGTATTTGATACGGTAACAACAGTATCAGTACCCGTTACTTTCACATTCTTGAAGGTTAACTCGGTAGCATTTTCAAGTCCAAAACCTGAGTTACCGTCAAAGTCAATTGTTGATATTGTAGGATTGTCATTTTCATCAACCCCGACTGCACCTTCAATTGTGAGTTTGCCTGCTGCAGCAGTACCAATACCTTCTGTTACTGTATGAAGTGCAGAAGCATCAGTTGTATAAAGTCTTCTGTCACCAATATTTGCTCTGCTTACAACAGCAACAATGTCACCTAATGAAGTTGTTTCATCAACATCAATATCTGTTGTGAGATATGACAGAGTTGTGTTATCAACTATTGATAATGTTTTATCGTGGATAATTGTAATATCGTGATGATAGTATACCTGATCCCAGGTTGTTTCTGCCTGAACGATTTCGTCATATTCATTTGAATCATCCTGATGGTAATTGTATTGTGATGTTACATCATCAGAAATTTCAATTTTGAAGTTTTCACCTGCGCCTGTAATAATTTGATATGTGAAATCTCTCTTATCACCTGCGATTAAATTCAGGGATGTAATTGTCATAACACCATCACCGCTTGATGATACATTAAATCTGTCTGTTACGACATCTTCACCTGAGAAATCTATATCTAAAGCTACATTACCCGTACCTGCGATACCGCCTAAAGTATGTTCCGTAATAGAACCTTCAGATACGGTTAGTGCGCCATCATTTAAGTCTAATGTGCCGTCAATCTGAGCACCGTTGTTCATTGTCAATGTATTATTAATATAGGTTGTACCGTCACCTGTTATTGTTTTTGCTAACGCACCTGTTAAGTTCAAATCTCCGGCATTTGATATTCCTGCAGTCATATTTTCAATTGCAGATGTCATTATGCCTTCGTTTGTAACATCACCTGATATAGTTGAATTGTTAGTAAATTCACCTATATTTTTAACTTCGCCCGTGATTGTTCCCTCGTTAGTGAAGGCAAATCTGCTTTCAACATCACCGTCGATTGTTCCTTCGTTAGTAAATGTCACATTATTTAATACATTACCCGTAATTACCGCAGTATTTGTAAATTCACCTTCGTTCACAACATTGTTGGTAATATTAACTGATGAAGAAGATGTATTAGAGAAGGTTGTTGTACCTGACCCTGTAATTACATTTGCGTTTGTACCGCCTGTTAAGTACAAATCACCGTTATTGAGAATATTACCTGTAATTGCATTGGCAAGTGATGTAATGCTGCCAAATTCATTGTTTGTAATTGCACCTGTGATTGTGCTTTCATTTAATATCGTACCGCTGTTTGTTATTGTTGTCGCAGATAATGCGGCATTATTGTTAAGAGTTGAACCTTCACCACCTGTATATAATTCGGAAGTAATTCCGCCGCTGTTTGTTATTGTACCGTTATTTGTTATATCACCGATAACAGCAGCACTGTTTGTAAAATCTCCGTTGTTAATAATATTACCTGTGATTGCGCCGCTGCTTACAATCATACCGTTATTGGTAATACTTCCGGTAAGACCTTTTATAGTCAAGTCACCTGCGTTTGTGAGGTTTGCCTTTGTAATATTACCTGTTACGGTTGTTGTGCCTTCCGTAGTTAAGGTAAATGTTTCAGTACCTGTAATTGCACCGTCAATCATTGAGTTATCAATATTAACTACAGCATTTTCATTTGATACTGTTATTACTGTACCTTCAGCTGCGTTTCTGAATTTCGTATTTTCAATTACTAAGGTTGATTCATTTTCAAGACTAAATCCGCCTTTTCCATCCATGTTGACAGTAGACATATTGTCGCCGTCACGAACACCTTCAATAGATATCTTACCTTCTGTTGTTGTGCCTAAATCAGCACCGAGAAGGTGAGTATCTTCTGATGTATCAAATATAAATCTTCTGTCCTGATCGGTTACGAATTGATTTAACAATACAAGTGTATCGCCCATAGATACCTGATTATGTCTTTCTTCACCGCGTTCAACAACAGTAGAATATGTAATACTGTCTTGTAATCCTTCTTCTGAACCTGTTACTGCAAATTCAGATGTTGTAGTTTTTGTTATTGTGTATTCAGCGTCAAATGTGTCATCCCATTGTACAACAGGAACAAACACATCAGCGTGTTTCTCTTCTTCCTCAATAACAGAACCTGTTGCAGAATCAGCCAAAGTAAGAATTGTATTTTCGTTAGAGTTATAAATTATTCTTATTGTTCCTGATTGATCCTCTAACGGAGTTACAAATTTGATATCAGACAGACGAACTGTACCTGATGAGCCTTCTGCGACCGTAATATTATCCGCAGTGCCTTCCACAACATCTATATCAATCAGGAAGTCTAAGGTACTATTTAATACCATAGAACCGACTGTGAGATCCTGCATCTTATCATTTTGAGCGTTTAATATACCGCCGTTTTCATCGTTGGTTAAACCTGAAATATTTAATGAACCGTAAGTTGTATTTTCATTTATATCAGTATATTTTCCGAGAATTACGGCACCGCCGTTTTTAATATTTAATGTGTTGCCTGAAACAGTGTTGTAGAATACATATCCGCCTGATTTAGGAGCAACAAAGTCTGACGGTTCTTCTGTTATATCACCGTCTTCATCCCATTGAACAGGAACAGTAACATCAGAGTTAACAACGATTGAACCGTTATCACCTGATACTTTTCCGTAAAATTCTATATTTTTGTTTTCTGCAGCATTGAGCAATAATGTACCTTTGTTATAGATATCATTTGCCCCTGTAGAATCAGTATTATCTCTGAAGATAACATTTGATTCATTAGCTATTAATACTATATAACCTGTTGTATCGTTATATATAGCACCACCAAGTCCACCTGCGGCATTTGAAGTGAATGATGAATCCTGAATATATACATTTAATTCGTTATGTATTGCACCACCGTTAAGCGTTGCAGAGTTAGACTCAAAGGTTAAACCTTTAGCAGTCATATATCCGATGCCACCGCCTGTTTGATATTCTAACTTATCAAGCATTATTGCACCGCCTGATGTGCCTGCCTGGTTAGATTCAAATGTTACATCCGATAATGTCAATACATGGTTACCTGCCTGATGTATTGCACCACCTGATGTACCTGCTGTATTTAATGCAAAGGATGAATGTTCAATACCAACTTTTGCATTATTTTCAGATGTATTTGTATACGGATATATTGATATAGCACCACCTTTTGTGCCTGATGTATTTGATTCAAATTCCGTATCAGAAACTAACAACTTAGCATCCGAATTATAATCAGGTGTTACATAGATAGCACCGCCGCCTTGTGATCCCATACTTGTATCTGTTACTTCGAGTTCTGTATCCATACGGTCTTCGTTATTACTGAAGGTTGAACCTGAAATATTTACTGTTCCGCCGTTCACACTTAAAGCACCTGCATGACCGAATGCCGAGTTACCGCTAAATGTATCATTTGTAAGGGTAAGATTTGTATTATATAAAAGTATAGCACCACCGCCACTACTTAGGATATCATCTTCAACACGGTTTCCTCTGAAGGTTGAACTGGAAATAGAAGCAGTACTACCACTTATGCTAATAGCACCACCACCATACAATTTTATTGAGTTTTCTTCAAATGTTGCATCAGTAATCTGGAAATCGGCAACACTGTTAACATACATTGCACCACCGTTATTTATTGCACGGTTATAACTGAAGGTTGCCCCGCTACCTATAACAGCAGAATTTAACATTGATAAATAAACAGCAGCACCACTCGATTCATTACTTATAGATTCATTGTATAAGAACTGCGCATCTTCGCCTAATATGAAAGTATTGCCGTTTGACATATAAATAGCACCACCGACGGTATCGCCGCCGCCATAACCGTCAAAGAGTGCATTATCACCTATTTCTAACGAATTAATATTTGCCCCGTAGACAAGTCTGCCCATACCGCTAATGTTATTATTTACAAAGGATATGTTATCTCCGATTGTTACATCAGTAGTGAAACTCTTTTCGCCATCATTATTGGTTCTTGATGCACCCGCAAAATACATCATTGCAGACATACTTTGGCTATCGATAGTGTTATTTTCAAATGTTACATCATCACCTATAGTGACAGATTTTACATATGAAGTATACAAAATACCCTGAACAATGTTATCTGAGAATCTTGCATTATTACCTATAACAATATCACCTGTTGAAGCATAATTTCCTGTTTCCGTGAGAACTGATGTACTACCCTGGAAACTAAACATCTGCTGCATTGTACTTGGTGCAGTAATATTAGATTCGACAACAAGATTATCACCCACAGAGAAACTGTTGAAGCCGGAAGCATATACAATGGTACCCATACTTGTACCACCATAGTTTCCTTTGAACAGGGCATTATTGCCGATTCTTATATCACCGAGAGCATTTATTTCACCGGTAGATGTTTTTACTATTGTTGAACCGCTATAATTCATGAAACCTGCTCTTTGAGCATAGTTGTTTGTGAACTTAAGACCGTTATCTATTGTTAAACTGTTTATATTAGAAAGATTAAATGCACCTGCTGAAGAAGCTGAATAGTTACCTGAAATTGTCAGATTTTTACCAAATTCTATATTAAGGTTTGATGTTATTTCGCCTGTATCTGCACTACTGTGAGCAGGAGCAGTTGCATATACAACAGTACCGCCGCCACCTGTTGCGTGACCTTTTTCAAAGGTTGCATAGTTACCAAATTTAATCAATTCGGTTTCTGTACTGCCTGAATATGAATATACACCAATACCACCGCCGGCATCGTTTGTATTATTTGAGAAGGTTGCGTAATTACCAAATATAATTTGTCTTGTGTTAGAAGCAAATACGCCTATACCTGAACCACCTGAAACGGTATTATTAGTAAAGGTTGCATTATCACCAATATTAACAGTATCAACATTAACTGCATATATGCCTACCCCGTTTGTATTCTTCATTAACAAGTCTTCACCTACGGTGATTGTATTTACATAATTACCGTAAACCGAAGCCCCGTAAGAATTAAGTATTTGGGCATTCTCACCTATAGCAATTGTATTTACATAGTTACCGCGTAAGAATGAAGCATAAGTATTGCCGTAACTATTACGGGCATTATCTATATACAAATCATCCCCGATAGTTATGGACTTAATATTATCACCAACAATTACTGCAATTGTTGATGTACTAACGATGTTATCTATAAATCTTGCATTTTTGCCGATTTCAAATGTTGTTGTTCTGTCTACAATATTATCTTCAGAATCGGTCGTTGTAGTACCCGTAATATATATTTGAGAGCTTTGGGTATTATTGTTATACATATAGAAATTATCACCGATTGAAAGTGAATTTACGTTTGCTGCTCTTATATGAACACCATCAGAATATGTACCGGTATTGTTAATCATTGCCACATTATTTTCAACAACAATATCAGTAGTAACACTGTTTATAATTCCTGTTGTTGTATCATAATCAACAGTACCAAGCGCATAGAATGCGCCGCCGCCTGCATAACCGTTGTTTGCTTCAAAGATGGAGCCTTCACCAATTGTCAGGGTTGTAACATCTTTTGCATATATAGCACCACCATATGGGCCGTTGTTGTTCTTGAAGATACCCTGAGCATATACTGTACCGCTGATTGAATAGATAGCAGCACCGCCTTCACCGTTACCGCTATTATTATAGAAGACTGAATTTGTCACATTAACAGTACCGCCATTGTTGAGTATAGCCGTACTCAAGGTTTGTCCTGAATTGAAACCGTGTACACCTGCTGTCGGTGTAACACCTGTGATATTGCCGTCTTCGTCAGTTGTTACGGTTGCCGCACCAATATTCCTCAGGTTCAAAGTTTGTGTTGCAGCAACTTTGAAACCTAATGCGTTAGCATCTGTACCGTCAATAGAGTGTCCGCTACCGTATATGGTTAATTTAGCACCTTCACCGCCTGCGATTTCACCTATTGATGTTTTATCCTCAGAAGGATCTAAATCAGTTAACTCGTCTTTAATAATTTCGTCACTAACTATCATATAACTTCTTGTCTTAGGATTATCGCGTCTTGTAATTCCGACAAGATTAACATTAGGGTTAATTACTATTGCACCGATAGATTTTCTGTATTCAATAGCAAAGCTTTGTTCATGAGCACTCGGCCCGATTTCAATAGTTAAGTTATCGTATAAATCAACGTGGTCTTTGATTGTAGCATCTGCAAACGGAATAATTGTTTCGTCGTCAGTATCTGAATTTACTGCAACACTGATAACGGATATCAATATCTGGTTATCATTAAATACAATATTTGATGAAGTAAGTTTATCAACATCACCAAGTAAATCTATATCTATACCGAGTAATAAATCACTATTTAATACAATATTAGATATTTCTTTTGTATTAATTGTGTTATCAATAAGGCTCAAAGTACCGCCGCCTGCTGTCAGGGTAGAAGTAGCATTATCTATTACACCGACAGAACCGACAGTTAAAGTACCGCCGTCAAGGTGAATATTGTTGCCTGAAATTGTTGATGTCAGGTTAACATTACCTGTGTTTCTGTCAGAAACTTCCGCATTATTTATATAAATAACACCGTCATTACCCGTAATACTATCCTGAAGATTAATTGTTCCGTCAGTATTGATATTCATTCTGCCTTCGTTATATGCAAAGTTAGAATTACCGCCTGCGGTATTAGCCGAAATTGTTGTATCACCTGAAATAAATGTTGTTGTAGCCCCTTCTGCCGTATAGATAGCACCACCGTTATCGGTTGCAGTGTTGTTAGTAAATTCTGTATCAACTAAAGTTACAGTGCCTTTGTTGTAGATAGCACCACCTTGATTTGCAGTGTTTTCAGTAAATTTGGAATTAGTAATATTTACTGTACCTTCGTTGTTAATGAAACCGCCTTCACTGTCTGTACTGTCGCCAAATCCTTTAATACCGCCATCAGCACCGTTTACATTTTTAATTTCAAGGGTTTGACCTTCCTGAACGGTTACACCCTTAATTCCTGCACTATCAGCCAAAATAGATTTATTTCTGCCCAATACAACGAGAGTTGCATCTTCACCCTGCATTGTACCAAGATCGCCGTCTACTACTTCGTTAGCATACATTGTATAGCGTCTTTGGACAGCTTCATCCGCAATTGCATCAACAAGTTTGTAATCATCACCACCAATAATCAAACAACCTGTAGTATCATCAAATGCAATAGCAGGAGGAGTAATATTTATATCTAAATCATCAGAAAGAACAATGACTTTTCTCATATATTCATCAGCAATATAAATTTCTGATTTGTTAGCCATTGTTTCATTAGTTACATTAATATGTTTTATGATAATCTTGTGAGTATCAGTAATATCAGTAATGTCAGCTGCTGCTTTTAAGATATCACCGACTTCATCATAGAGGTTAATATCAATACCGACTTCCATATCAGCATTCAAGGTAACATTACCAAGACTTGTTTCCTGCATTGTACTGTTGATAAGACTTACATCACCGCCTTCGGCAATAATACTAGATGTATCTGACATATTACCGTTTTCGCCGAATTTCAGTGTGCCGTTATTCAGATTAACCGTGTTATCTGCAATTTCCGCATTGACCTGAACAACACCATTATCAATATTTATAGTACCGCCATTACCTGCAACATCAGCATTTAAGGTTACAGCATCACTTGGATTAGTCATATTAACAGTCATTTCACCAAGGTTATAAACTGTATCTGTTTCAGTTGCAAAAGTTGCACTACCTTTGAATAAAATTTGACCATTTGCTGTGTTATAAACAGCACCGCCGTTACCTGTTGCAGAGTTACCGGTGAATGTAACACCGCCTAATACTTCGATATAATCATTGTTGTAGATAGCACCGCCATTATTTGCAGTGTTACCTGAGAAGGTGTTACCGCCTAACATCATCTTACCTTTATCCAGATATATTGCACCACCTGCGATTGTTGCAATGTTATCGGTAAAGTTTGTAGAACCCATAGATATCATATAAGTTCCTGTTGAAGGTATATTATAATCTCTGATGAATAACGCACCACCGTGTTTTGCCCTGTTAGAAGTGAAGCTGTCACCGTTAAGATTCATCATTGATGTGGTTGAAATAAGGTTATTTATATAGATAGCACCACCATAATTACCTGCGGTATTTGATGTAAAGGTTGCACTATTATTTATTGATAAGATGCCGTTTGCACTATATATAGCACCACCACTGTCTCTTGCAGTGTTTGATGTATAAGTTGAACCATTATCACTTATTATAGTGCTTTGACTTGAAGATGTTAATGTGTAAATAGCACCACCCTGTTTTGCAGTGTTATTTGACAGGCTTACACCGTACAAGTTTACATAGTTACCATTATTATAGATAGCACCGCCCTGCTCTGAAGCTCTGTTATTCTCAAATGTAACACCATTTGAGATGGTTGAAGCAGATGAATAATTTAAGTCTAATGCACCACCATATTTAGCGGTATTTTCAGAGAACGAACCACCCGCTACGGTTATACCTGAAGTTGCATATACCGCACCACCATAGTTACCTGAGTTATCGGTAAACTCACTGTTAATTGTCATAGAAGCAGATGTATAAATAGCACCGCCATAGTTACCCGTATTTTCTTCAAATGAACCGCCCGTAACCGTTGTGCCACTCTTTGAATTATAGATAGCACCACCGTTATTTGTTGCAGTGTTATTCGTGAAGGTATTGTCAGTTAAAGTAGTGGTACCTGAACTGCTGCCAATATAAATAGCACCACCTGAACCTGATTTGTTATCTTCAAAGCTTGAATCTGATACTGTCAGGTTTGAGGATCTTTCCGTATAGATAGCACCACCATAACCGCCGGTGACTGTTTTGTTAGATGTAAATTCTGTATCTGAAATCGTTGCTGTAGCACTAAAATCTAAATAAATAGCACCACCATAAGCACTCTTGGTTTCGTTAGAATCAAATACAGCATCAGAGATAGTCAATACAGCGCTATTGCTAGCATAAATTGCACCACCGCCTGAATATGAGCTTGTTGGTTTAAAGAGGTTTTCTCTGTATGTACCGCCTGTTATAGTAACAGTTGAACTGTTTGTAACATACATTGCACCACCACCTGAGTAGTTACCGCTGATGTTTTCAACCACTGAGTTTTTAATGAAATCTGCATCAGTTTCCAGTCTTGAAGTGCCTGAAATATAAACAGCACCACCACCAACATATCCGCTAACAGTAGAACCTTGTGCAATTTCTCTTTCAAATTTGTTATTTTCAAACAAACCTGTGAAAGAACCGTGAGCACCATAGTTAATATATAATGCACCACCGCCGAATCCGCTGCTTACAGAAGATGTTTTATATGTATTATTCTTAACAGTTGCATTAATATTGAAGGAGCCGTTTTCTACCCTTAAAATACCACCAAGACTGCCTGCAGAAGGGTTATTTATCGATACTGTGTTATTCTGAATAACGGTTCCTTCTTCAATAGTCATATCAGAACTTGAACTTGATGTACGAATTAAACCGTAACTGTACGGAGTAGAAGTTGTAGCAGTAGAAGTGTTACCCTCGATTAATGTATTTTTACCAAGATGAAGTTTACTTGAATAAATCAGTATCAATTCGCAAACAGTACTGTTATTAATAAATTTGGCATTATCACCGATTGTCAAATCACCCAAAGTATAGTAATCGTACTGACCATACTGAGAAGAATAACCGCTTGCATATATCAATTGAGAGTTAGATTCATTGTCTTCAAAAAGGGCATTTTCACCTATAAACATCCCTTTGTTTCCGCCAATATATATTAAACCGCTGCTGCCTGAACCCATAGTAGTTGCCTTATTACCTACAAATTTGGCATTATCACCTATGGTGAACTTACCTGCTGACAAATAATCATCCGCTATTCTATATGAAGAGTTATAACCGCTATAAATAGAATAACCGCCGGTTGTATTGTTCCTAAATTCTAAATTATCACCTATTATTGCTTCTTTTATGTAACTTGTATAAATTATACCGTTACTGCCACCTGCTAACTGGGTATTACCAATGAATTTTACATTGTCACCCATTGTAAGTGTGTTCATAGATTTCAGCTGATTATTACCGGTATATGTGTTACCATAAACATATAAGATTGATTGAGGAGCGGTATTGTTTATAAATTCAATATCATCACCAAAAGTGATACTGTTTGTATAATATGCGTCAACAATTGCCTGTCCGCTGCTTGTGATGTTGCCTATAAACTTAGCCCCATCACCTATTGTTACATCAGTACCGCCTATTACAACAGGGTTACCGCTAATTGTAGTCCCTATATAAGCACCGTAAAACATCAGGATTGCCTGGTTGTTACCTGTATTTCCTTGGAACAGTGCATTATTGCCGATTTCAAAACTTTTTACATAATAAATATAGAACAAGTCACCCGTATTATCTACAAATTGAGCATTATTACCTATAGAAATATCTGTGTGAGTTGCAATATTTCCTTCCGAATAATTTGTAGAGTAATTGTTATATGAATATATTGCATTCCCCGGAGGACCCGAAGTAGCATTGTTAGCAAAGTATAAATCATCGCCTATAGTAACACTCTTTACGTTGTATGTTGATATTATTTGACCATAGGTACCGTTATTATTTATAATTCTTGCTCTGTCACCCAGAGAGAAATCTAATATTGCAGTATTCTCATTAGTAGTTGAATTGTATGAATAGTTACCGTAAGCATAGTTTCCGGCATTCACGTTACCCTGATACAAGAAATCATCACCAATTGAGAATCTCTTTGCATATCCAACCCAGATACCACCCTGGTTATTAACTAATCTTGCATTATTACCAATATCAACGGTGGTTGATACATCTTTTATCTGATTAGAACTATCTCTGGTTACCATACCACCAACCTGAATAGTACCGTTACCGGTATTGTTGGCAATATATGCATTATCACCGATAATTAAAGAATTGATTGGAGTACTGTTAGAATATGTATAATTACCTGCATTTAAAAGCGATCCGCCGCCGCCACCACTGTTAGAAACAAATGATAAATTATCACCGATAACTATATTTGATGTTACGTTACTTATTACACCTGTTGCTGAATCATAAGTAATAGTACCGGATGCCGTAATACCTGCTGCACTGCTATATGGTGTATTACTGTTAAATATTGAATTATCACCAATGGTCAGATTAGTATCTTTCGTCTGGAATGCCGTTCCTGAATTTGCTACAAATATACCCTGTGCGTATACATTACCGCCGGTAGAGTGAACAACTCCACCGCCGATACCATTACCTGCGTTATTATAAAATACAGAGTTTATAATATTAACATTCCCGCCATTGTTCTTGATAGCAGTACTTTCAGACTGAGTTGAATTGAAATGATGCATCCCTGCTTCAGGAGTTGCTCCTGATATGTCACCGTCATCATTATAATTTATGGTTGCAGAACCCACATTTCTGATATTTAAGGTTTGACCTGAATTAACCACAAAACCAAGTGATTTTGCATCAGAACCGTCAATAGAATATCCGCCGCCCTGGATTGTCAGGATTGCACCCTCACCACCGATTGTACCGATACTTGTTTTATCTTCGCCTTCAGGCAATAAATCGAGTTGTTCTTTAATATTTTCATCACCTGCAAGGGCATAGTTTCTTTCAACAGGAGTAGTTGCACGTGTTACATGTACCAAATCCATGCCTGAACCGATTACAACGTCACCCGTTGCCTCATCATAATTGAGCATATAACCTGTAGTTGCGCCTTCTGCAATAATATAAATATCATCAGCGAGTCCGAAGTGAGATTTCATATCACCATCAGCAACATTAACTCTTGTTGTAGATGAAGTTGCATCAGCAATAATGTTAAAGGTTGAAATTAAAATCTTATTATCGTTATAGGTTGGATTAGATGTTGTGAACTTATCACTTTCACGTGCTTCCAAATCAATATCCAAACCTAACAGTAAATCTGTCTGCATATTTACATTTGCGACTTCTTTTGGAGTTGAAGCCACTTCACCGTCAACAAGACTCAAAGTACCGCCCTTAGCATACAAGGTTGATGTATTATCAATATCTCCTTTGAGATTTAAGGTACCGCTATTTAAATTAACATTATTATTTGAAATTGTTGAATTAACCTGAACAACACCTTTCGAATCGTTATTAACATTGATAGTACCGCCGTTACCGTCAACACTGTCATTTAATATAATGTTTCTGTTCTTATCGGCAGCCAGATTAACAGTTCCTTCGTTATATATAGCATTTGACTGAGAATCAGCCGTATTACCGCTAAAGGTTACATCTTTTGTAACAGCACTTATATTAGTTACGGCATCTTGTGCGTTATAAATAGCGCCGCCCTTTTCTTCTGCAGTATTATTTATAAAGTCTGTATCTGTAAGATTTGCTGTGCCTGTATTATAAATTGCACCACCCTCTTTTGCAGTGTTAGCAGACATCTTAGAATCATTAATCTTCAAAGTGCCTGCGTTCTTAACAGCACCGCCCTGTCTTTCTGCTGTCCCGAAACCTGTAAATCCGCCATTTTCACCGTTTACACCTGTGATTTCAAGTGTTTGACCTGCTGCAACATTTACCCCTTCTATATCATCACCGTCAGCGATAATAGAATATCCTGATCCTGATACCATAAGGGTTGAACCGTCACCGCCCATATTACCGAGGCTTGAATCAACCATTTCGTCTTCTGACATTACATAAACTCTTTGGCTTAATGTGTCAGCAACAGCTTCTTTTAAAGTAAAGTTATAAGCAAGTACAATATTACCCAGTCCGCTGTCATAGGAAATATATTTAGCAACTCTGTCTGAAGTGCTGTTGATTGTTAATCCGGCACTTACACTCACATATTCTTTCACACTGTCATCTGCGATATGAACTGAAACCTCATCAGAGTCAGTTTCCGCAAGAACATTCAAAGTATGAACAAGGATACTGTTTTCGTGAGGAACAATACTTGTTGCCTTAATAATATCACCTGTTTCTTCGTCTAAATTAACATCTAATTTCCAAAGTAAGTTTTTAGAAAGTTTCAGGTTACCAACATTTGTTGTCTGAAGTTCATCATTGATGAAATCAATACTACCGCCGTTTGCAACAAGTGTAGCATCATCCGCAATATTAGATGAAGTACTCATCTTGATATTACCGTTATTGAGGTTAATTGTGTTACCTGATATTTCGGTATTTAATGCAACATCACCCTGTTTAACATTAATTGTACCGCCATCACCCGTAACATCAGCATTAAATACAATTTGTTTTCCTTCAGATGCGCTCAAATTAAGTTTGCCTTTGTTATATACAGTATCAGTTGCAGTTTCAAATACCACATCACTGTTTACGGCATTCAGGTTTGTTGTACCTGAGTTATAGATAGCACCGCCTGCATCTTCTGCGGTATTGCCTGTAAATGTAGTATCAGTCGCCGTAAATGTAGATTTATTATATACAGCACCACCTTCTTTTGCAGTGTTACCTTCAAATGTAACCCCTGTGGTTGCTACAGCACCTGAATTAACATATATAGCACCACCTGCGGTTGTTGCGGTATTATCTTTAAATTGTGTATCTCTGATATTTGTCGCTGTCGTTGTAGATGTTGAGTAGTACAATGCCGCACCCTGATTTGCACTGTTTTCTTCAAAGACTGCATCGTGTATTGTCAAATATGGGTAACTCGTTATAATAGCACCACCGTTATAAACAGCAGAGTTTTCTTTATATGTACCTGTTACATCTACCAGATAAGTTGAGCCTGCGAAATACACAGCACCACCATAGTTACCGGTGTTGTTTGTGAAGGTACCTGCCACACTTGAATTATAACCTGATACACTATTGTAAATAGCACCACCATTGCTTGCATAGTTACCGGTGAAGGTACCGCTTATTTGTCTTGCACCGCTTGATACATATATAGCACCACCATAGTTAGTAGTAATATTGTCTTCAAAAGTACCTGTTATAGCACCATTACCCCAGACATACATACCGCCGCCATAATATCTTGAATAGTTACCTTTAAATACAACATCGGTAATTGAAGTAAACTGACCATATATAGCACCGCCATAATATGCTTTGTTTCCTTCAAAAGTACCGCCGCTTATTGTATGATTTGAGCCGCTTGTAACATATACCGCACCACCGTAACCATTTATATTGTTATTATCATCATAACCCGTTGAATTTTTATAAGCCGTATAGTTCTTCTTGAAATCAGTATTAATAAGATTTAATGTTCCGCCATATTGATATATTGCACCACCATATTGAGAACTGTACGAACTTGCATAGTTACCTTCAAATGATGAATTACTTATGGTTGTAATCGGATTGCCGCTATTTATACCAATAGCACCACCATAAGCATAACCATTCATATTTTTAAGATAATTATTATTAAACTCTGAGTCAGATATATTTACGGATGCAGTATTTTGTGTATTAATAGCACCACCATAATTAGCTTTATAATATGTTGATGAATTATTATAGATATAGTTACCCGTAAACTCAGAATTAGAAATATTCAACGGGTTAGAATTTCCGTAATATAAAGCACCACCATAAGCGTAGTTACCTATTGTACTTATGTAGTTATTTTTATATTTGCCTGAAATACCTGAAACATTACCTGAAATATAAACAGCACCACCATATACATAATTACCGTAACCTGATGAATTTGAAATAACATAATTGCCAATAAAATCAGAAGCAAGGTTTGAAATTGTAGATGAGTTATATAAAGCACCACCATATACATAAGCATATTGAGTACCCGTTGTACTAATATAGTTGTTTGTAAATTTAGCGGATAAATCTGTAATAGTGCCTACATTATACAACGCACCGCCATATTGATAAGAATTATTCTTTGATAAAGTATAACTGTTTTTGATTTCGGTATCTGTAATTGAGCCTATTGTACCTGAATTATAGATAGTACCACCATAAGCATAACGAGCTTCTGCGTAGTTACCGTCAAAAGTTGCAGCTGTAATACTGTCTATTCTTCCTGTGTTATAAATTGCACCGCCATAAGCATTTTCATAATTTGAACGGCTTGTTGAGTTCATATTAGACAATACATAACCGTCTGTGAAAGTACCTGAAATCGTACCTATTGTACCCTGGTTAGCAATAGTACCGCCATAAGCGTGGACATCATGGTTTGTTGCCTGAACTTGTGAATGTACATAGTTGCCTGTAAAGGTTGCGTCAATTTTATCAATTGTTGCACCTGACACATTGTAAATTACACCGCCGTAACCGTAGATATAGTCTTGTGTTTGGAAGTTTTTGATATAGTTACCCGTAAAGGTACCCAATATATTTTCCGCTCTGCCATAGTTAACTATTACACCACCATACAAACGGTTACTACCGCTATTTGTAACATAAGAATATACATAGTTACCTGTGAAAGTTGCATCAGCAGTTGTGTTAAGAGTGCCGAGGTTATAAACAACACCACCGCCTTTATAATTACTGCTTCCTGATTGGACATTATAGTTATATATCTTATTCGCCCTGAAATCACCTGACAGATTAGCCGTACCGCTAGATACATATACGACACCGCCGCCTAATCTGTAACTGTTCCCTGTAGTGGTTAATACATTGTTGATATAAGAACCGCCAAGGTTAGCCGTACCACCGCTGACAAAAACGTTTGTACCGCCGTAACTTGATGAACTTGAAGATAAAGTTTGATTTGCAAATACTGAATTTTCAGTATTCAATGTACCGTTTGTGTATACATAAATTCTTGTATTTGTACCGTCACTGAATGTGGTTACAGGGTTTCCGCTCTCATCAAGTGAACCGACATTTATTATGTTAGCATTACCGCCGTTAACATATACTGATGCGTTTTTAACCTTATTAAGATTAACATCACCCATGTAGTCGCTGTCACCGACATATACAGAACCGTTTTCTATTGAACCGCCAAAGGTTATACTTCTTGTATATTCTTCACCTTCGCCGCCTTCTTCTTCAGGCTCTGTTACACCTTTTTTAGCCTTAAGGTATAATGAACCGCTGTTATAAACATCATTCAGAGTACCGCCCGATGTAGATGTAACATTACCGTTAGAATCTCTGTTTATTGTTACACCTGATTTGTTTCCTGAGAATTCAACATTACCGTTTTCGGCAATAATGTTTGTAGTGCCTGAGTTATAAATAGCACCACCTGAACTGCTTGCTAAGTTATCTTTAAATACGGAATCATAAATTGTTGTACCGCCTGAACTATACACGGCACCACCACTTCCGCTTACTGTGTTACCTTCAAATTCAGAACCCCTGATTGTACCGCCTGATGCAGTATATATTGCCCCACCATAATTGGTTTCAGCATCATTATTAAAGAATCTTGAATTTTCAACTACATACAATGAAGTAGTTGCAAATATTGCACCACCCGGATAATAAGATTTGTTACCTATGAATAATGAATTTGAAATTTGTGTATTACCTGTAATATATATAGCCCCACCAATATTATCCGATATGTTATTTTTGAAAATACTGTTCGTTATAACGGTACCTGCGCTATTACCTGTTACATAAATTGCACCACCCGGAACATTATGACTGCCTAAACCGCCACCATAGTTACCATAGAAGACAGATTTATCAATTGTTATCCCTGCATGGTCAACAATAGCACCACCCGGAGCATTTGTTGATGCATTATTTGCAAATACTGAATTTTCTATTTTACCGTGAGTACCTGAATTATAAGTTGCTACACTGCCGCCGGTTGTTGTTCTCATACCGTTCCACGAATTAGAAACTTCAACATCAACAGCTTCATTAATATTATCCGTATCGTTTCCGTCAGCATCTTTCATTGTGTATTCGCCGACATTTTCCATATTCAGAGTATTGCCGTTAGAAACGGTTATACCTGCATAAGAAACCCCTTCAACAGTACCTTTAACACCGTGACCTGCACCTTTAATTGTCAAAGTAGCATTAGTACCTTCCATAGGGCCTAAGTCCATAAATAATTCTTCATCAACACCTTCGCCAAATCCTGACATATCATATTCACGGACATCATCTGTTCTGTGAACCGCAACATATAAACAGTTACCTATATTACGGAACTTCAGATTACCGTCAGATTCTGTATAAGTAATTAAGTAATATACATCTTCTGCAAGACCGCTCATAACGGAACCTGTTGCAGATGTAAGAGCAAAATATGATTTTAAATCATCGTTTGCAACATTTATAATAACAGGATCATCCGTTTCAGCATCGGAAACTACCCCGAAACCGCCCATGATAAATTTGTATGAACCTGTTACGCTTGAAATATTATATTTATCAATTGTAGGAGTACCGCCTGATGTAACCCCTGCCAAATCAACATCAAATTTAAGGATAAGATTACTTTTTAACGTAACAGCTCCGAGGTTATTTTCATCAATATGACCGTTTTGAGCACTGATAACACCACCGTTGGTGTCGTTTGTTAATGAAACAAGGTCTAAATGACCGTAGGTTGTAGTACCGTTTGATTGTTCTTTTGAACCGAGTTTTACATTAGCATTATTATACAAACTAAGTGCTTTTCCTGAAACAAGGTTATTGAATATGTAGTCACCACCGTTTTGAACTGCCACAGAATCGCTATTAAGCTCCCCTGTCCATACATAACGCACTTCGTTTGACATATTCAGATTTAAGCCTGCAGAACCGGTAACTTTACCGTCAAATGTAATTGATTTACCTTCAGCTGCAACTAAATTCATATAGTTTGTACTATATACATCTATATAATCAGCATCATCAGCAATTGTGTATGTACCATCACCGTTATCTGTTATTTCACCAATTCTGTTACCCGTAAATATTACATTTTTATCAACAGCATATATACGCAAACCACCTTCTGTATATATTGCAGCAGAGTTTGACGCCCAATTGTTTTTGAATGTACTGTCAACAAAACGTTCTTCCCCGCCTGATGTATGTGTTAATACAGAACCGGTTACACCAATTGCAATATTATCTTCAAAATCGGCGGTAATATTTCTGATATAGTTTTGGTAACCATTTATAAGTCCGCCCTGAGAAGTACCTTTCATTACGTTGTTTTTAAATGTACCGCTTATATTTTGAGTTGTCTGCTGGCATGAGAATATTATTGCACCACGGTTCATTCCGCCTGAAAATATTTTGTTATTTTCAACATCAATATCAATGTTACCAATTGGTGCACCGCTCCATGCAACTATAACTGCATAAAGTGTACCCGTTGATATAAAATTATTATCCTTAATATCAAGTACCATATTATACAATTTTGCATCACTGGCACCTGCACCGTATATCATACCTGCGTTTGTGCTTTGAGTTATGTTTATATCATGGTTTATAAATGCACCGGTATAATTGGTTACAATACCGCCTGCATTATTCGAAACACCAATATTTGCGTTATTAGTAGTATTTCCGCTAAATACTACATTCTGAAGATCAAGTGTACCGTTGTTTATAAAAACACGACTGTTATAGAACCCATGGAAACCTTCACCCGTGATATTTCCGTCTTCGTCCATACCGACATTACGAACATTCATTGTCTGTCCTGCCTGAACGGTTACACCGCCATGGTTATTACCGTTAACATCATAACCGTTACCTTCAACAGTGAGAGTTGAGTTGTCACCTTCCATTGTTCCAAGATTTTTGGTAACTTCTTCATCGGCTTCCATTGTATATGTTCTCTCAGCAATAGGAAGATGAATTTCATTGTAGAGGTTATCTTTACCTACCAAGAGTTTACCGTCATTACTGCCTGCCTGATAAGTTGCAATATATCTTGTACCATCCTCCGTTCTGGTTGTTATAACAGGTGATTCATCTTCACCTTCCGTGCGGAAATAGTTCTTCAGACTGTTACTTGTTACAGTAAGTGAATACAAATCATCAGTTAACGCCTCTGTTATGAGGTTTATTTCTTTGATTATAAATTTGGAGTTATTTCTGATATAACCGCCTGCCGTACCGTTAAAGACATCTGATGCAGGGTTTTCACCCAAATCAACATCGAGTTTCAAGATTGTATCAAAATCCATTCGCCAGTTATTATCCTGACCTACATTACCGAAACTGTTTGTATCAATATGATTATTACGGGTATCAATTGAACCGACAGCCTGATAAGTTGCATATCTGCCTATATCAAAAGAACCGTAAGTAGTAGTACCGTCTTCCTGCTCTTTTGACCCCAGTATAATATTCCCACCATAGTTACCTATAATAATTTTTCCTACAGGGCTATTAAATACATAATCACCACCAATAGGAGCATTACCCGTTGTTTCTACATTTATAGTTTGCGTATCTTCATTATATGTCATTTCATATAACGCAATATTATCACGGTTTATTATTATTGGGTTATTGTTAGTCTTATTAGTTACAATTGAACCATCAAATACAACTGCTCTGTCCTCATCAGCATTCAGGTATAACCAGCCATTATCACCAAAATACAAATCGATATATTTTATTGCACCCGACATAGAAACAGCACCTGTTTCATTATCACGAACAATATTACCTACCATGTTATTGGTAAGAATTGTATCTCTATTTTCGGATATCATATACATACTACCGTTATTTATGGATATAGCACCACCACTATTGCCTGCCATATTATCGGTAAAGGTTGAATCAATAAAGTACATATTACCGTTATTTTGGTCAATTGCACCACCGCGTCCCTGATTTGTATTAACTGTACTAAAAACATAATTACCTATAAAATCAGCAGTTATTCTATATATATACGCACCATTATAGTTTCTGATAGCTGCACCATAACCGGTGTGATTATTTCTACTGTCGAATGCACCGTTATTAGAGAAAACACCTGTTATAGAACCAATTTTACCGAGATTTGATATAATACCTGATTCATCTCTATCATGCGACATAACATAATTGCCTGAGAAATTACCGGAAATAGATAATATATTCGATGCAGCCGTTCTGTTCCAAATCAGACCTGCTGCAGAATCCATATTGTTATAAGAAACCCAGTTACCACTCATATTAACATCAATGTTTTTAATTAAACCACCATTATTTTCAATCAATGTTCCGCCACGAGCATAACTCGGATATGCCGTTTGAGAAGTAGCCCCACCCATTGAGTTATTTAAAATTTGTCCCGTTATATTATTGACTATACCCGTATTTTTTATAAGACCACCATAGACATCATTTTCCACAATGATATTTTCTGATAATATAACATTCTGGATATCTAAAATACCCTCATTAACAAATATAGAATTTGTACCGAAACTATTCCAGCCTTTTGCACCTTCTACAACTTCACCTTCTTCAGTCATACCAACATTTTTGATTGTTAAAGACTGACCTTCCTGAATAGTTATACCTGAGTGTTGGTGACCGTTAACATCATGTCCTGCCCCGTCAATAACAAGAGATCTGTTTTCCCCTTCTAATGTTCCGAGGTTAACATAGTTTTCCGAATCTGCACTTAAAGTATAAGTTTCAACATCAGGAGTATGGACAGCAAAGTATAAACCGTAAACACTTTGTCCGCCAAAGAGCAGATTACCTGTATCTGCCTGATATGTTACATAATATGCAGAACCGTCAACAACCCCGTCAACTGCTTTAATATCACCTTCGAGCTGGAAATATCCTTTTAACAACTCGTCAGCAACATTAACTTCTAACATATCGTCCGTTGCCGCTTTAGACACAATACTGATATCTTTTATAACAAATTTTCTGTAATTTTGGTTATCTCTGTGGAAAGTTGTAACAGAGAACTGATCGGCACCGGGAGCAGAATCGTCAGTTGTAGCACCTGCCAAATCCGCATCAATCAATACATTAACATTAGAACGCAAAATTACATCACTACCCAATTGATGACTATCTGCATAATTGTTTTGAGAATCAATTGTTACAGGAGTATCGCCGCCTTCCGTTTGGAATGAACGAAGCATCAACTTACCATGAGAAGTTGTTCCGTCAGTTTGTTCAGCTTCACCAAGTTTAATATGCGAACCCGTGTACAAATGCATAGCAAATTTTTCAACATTATTATTAAATTGGTAAATACCGCCGACCTGATCGATTAATACATCTGTATCAATACCGATAGTACCCGTTTCAGGTCTGTAGGTCATAACAGTTCTTTTATGGTTACTATCAGTACGGTTAATATCTAACCATGCATTATTGTTCGGGTTCACAACAGATCCGTCAAATCTTATTCTTCTGCCTGATGCAGCATTCAATAATATAGTACTGTTACCCGCAACATCATTATATGTATAATTTGTGATTGTAAAATTACCCTCACCGTCATTTGTAATTGTACCTACTTTGTTACCTGTAAAGACAACATCTCTTTGGTCTGCAATAATATAACTGTTAGAACCAACCCAATATGCACCGCCGTTAACTGTTGCAGCGTTATTTTTAAAAGTGGCATCAATTATATAAGAAGGCCCATAGTCATCTTCTATTGCACCACCGTAACCGCCAATTGCATAGTTTTCCTCAAAATCGGCAGATATTTCGTAGTAGTGTCCGCCATCTCTCATATATAACGCCCCACCACGAGCGCCCGTACCGGTACTTTGAGCATAGTTACCTTTAAATAAACCTGTAACTTTACCTATTGCCGTATTACTTGCGTGTCCTATTGATATAGCACCACCATGAGCATCACTTGTTGAATATACATAGTTACCGATAAAGTTACCCGATACTTCATATATCTTGCCCTGATTATAGATAGCACCACCATCGTGATGGTTGCTGTTTATTGCATAGTTACCTATGAAATCTGCGCTTAAATCAATTATTAAACCTGTCGTTGCATTATACAATGCTCCACCATAACCTTTTGATGCAGTATTTTCTTTTAATACACCTGATAATACACCCATTCTGCCTGCATTAAAGATAGCTCCGCCTCGGTTTGACAATGCAGTATTACCTACAAACGCACTATCTGTAATATTGACCGTAGCACCATTGTTAATGTATATTGCACCACCCTCATTTGAAACAAAATCGTTCCACGATTTAGTCACATTTGCACCGACAACTCTGTTATTATCATCCAGAACTTCTGTCCAGGTACCAACATTATCTATATTCAAAGTTTGTCCGCTTTCAACAGTAACACCGTTATAACCGTTGCCGGTAATACTATGACCGTTACCGTCAATATTCAGAGTTGAGTTTTCACCTTCCATTGTTCCGAGATTAACAGGAACATCTTCATCATAAGACATTTCATAATTACGAACGGCATCTGTTTCATGAATCTTCAAATACAAACCAAATATATCATTACCACCAAACAGCAAATTACCTGTTGCAGCCTGATATGTAACATAATAATCAGAGCCGTCAATCAAACCGTCAATCTTTTTAACAGTCCAGTCATTCTTTACACGACCTTTTAACACATCATTAAATACATTGATTTCCAATCTTTCAGATGAAGCGAGTTTAGACATTATATTCAAATCTTCAATCGCAAAATTTGAACTAGAACTAAAGTAGCTGCCCAGACTTGTAGCAACAATCTTATCGGCAGCAGCATCACCACCGGTAGTAGTCCCCGCCAAGTCCACATCAATACTAACATTTAAGGTTCCGTTAACCGCTTCACCGTACCCCGGACCAATTACCCCCAGAGAAGTAGTATCTATATGGTCATTCATAGAATCAATATGAAGTCCGCCCTGAGAACCAAATCTTGATATATTCAATACCCCATAAGTTGTATCACCGTTATCCTGAACGACAGAACCAAGTTTTATATGTGCATCATTTTTAAAGAATGATGTTGATATATTAACAACATTGTTAAATATGTATGTACCGCCCATTTGGTTAATAGTTTCATTGGTTGAAGTTACGGCACCGGTTTCATTATCATACGAAAGCACAACCTTAGTAGGAGTACCCTGAACAGTCATAGAACCAACCTGAACTTTACCGTCAAAAGTAATAGTTCTTCCTTCAGCCGCGTTCAGCGAAAGATCTCTACCTGTATAAATATCGTTATATTCTGCATCTTCATCAACAGTAAATGTACCGTCACCATTATTTGTTATTGCACCAACTCTGTTATTATGGAACAATATGTCCTTTTTATCTGCAATTAAACGCACCTGTTGGTCATGGGAGGATATTGCACCACCATTTACTGTTGCTGCATTGTTTGTAAATGAACTGTCAACCAAGACGATTTGACCGCTTTGACCTTGTGCATATACAGCACCGCCGGAACCGCCTATTGCATAATTCTCATCAAAATCAGCAATAACTTCATAGGTTTTAGCTTCACCGCTGCTTCTCAATGCACCACCGCCAACATTATTAGTAGCTAATGTAGAAACATAATTTCCTTTAAAATAACCGACAAGAGAACCTACTCTTGAATTACCGCCTGATGATATGAAAGCGCCACCGTATCCTGCCTGAGTATTATTACGGCTGTTGTAGTTCCCGATGAAATTAGCCGTCAATTTTACTATTGTACCTGTATTGTATATAGCACCACCATTGGAAGCACTGCCACCATAGATATAATTGCCGATGAAATCAGCCGTTCCGTTTACTATAACACCTGTATTTCTGATAGCACCCGCATCACCGCCTGAAGTTGAGTTATTTTTGAATACCCCTGATAACTCGGTCAATGTACCTTCATTGTAGATTACACCACCTTCACCACTCGGCGCTTTGTTATTAGTAAATGCACTGTTTTCAACTGATGCAACACCACCGCTGTTTACATGTAAAACAGCCCCATTTGCCATTGATGAACCATTCCATGATCTTGTTATCTGAGCATCTGTCAGTCTGCCTTCATCGTCAGTTGTAGTTGTCCAAGTACCCACATTTCTAATGTGTAAGGTTTGACCGCTTTTTACGGTAATACCTTTATAACCGTTAGCGTTTACACTGTATCCACCGCCGTTTATTGAGAGAATAGAACCGTCACCACCCATTGTACCCAAGTCCTCGGTGACATTTTCACTTCTTCTCATTGTATAGTTACGAAAAGCAGTTGTATCCTGTACCGCATCATGCAGGGTTGTTGAAGGACTCAAACTGCCTTTAAAAGTTAATTTACCTGTTAATACGGAATAGGTTACCAAATAACTCATATCATCAGCAACCCCATTAACTTCCATTTCATCAGTTGTCAATTTGAAAGCTGATTTTAAGTTTCCGTCAGCAACGGTAACCGAAACAGGATCTTCACTAGGAGCATCAACAATAACTTTTATCGCATTTATGATAATACTGTGTCCGTTGAAGTTTACTGTCTGAACATTGTCGTCCATAACAAATTTATCTGCAACTTCGTTTACCAAATCCGCATCAACACCGACTCTCAAATCAGAGTTTAACACGAAAGATGTACCCATTTTATGAGTTTCTATATGGTTATTTTGGGTATCAATTTTACCGCCGTTTGCATCATTTTCAAACGAAGTCAGATTTAATGTACCATAAGATGTTCCGCCATTAACGGTTGTTGAACCCATTTGCACCTGTGCATTGTTGTTCATCTTCATTGCATAACCGTCAACAGCATTGTTAAATACATAAGTTCCGCCCGTTTTATTAATAGTTGTCGTTGATTGAATTCCTGAAGTATTCATATCAGTATATGTATTACTGCTTCCGCTGAGGTTCAGGTTTGCATTATGTGAACCTGAAGTAGTTTTCAGGGCATCGTTAAATATAATTGTTTTGCCTGATGCAGCATTGAGATTTACATTTGTATCAACACTTCTGTCAGAAGTAACGGCAACAGCCATTCCGCCTGATGCAGAGTATGTACCGTCTCCGTTATCGGTAATTGTTGCACCTGCTTTGTTACCCTGGAAAACAACATCTTTTGTATCAGCTACAACCTGAACAGTACCTTTATTGCTAATTGCACCTGATGTACCCGATGTTGAGTTATTTTTAACATCCGTATCTATCAGTGTAACTTTTCCGCTGTTATCAACAGCACCTGCAGTACCGCCTATATTTGACTCTACATCCGAAGTCTGAATAACAGCTTCCCCTTTGTTATATACAGCACCACCGTTAGTTGATGCATAGTTACCCGTAATTTCAGAACCTGAAATCTTAGCATACGCACCCGTATCATTAACAGCTACTGCACCGCTTTTTTCTGCGTTGTTATTTTTAAATAATGAATCTGTTATTAATGCTTTTCCATTCGCACCTGCAACCATTACAGCACCTGCAACATTACCTGAGTTTCTGATAAAGGTTGAATTTTGGATAAAACCGTTACCATATACAGCAAATACACCTGCACTATAGGTTGTCTGGTTATAATAAAATACGGAATCATTGACATTTAATGTACCGTATACTGTCGCAACACTTGCATCATGATCTGTAAGATTTTCTGTATCCATACCATTCCATGATGCTCTTACGATATCGTCCTCATACAAACCAACATCATTAATAGTCAGAGTATTACCTGCCCCGACATATATACCTTGTTTTGCGTTACCATTAATTGAATAATTATTTCCGCTAATTACCAAAGACGCATTTGTACCATCCATTGTTCCCAAATCCTGAGTAAGATCTTCATCTTCAGCCATAGAATAAATTCGTTCTTCATCCGGATTGTGGATAGCATCATACAAGGTTGTAAATACACTTTCTGAAGTGAATGTTAATTTACCCGTTGTTGTTGAATAAGAAAGGATATAACTTTTACCCGGTATTAGACCTTCAATTTCCATACCTTCAGTTGCCAGTGAGAAATATTCTCTCAAAACATCATTTGCAACAACATAAGATACAACTTTCTGAACAGCATCAGAAACTATTTTTACACTGTTTATAACAAACCTTGAACCGTTTGAAGATGAAAAACTTGATGCGGTGAAATTATCGATTGCAGGAGTACTTGCTCCCAAATCAGCATCAATAGAAAGAATAATATCACCCTGAATATTAACTCTTCCTAAACTGTGAGCTTCCGCATGATTATTTTGAGTATCAAGATTAGCACCATGATTATCGTATGTATAAAAATTGTTTAAAGTTAATTTACCGTAATATGTTTCATTTGTATTAGGATCTGTATAGCTGCCCATTTTGATATTAGGATTGTTATATAAAAGGAAACTGTTTCCTGAAACAGCATTATTAAATTGATATGTACCGCCTGTCTGAGTGACGGTTGCAGTCGTGTTACCAATATAAATATCCTTATTAGAACCTGTAATTGTTCCGTTAAATACTATTGATTTTCCGGTGTTGGCATTTAATCTTATCCCGCCGCCACCGTTATTATAAATATCGTTTAATGTATATGTTGAAGAAATAGATGCATTACCGTCAGCATCAATAGTAACCGTTCCGAGTTTGTTACCTTCAAAAATAACATCATCATTATTTGCAACAATAGTTATTGTACCTGCGTTATAGATAGCACCACCGTATGTAACTGCCCAGTTATTGGTGAAAGATGTATCTATAATTGCCCCGATAGTACCCGTATTA
The DNA here is from genome assembly GCA_902765215.1 of uncultured bacterium. Lineage (GTDB taxonomy): Bacteria > Cyanobacteriota > Vampirovibrionia > Gastranaerophilales > Gastranaerophilaceae > UBA2883. The sequence goes on along the minus strand of CACWZA010000013.1, from coordinate 22,669 downwards.
AAGATAGCACCACCGCTCCCTTTAGTGGCATTGTTAGTAAATACGGAATCCTGAATTGTTGTAACAGTTCCACGGTTATGTAAACCGGCGCCACCGTGGTTGGTTGAGTTGGTACCTGATACGGTGTTGCCTGAAAATTCCGAATCTTTTATTAAAGTAATTGTCCAACCGCTCTTATTATAAATTGCACCGCCATATACACCTATATTGTCTATAAATTTTGAATTATCAACAAGCAACAGATTTCTTTCATTAAAAATACCGCCGCCTGCACGGTCGTTATTACTGTCACCAGTTATTTCGTTTTTATAGAAAATTGTATCGGTTACGGACAGTGTCCCGTTATTCCAGATAGAAGCACCATACTGACCTGTATTTCCGGTAAACACAGAACCGCTGATGGTCATAGTACCTGAATTGGTATTGGCAATCGCACCGCCGGTAGATGCAGTATTAGAAGAAAAGACAGAATCTTCTATCGTTACTGTTCCGCCATTATTGTAGATTGCACCACCTGTACCTGTGCTGGTAAATCCGTTCCAGCTGTTCACAACGGCGAAGTTACCGCCTTCAATAGTTCCTGCCGTTAAACCAACACTGTTAACAATAAGGGTTTTGCCTGACGGGATATTCAATACCGTATATCCGCCACTGCTGATACCATAATTATTACCAATAATTTCCAATATTGTCCCTGCAAGATTACCGAAGTTTCTTACCAATGTTTCATTTGCAGACATCTCGTATTCCTTATTTGCATCAGTAGATGATACGGCATCATTAATATTGTCGTACGCAAGTAATTCGATTCCAGGACTATTGGTAATAAATTGGGAATTAAAATATTTCACAGCCATTTGTTCGGAAGAAGTTTTTTCCGCCTCATCAAGATTGACCGCGAAACCTGTTGCCCGCCCGACATCAGGAGGAGCATTACTGCCGTTTACAGCAGGTTTTTGAGTTGAATAAGCAACTCTTTCCAAACATTCCGTCATAGGAAGGTTCGGTTTGTTGATTGAAATAGTTGGGATAAATTGAGAATGAGTTCTGTTTAAATCTGCTGAATTAAAGTTAGAATATGAGTTTGAGGTTGTTTGAGTTTGAGTTTGAGAATATACAAATAAATCAGAAGCAAAGCCTTTTATGGCATTGCGTTTTAAGTAAAAATCGTTTGATACTTTTTTTACTATTGAACTATCATCTTTTACGGAATTATTAATCTTCCCATTTTCCACACTACACGCATCAGCACACCCAAATGAGCCCACAGCAAGGGCCAACAGCATTAATGCGGCAGACATAAAGTTTGCACGTCTCATACTCATTCTCCAACTAAATTATTTTCTACTTATGTAGCCTCATCCCACATAATTCATGTAGATTAAACAGTAGTAATTACTATAACTATATTATAATATATCTCGCAGATGTGTACAAGTGTCCGAAACACAATCATACACATGATGTACGGCTTTTTTAAAAAATCATCCAAAAGGACTAGGGTTTTCTTAATATTTATTTACAATATGGCTGAAATTCAGCCGTAATGTAAACAATTATTTACCAAACCCTTCCCTTTGTAGTACAATAATCTAACAACGAAAGAGGTAGTGTATGGATATTTTATTTGTTATAGACAAAATTGAGTTAAAATACTTTGAATTTAATAACCTTGTCACAAACTTTTGGTTTATCAAAGAATTTTTAGAACGGGGAAATACTGTCCATATAACGACAAACAACCGTTTATACCTCAGAGGAACAACTGCGTGGGCAACGGTTTATAACTCGTACACGGAAAACGGAAACATTTTCTACAAAAAAGAAAGCCTCGAACAAAAAATCGATAACTACGATTTGGTTATGTTTCGTCCTGATCCTCCTGTTGATAATGATTATATCAATGCAACTTATATTCTTGATTTTGCAAATACAAAAATCATAAACGACCACCATGCAATCAGAAACTTTAACGAAAAACTGCACGCAATCCTGTTTTCTGAATATATGCCTGAGCACATGGTAACCGCATCAAGAGATAAGATAGAAGAATTTTTGGCAGAACAAAAAGAAATTATTTTAAAACCGCTGAACAAATGTTTCGGAAGCGGAGTTATGTACCTTCATCAGGGCGACCCGAATACACGTTCTATAATAAACGGTATGACTAATGATGAAAATTCGGTTGTAATGGTACAAAAATTCATTCCTGCCGTAAAATACGGAGATAAACGCGTACTCACCCTTGGCGACACCGTTTTAGACGAATGTGTTATCAAACTGCCGACTTCGGACGATTTCAAATTTAACACACATAACGATAATTTTGTGAAAAAAGGGATTCTGTCAGATACAGAAAAAGAAAACTTTACCCAAGTTGCGAAAAAACTGAACAAAATGGGTATCTGTATGGCAGGGCTGGATGTTATTGACGGTCAGATAATAGAAATCAATGTAACAAGTCCTTGTTATTTTATAAAAGAAATCAATAACAACTTCTGCACAAATATAGAAAAGAAGGTCTGCGACTACATACTTTCACAGGCAAATATCAAAGTGGGGTAAATGAAAAATAGCAACCTCTCCGCGGGAGAAGTCGAATATCTTATGATTTGCCTGCAAATTATTAGATATTCGGGTGAGGGGCATTTTATATATTTACCCAAAAAGAAAAGGGTAAATACTTACACTGATTTATTTTAACCATCTATTTACCCATTTGTGTGTGTTTTATTATTATGAATAAGGATTAGAATTTTGCGTATACTAGTCCGCCCGGAATTTCACTCGGGGCAAATGGTCTGTTAAAACTTTGCAATCTTGCAAAATTAAAAGAGTTAACTGTTTGTCTGCGTTTAAGGTCGCATAAACCTACAACTGTTTTGTCATTTTCAAAAAACTTTTTAAAGAAATCCATATTTTCAAACCTTTCATTTTGTTATACAATGTATTTAATGACGACTGAAAAAAAGTCAAGGGAAAATGTAAAAGATTTTAATAAAGGAGTAAAACAATGGAAAAAATGGTTACAAAGGAAATGGGTATTTTAGATATTGCTCAACAATATCCTGAAAGTATAGAAGTTTTTGCAAAATATGGTTTAGGCTGCCTCGGTTGTGCTGCTGCAAGATTTGAAAACTTAGAAGCAGGTGCAAGAGTTCATGGTTTTGATCCTGACCAGATGGTTGCAGATATTAACGAAGTAATTAACAGATAATTTTTAAGATATTAAGGCGTCAGAGTATCCTGACGCCTTGATTTTATGAGGTGTGTATTATGTGGAAAATAATGTTGATTGTAGGGTTATTGTTTTTCATCCTTGAAATTTTCACCCCTGCAATGTTCTTTTTAAATCTCGCTTTTGCCGCTTTTTTGACGGCAGGAGTTGCACTTTTTATCACCGATTTTAATCTGATTATTTTATCGTTTGTTTTTCTGTCCGCAGTAATGCTTTTGATTCTCAGACCGATTTTGATGAATCTTAAAACAGACAAATCACAAAAAACGGGCATGGAAAATAAATACATCGGTCAGATTGCCAAAGTTATTTCACCGATTACAAAAACATCGGGGGCAATTACAATATACGGTGAACGGTGGGAAGCAAGATACGAAGGCGAAGGAGAAATTCCCGAAGGCGCAAATGTCAAAATAATCGGAAACGAAAGCTTGATTATTTATGTAGAAAGAATTGATTAAAATAAGGAGAAAATAAATGGGCTTATTATTAACAGTACTTGTAGCTTTTGCAATCATAGTCGTAATTAAAGGTGTTATTATCGTAAAACAGGCAGAAGTTGTAATCGTAGAAAGATTAGGTAAATTCGACAGAGTTTTAGAATCAGGGTTTAACTTTATTATACCTGTTATCGAAACTCCGAGAGGTATTTTATGGAAGACAACCCAAAAAACTTTAGACGGAAAAACCTATTCTTTTATAAAAGAAATTGACAGAATTGACCTGAGAGAAACGGTTTACGACTTCCCTCGTCAGAATGTAATCACAAAAGATAATGTATCAATCAGCATTAACGCACTTTTGTATTTCCAGATTGTTGATCCTAAATCAGCAACTTACGAAATCCAAAACCTGCCTGATGCTATAGAAAAATTAACTCAAACAACTTTGAGAAACCTTGTCGGTCAGATAGATTTGGATGAAACATTAGTTTCCCGTGACAAAATTAACCAGGAATTGAGAATTATTCTTGATGAAGCAACAAACAAATGGGGTGTAAAAATCAGCCGTGTAGAATTACAGGATATTATACCTCCTGTTGATATTCAAACCGCTATGGAAAAACAAATGAAAGCAGAACGTGACAGACGTGCTGCTATCCTTGAAGCGGAAGGTTTAAAGAAATCAGCTATTCTGAAAGCGGAAGGTGAAAAAGAATCTGCAATCAATATTGCGGAAGGTCAAAAACAAGCAGCAATCCTGAAAGCGGAAGGTATCGCTCAGGCAAGAGTTGTTGAGGCAGAAGGTGAACAACAGGCAATCGAAAAGATTATCAATGCACTCAAAGAAAAAGGACAGCCTGATAAATACCTTATTGCAATGAAATATCTTGAAACCTTAAAAACAATGACTGACGGGAAAGATAACAAGGTTGTCTATATGCCTTATGAAGCAACAGGTATTTTAAGCTCTGTTGACGGTATTAAACAAATGTTTGATAAGGCTAAATAATAAAGAAAATAAACAATTACAAAAACAGGTCAGAAGATTTTTTCGACCTGTTTTTTAATAACTATATTTACCCCTTACCCCTGAGCTTTTGCTAAAATTTCCTTTAAATATTGCCCCGTATATGAGTTTTCAACCATTGCAATTTCCTGCGGAGTACCCTGCGCTATTATTGTTCCGCCGTCGTTTCCGCCGTTCGGCCCTAAATCAATAATATTATCTGCAATTTTTATTAAGTCCATATTGTGTTCAATAATCAAAATTGTATTCCCCGAATCTGCGAGTCGCTGAATAATCTTAATAAGTTTATCCAAATCTGACCAATGCAGACCGACAGACGGTTCATCAAGCAGATACAGAGTTTTTCCCGTTGCTCTTTTATTGAGTTCAGAGGCAAGTTTTATTCGTTGGGCTTCCCCGCCCGAGAGGGTTGTAGCACTCTGCCCGAGTTTAATATAATCAAGCCCGACATCATTCAAAGTTTGAAGTTTATTTTTAATCTGAGGAACACTGTCAAAAAATTCCAATGCCTCTTTAACACTCATTTCCAAAACATCATAAATAGTTCTGCCTTTATATTTAACCTCTAAAGTTTCCTTATTATAACGATGTCCGCCACAAACATCACACTTGACATAAACATCGGACAAGAAATTCATTTCAATTTTCAAAAGTCCGTCACCCTTACAGGCCTCACACCGTCCGCCTTTTACATTAAAGCTGAATCTTCCCGCTTTATACCCTCTCATTTTTGCCTCATTTGTTTTGGCAAAAAGTTCACGGATAGGAGTGAAAACATCCGTATATGTTGCAGGGTTAGAACGCGGAGTTCTGCCAATAGGCGACTGATCAACATCAATAACTTTATCTATATGTTCAAACCCCGTAATTTCTTCAATTCCCTGAGGTTTTGGCTTATTCCCTCTCAATTTATGGAGTGCATATTGATAAATAATATCGTTCATCAGGGTTGATTTTCCTGAACCCGAAACCCCCGTCAATACATTTATTTTACCGAGTGGGATATCCAAACTTATATTCTTAAGATTGTTTTTAAACGCATTTTTTACATGCAAAAACTCACCGTTACCTTCTCTTAATTTATCAGGTATAGGAATAAATTTTTTGCCTGAAAGATATTTCCCCGTGACAGATTCTTCTGAATTTATTATATCGTCAATTTTCCCGTGAGCGACTATTTTACCGCCGTTTACACCCGCCATAGGCCCGATATCTACTATATAGTCCGCATTTCTCATAGTATCTTCATCGTGTTCAACAACGATAAGGGTATTACCGAGATTTCTTAATCTCAACAGGGTTTTAATAAGTCTGTCATTATCTTTTTGGTGAAGCCCGATAGACGGCTCATCAAGAACATACAATACCCCCGAAAGTCCGCTTCCGATTTGGGTTGCAAGGCGTATTCTCTGCGCCTCGCCTCCTGAAAGAGTGCCTGCCATACGGGCCAAATCAAGATAGCTCAAACCAACATCCATCATAAATTTTAATCTGGCTCTTATTTCATCAAGAACCTGTTTAACTATTTTTAACTGAAAATCCGTAAGGGTTATGTACAAATCGGTTATAAATTTATGCGCCTCATCAATCGGCATTGTACAAAATTCATGAATATTTTTTCCGCCAACTCTTACGGCAAGCGGAAACGGCTTCAACCTTCCTCCTCCGCACGCTTCACAAGGAGTAGTTATCATATATTTTTGAATTTCTTCTCTCCAGTATTCCCCTTCCGATTCCTGATAATGTTTCATCAAAAACGGAATTACACCTTCATATCTTCTCAATTTTTTTTGATAACGCTTTGTTCCGAATTTTTTGACATTTATCCAGAGAGTTTCTTTACCGGAACCGTACAAAATAATATGCTGATGCTCCTTTGACAATTCGCCAAAAGGGGTATCCATACTAAACCCGTAGTGGTCTGCGACACTTTGCAAAAGATCAAAATAATAACTGTTTGCCGTTTTACTCCATGGATAAATTGCACCCTGAGCAAGAGATTTTGTTTTATCAGGTACGACAAGATCGTCATCCACCATAAAATCAAAACCCAAGCCGCCGCAACGGTCACACGCACCGTACGGGTTATTGAAACTGAAAATTCTCGGTGCTAATTCTTCAAAACTTATCCCGCAGTTTTCACATGCAAGTTTTTCACTGTACATTATTTCTTCCTGCCCGATAACATCAATAATAACAAGCCCGTTAGACTTCTGCAGTGCGGTTTGTACACTGTCAGATATTCTTGATTGGGCAGACTCTTTTACAACAACTCTGTCAACAACAACATAAATATCATGTTTCTTTGTTTTAGCAAGTTCAATGTCGTCCTCGTCAAGGTTATAAACCTCACCGTCAACTTTTACCCTTACAAACCCCTCTTGTCTTAATTCATTAAACAGCGAAGAATATTCACCCTTTTTACCCTTAACAACGGGAGCTAAAATCTGTATTTTTGTGCCTTCCGGCTGTTTAAAAATACTTGCGACAATTTCATCTATGGTCTGTGGTTTTATCTCTGCTCCGCACTGAGGACAATACGGAGTTCCGACTCTTGCCCATAAAAGTCTTAAATAATCATAAATCTCTGTTACTGTTCCGACGGTAGAACGCGGGTTATTGCTTGTCGATTTTTGGTCAATCGATATTGCAGGAGTGAGCCCGTCAATAGAATCAACATCAGGTTTATCCATCTGCCCGAGGAACTGTCTTGCATAAGTGGAAAGGCTCTCTACATATCGTCTTTGACCTTCTGCAAATATGGTATCAAAAGCAAGCGAACTTTTACCGGAACCTGAAACTCCCGTAAAAACGATGAGCTGATCTTTAGGCAAATCTAAAGATACATTTTGCAAATTATGTTGTCTTGCTCCGCGAATTGAAATTGTTTCGTTCATCCTGCTCCCCTTTAATGACATTTTACTTCAAGATGAAACAAAAGTAAAAAAATAAACAATAGGGCACAAAACAACCGAAGCAATTATGCTCCGATACGTTTGGATATACAAAATTCAAAGGCAGTTTTTATAAATCGTCAAACCCTTCAATGATTAAATTATCATCATCCTGATCATCACCAAAGTCGAGAAGGGTTTTTTCTTCCTCTTTTTTTTCTTCTTTTTGCTCTTTATTATCTTTTTTGGTCTTCTTTACAAAAACGCCCATACCACCACCTGCATCAGCATTTGATGAATATGATCTGAACGGATCGTTACCGCCGACTCCAAACGACATTTTAATCTCCTGTTTTTTAAACTAACTTGCATTTAAATTATAAATTATTTTTTTAAATTTGTACACCCCTATACCCACTCAATAAATGATTTCAAAAACTTTACATTAATGTAAATTTTTATTAATATGTTATTAGCATGCTAGCAAAAATTTCGCTTTTTGCGTTTCTTATTATATAAGATAAGGAGTGTCTTTCCATGGAAATTAATAATACTCGTCAGGTCAAAGGTGTTGCATTCCAAGGCTATCAGCACAAACAAACCGAAACCGGTGCGGAAGCGTACCATATTAACTGCATGTACGATCCTACAAAGTACAATTGCGAATTGGAATGTTACAGGGTAGGTATAGATAAGAAGAACAACTTCTTTGTAGAAGAAGGCTGTAATGGTCAATTGAAACCATTTTACAGAGCTAATGTTCCGACAGACGGTATTATATTAGAACCTGACTATGACCTTGATTTGGAAGAAGGACAACCTTTTGCATACAGACTTATCTTAAGAAACAAATATACAGGTGACGTAAAATACCTTCATGAGGATAATAATGAGCCTCACGGCTGCACGATTATAACAAGAAAGGGAACAACAGTTACTCAGCAAGGTCCTATGTATCTTGGTATTGCAGATACTTTCAACCCGGGCTATACCCATGCCGGTTTTGATGCAAAAAATACCGGTGAAATTGTGGAACTGACAGACAAACAAAAGAAAGAAATAGCAGACAAAGTCCGCAAAACCGTAAGAACTTTCGGGACAGTAAACGGCGGAACAATGGCAGGTCTGGAAGCAAAAATTCCTGAACTTGCGGAAAGTGGCTGCAAGCGATTAATTACCACTCCTTTACAGGGCGGAGCAACAGTTGCCGCAGACAAATACTGGGCAGAAAACAACATGCTGCCTGCAGGCGGTATCGGGAACAGAAACAACCTGTTATCATTACAAAAAACAGCCTTCAGATACGGCATGAACACCGTTGATGACGGTACTTTCACATCCGAAGGATTGCAGGGTATTCACCTTCAACGAGCAATCAAATGGATGGATAACGAAGATTTACCTGACGAATTTTACTATTTCAGAATGATGGGGCTTAAAGACGGTGCTTTGGGAATGGGCGTCATTCCTAAGAATTATGAAAATCTGAACTGTAAAATTGTTAACGCACCGTTTGATATAGTACTTAAGAAAGACGGCTCTTACGACATGCCTGACAATAAAGACTATGACCCTGACAAACCGACAGAATTCCAAATCTTTGATGATACAATGGTTTCTGACGAACAAAGAAAAGACAAGAAAAATGTGATTATTGCTTACGATAAGACAACTCCTGACGACAACAAATTAGCAATAAACACTCACGATGATACTGCTCAGCCATATCACTTCAAGGTTGATGCAAACGAGCTTAGAAAGAACATAACAAGCCTGAACGAAGTTAACAAAACCCGTCCTGCAAAAGACAGAATTAAGATTAATTCTCCACGCGGGGCAATGTTTATCGGTGAATTTTCAGGATTAAAAATATCGCCTAAAACAGAAGGCGGTTTCGTATGCTGGAACGCAAACACAGATATTGCAAAGTATAACTACTTTACATCAAACTACGATAATGAACTTATCTCTGACATAAAGAGCCCTGCTCAACGCGCTATCGAAATGGATAACTTACGCAGAGCAAACAATCAGGTACAGGATATGGCAGTATCTGTTGCAAGATACAGAACAAGAAGTGTAAGAAACGCATTAGAAGAATATACGGCAAAAACAATAGGGGAAATTTCCAATAACCCTGCAAAAGCTCAAAACAGAATTGATGGAATTATAGACACTCAAAACCCTAAGAACCCTAAACTGCCTAACGATTTAAGATTAGACAGAGATGTTATCGCAAATGTTCTTGACGGCAATTACGAAATGCGTCCTAAACAGGAAAATTATGATGAAGCACTGATTGAATCCTTGATGGAATTACCTTTAGATTCTATCGAATTTTCACCTGATGTACAGGGTGCATTATCATCACCATATTTGTCTAAGTTGTCACCTGACAGCGACCACGTTGGTCAGACAAGATATGAAGCAATGAACGATTCAAGCTATAAAGTACCTAAAAAATATGAAAAAACTTACAACAAAGTAAATGATGTATTTACTCAGGACATTAAAGACTTTGCAGACAGAGTACTTATAGAAGTAAACAAAAATTCAAAAGAAAAATTATTCACAAAAGACGGTGAAATGACAGAATACGGTAAATATCTGATACCGTTAGTAGGTCAGGATATCGCAAGATATGCGGTAACAAAAGCATTAATGCCTAGTGCAAAAGCCAAAATAATTAAGGGCGGCGAAATTGCATACGACTATGACGATATGACAAAACGCGGAACTTTGGCTCACATGAACATCAACGGCGACAGTCAGGAAGATGAAGCAAATCAAATTGCAAACAGAATGCACAACGGCGTACAACGATTGATGAACGACAACGTAAAATTCGTTGCAAAATCAATCAATACTCGTTTTGAAAATACAAACGCAAACAGCCTTAAATTCGCTGAAGTAATGGTCAACAAAGGTGGTTACGGTTTAGACTGGAGATTTGACGCAGCAAAAGACGTTGCTGACTTCGACTCTGTAAGAAACGGTAACCAAAGATTTGATACCGCCTGGAAGAACAACATAACCTTCTGGAGTAATATGGTTAAAGCAATCAAGGGTGAAAACCCTCATTCATACACCGTTGCGGAACTTACCGACGTTGATATGATGATTAACGATTCAATGCCTGATGACAGAAGCAGCGTTGTTTATGACACAGAAAACAAAGCAATCAGCTCATTACTTGATTTGGCAGGAATAACCTCCGAAGCAAATTACTCATATTTCTTCGACGGAATTTCCGATATGTTTGGTTATAGTTATGTAACAGGAGATGATAAAGTTGGAAATAATGATAAAAATCGTGTTGCAAAATTGGAAGACTCTCTCAGCAGATTTGCTGCAAAATCTATTGACTACAAGAGAAACTCGTATACTTTTGCAAGCAATCACGATAAACCGAGAATGATACATTGTTTATCAATGGATATGAGTTTATTCCACGCAAATCTTAACAACAAAGACGATGTGGGACACAGAAAAACTGCATATATGATAATGAACGACAAATTGCCTGAAAGTTTGAACGAACAGGATTGGAACATTATCAAAAATGACGATTTATACTTCAGAAATGCAAGTTCAAAAGCAATCGCTAACGGTGAACTTTTGAGAAACAGCATTGGTGATGTAAACTCTAAAATCAAATACGAAGAATGTGAAAAAATCAAAAACTCTAGTATGAGTGATGATAAAAAACAAAAAGAATACGATAAAGTTGATGCTAAATATGACAGAATGTACGAATTATTCTCTAAGGCAGTACAAGATGTCGTAAACGGCAGATACTACAAAAATGCAGACGAAGATCCGCACAGCAATATCGTTTCAGACTCATTAAAGAAGATAAACGAAAAAGACGGATTTGGGGTAAAACCTGTACCTGACGCATTTGATATTATCTACGATCAGGCTGTACATATTAATGGCGGCAAAGAATTCTTAAACAAAGACGAACTTCTTGCATACAGAAACAGAGTAGATTCTAAAGCAACAGAAGTCGGTCGTGCAAAAACAAGAATTATCATGAGATACCTCGGTGCATTAGCAGGCAACCCGACAATCTACGCAGGTGATGAACTTGGTATGACAGGTTACGAAGATAAATGCGGAAACACATATCTTGATAACCGTGCACCGCTCGATTGGTCTATTGTTGATAAAAATTCTGAAAACTACCGTGAAGATATTGATAAATACAGAAACTCTATAATGGACATAACCGCTCAAAGAAAAGATGACGGAATGAATATTATGGAAGCTTTGAATAACGGTACAATGCACAAACTGAACAAACAAACAGGCAAAGACGGAAAAGAATGTTCGGCAGTTATTTCACATGCTGCAAACGGTGCAATGAACATATCTGTATTTAACCCTAACGGTATTTCTACAGATCCTAAGATTTCACTCAACGATCTTCACCCTACAAATATGACCTTAGAAAGTATCTATCTGAACGGGCCAAAGGGTAAGATTTCCTTGAGCACTGATACTAAGTTCCGCAATGTAAACCCTCAGGATAAATCAATCTACAAGGTTTACAACAACGGTGACGATTACTTTATCAGAAAAGAATACGGCGAAAGCGGTGCTGATATAGACCTGAACGAAATAACAGCTCCTGACGGGGTAATGATGTTGTATCATATACCTGAAAACATCGAACAGGAAAGAACTCAACTCGTTCAAAGCCAAACACGTGCCCGCAAATTATACAACCGTATCCACAATATGCCGGCATCTGATGCTTACCAGACAAAAACTGATTCTGTCGGTGAAAATATTGATTTAACTTCTAAAGATTAATTTTTAATTCTATAAACAAAAAAGACTGCTCAAGGGCAGTCTTTTTTTTGTAAAAATATCCAATATAAGGTTGATGGTTCAGTCCTAAAATGGTGATACTATATAATCGGAATAGAATTGCTATGATTAACACAAAATTATTGGCACAGGCTAATATTCTTATTAAACGTAAAGAATATGCCGCTGCCGAAAAAATATATCTTGAATTACTGGCGAAAGACCCGAATGATGATATTCTTCAGGCATTTTTGGGCAGACTTTATATTCGCCAAAAAAAATTCAAAGGGGCTGAAAAAATATTAACCAACGCTTACAACAAAAGAAAAACTGCCCCGACTGTTGCAGCACTTGCACATTGTAAGTATCAACTCAGAAAATTTGATGATGCTGTCATTCTGTATGAAGAACTGTTCAGATATGATCCTGACAGTATAAAAATTTATGACAGAATCATTCAGGCATTTCGCGAAATGGAAATGTATAACTTTTCATACGCATACGCACAAAAATTCTATTCCAAACACCCCGATATTGAACCTTCAATGATTAGATTAACCCAAAGTTACATAGATATGGGAAGGATAAAAGACGCAGAAGAAATGTGTGCTAAAACAATCCAAAAATATCCTACATCAAATACCGCGTGGATTATTGCGGGAACCCTGCAGGAATTTTCATATTCAAATGAAGAACTGGCACAAGACTGCTATATGACCGCAATAGATTACGGTTCAAAAGAAGCATATTATCATCTTGGGGTAAGTTATCAAAAAACAGGACAGCTTGATAAAGCAGAAAAATGTTATCTTAAAATGATAGAATTAATGCCACAGGAAATACACTCACAGGCTTCTCTTGGGACACTTTATCTTTTACAAAAAAATATCGAAAAAGGGTACGAATATTTCCAAAAACGAGATAAAACTCCGGAAATTAATTCACTAAAAAACCTATGGGAAGGTGATTCCAGACCTAATGATACCCTTTTATACTATTGCGATCAGGGACTCGGAGATCATATTCAGTTCATAAGATATCTTCCGTTTCTTGCAGAAAAATTCAAATATGTAAAAGTAATGACACGAATTGAGTGTCTTGACCTTTTTAAGAAAAACTATTCAGCAGACAAATATCCAAATGTAGATTTCTATTCCGAAATGAACAAAGTTGGTCGGTATGACTGTTATTCTTTGTCCTCAGACATTCCGTTATACCTGAAAATGGACTTTAACCATATCCCAAGCAGTAACGGATACCTGAAATGCGACCTCACCAAAAAGGATTATTTCGCAAAAAAATATTTCAATACCGATAAATACAAAGTCGGTATGTGCTGGAAAGCAGGCGGAACAGGCATGAGGGCAGCAATTCAGCGAACTATCAATGTGGAATATTTTGACAAATTGTTCAAGTTGGAAAAGGTTCAATTCTACTCTTTTCAACTGGATGACATCTTTGATGCAAAAGAAAAATATCCTCAGATGACAGATATCACAAGTGACCTTAAATCATTTGATGATACGGCTTCTGCTTTAGCAAATCTTGATTTATTCATAACGGCAGACACATCATGCCTGCACCTTGCAGGAGCGTTGGGAATAAAGACTTTTGGACTAATTCCTTACTGTGCCGACTGGAGATGGTTTAACCACGAAAAATCAACAGAATGGTACAAATCGGTCGAGCTTTTTAAACAAAAAGACCGCCGCGACTGGTATATTGAAACTGATTTAATCTACGACAGATTAGAGGAAATATAAAAGGAACATAAAATGAAAGTAAACAACATTCAGGAATTATTAAATTTATGTGACAAATGTATTGCATACGGAAAAGTTGAATACGCAGAGTTTGTAATTTCTCACATATTAGAAACATGGGGCAAAAATCCTGATGTATTAAATGATATTGCAAGAAAATACTTTCATATGCATAAAAAAGATAAAGCTATTACAACAATCAAGACATCATTTGACATACAAAAAAGCGTTGACACACTCAATTTGATGGCTGATTTAAATTATGAATGTAATAACTATGAAGATGCAGCCATTCAATATGAAGAACTGACAAAACACAAAAAAGAAAATTTTATCTACAGAAGATGTATTTCATCTTACACACATCTGGAACTGGAAGAAGAAGCCATCAGAGTAGCAAAAGAATATATAAAAGAAATGCCAAGTGCACAGTCATACTCAACACTCGGACACTTGTATATTCAGGTAGGTATGGTTCAAGAATCACTTGATTGCTGCAAAAAAGCGGAGGAACTTTTTCCAAACAGTGCTACTGTTAATAATTTAAAAGGGTTTACATACGAAGCAATTCTTAATGACTACGAAGGAGCAAAAAAATATTATATTAAAGCTGCAAAACAAGGATTAAACAGCAGTTATTATAACCTTGGGGTATGCTGTAAACACTCTGAAGATTTTGTTAATGCGGAAAAGTACCTTAAAAAATACATCGCACTCGGGCCTGAAAAAGATATAGATTATAACTACACCCTTGCTTCAATTTATATGGCACAAAGAAAAATGAAACTCGGATACAAATATTACGAAAAACGCTCAGTAATCCAGCCATTTCTTGATCTGAACAGAAGAAAATTATGGGACGGAAAAGACTATCCTGATAAAACTCTGCTTGTATACTCAGAACAAGGTCTTGGTGATAATATTCAGTTTATACGATACATTCCTCTTGTTGCCAAAAAATTTAAAAAAGTATATTTTGCAGCCAGAGAAAACCTTGTCACATTATTTCAACAAAGTTTTCCACCGGAGGAATATCCTAATATTGAGATAATAAAAGAAGGCGACAGCTGCAGGTATCATAAATTTGTAATGATACTTGACATTCCGAATCTTTTGCACATGACATATCATAATATACCTGCTAAACAGGAATATCTGCGTTGCAACGAAAGAACAAGAGAACTGCAAAAAATAAACTATTTTCAAAACGATGATTTAAAAATAGGTTTATGTTGGAAAGCGTTAGGTATGGGGATTCGTGATGCCGTATACAGAACGATAGATGCCCCTTATTATTTCAAACCTTTGTTTGATATACCTGATATACATTTCTATTCTTTCCAGATGGGTGATATCTTCGGAATGTTGGAAAAATATCCGCAGATAACCGATTTGTCACAAGAATTTACCGACTTTGCACAAACGGCGGCATTATTAAAAAATATAGATATACTTATCACGGTTGATACCGCATTAGCACACCTTGCAGGCGCTTTGGGAGTAAAAACTTATCTCCTTTTATGTAAAGCACCTGACTGGAGATGGTTTGATAATACCAAAAAGACTGAGTGGTATCCGTCTATAACAATTATCCGCCAAAAAGACAGACGCTCATGGGAAGATGTTTCCGCAAAATTAAACGAATATATCAAAAAAGATGCGGCAAAATTCAGAAAATCAAAAAAGAAATAATTGTAAAAACTTAATCTTAACTTGTTTCAAATTTTCTGTTTTCAAACTATTATAGTTATATGGCAAGAGAAAAAATAGGTTTTTGGGGGTATCCTGACCCTCAGGTGACAGAAGAAACAAAGAAAGAATATCCGAATGCCGAATGGATAGATTTGGACATTGATTTTGGATATCCTGATTTAAATCTTCTGCCCGAATCATATTGCAAAATTATTAAAAACATTATCAATAACTCTTTAGCTATAAAACCTGTAAAAATTATTGCTCCGACAGGAAAAGACAAGTGTGACAGCGGCTGGTTTGCAGCACAGGTTTTGAAGGATAAGGGATTTAATGTTGTTGAAACCAAGTTTGAACAAACAGAAAAAAGAAAAGATTTAGTTATTTCAACAAGTAATATGCCTTTATACGACAAGGTAAACACTATTACAAACAACCTTATTAATCCCGTAAAATATGACCTTCCGCAAGTTAAAGCAAAATTCGGGTTTTGGGGAGTACCACCAAACGATTTGGAACTTTTAAGATTATTCCCTGACGAAACCCATGTGTACGGCTGGACAAGATGTGTTGAAGCGGGTGTGCCCGCAGATATTGACCTTGAAATGTTCGTTGACGAGGATGTGCCTACCGTTTTCTATGCACAGGCATTTTGTTCAAAAGCACAACTTGCAAAATATCTGGCAGACAAATATAACGGGCTCTATGTTGATATAGATGATTTTGCAAATAACTCGATTCGTGCAAAGATTGAAGCATTTATAAGGCTGAGATAAGGAAAAACAAGAAAAAATGATATATTTAGATGCAGGAACAACATATTCAAAAATTATATGGGTAAATAATAATTCAGACACCGCTGAATCTGAAAATTTGCGTGAAAATTTTGGAAAATTTTTAGTAAAATCAAGTGGCGAGAAAGATTATTACATCTTACCTTCATCGATTTTAAAATCCAAAAATTTTAGCAAAATTTTTGAAATAAAAAAATGTTGCGGGCACATGGGAAATGCTGATGAAAATGAAATTATTGCACTTGCAAACGGGAGTAAAAATATCATTGATAAAGATGCAACAATCTTAGATTTGGGAAGCCGTGATGCAAAATGGATAAGATTTAAAGACGGTAAATTTCACGATATGGACTGGAATACATCTTGTGCAAGCTCAACAGGCGCAACAGTCGAAATGCTTTTAAAATTCTATAATGTTTCAAGGGATGAACTCGAATTTAATGAAGAAAAATTTTCAGTAACCTGCGGAACTTTTGGACTTGAAAAAATTATGGATGACATTTCTAACGGAGCAAAACCCGTAGAAGCAATCTCAAAATTTGTACACGGAATAGCCTTCAACGCATGGAGTTTTGCAAAAAAACCTAAAAAAATTTATTTATCGGGCGGATTCTGTGAAAACAAATGTTTTGTAGAATCATTAAAATACTATTGTGAAGTTGAATTATTGGGCAGATTTATGCTCTGCGAAGGACTGATTAATTCCGATAAAGAAGGGGAACTTATTCATGCCTGATAACAAACAAACAGGAGCTTTAGGGGAAGACCTTGCCGTAAAATTTCTTGAAGAAAAAGGGTATAAAATTATAGAAAGAAATAAACATTTTTCCCGTGCGTGCGAGATAGATATTATCGCACTTGATACAAAAGATAAAAACACTCTCGTTTGTGTTGAGGTCAAAACAAGAAAAACAGAGTTTCTCGGCAGTCCTTTTGAAGCAATTACTCCCACAAAATATAAAAATATTAAAACGGGACTTTACAGTTATTTAGCGGAAAACCCTCAATACAAAAAGTTCCGTATTGATGCAATATCAATAGTATTACAACCTGAGAAAAAGATAGAACATTTAAAAAATATCTAACTATTGAACTATTCTTCTAATAACTTAGTTACAAGTTCCGGTATTTTTGCATAATCTTCTTCGTCAGGATTCCAGAGAGATTTAATATTCTCATCAATCACATTGAACCCTGATTCTCTGAGTTTTTCCTGCAAAATTTTAACCGACTCTCCACTCCAGCCGTAACAACCGAAAGCGGCAGCCTTTTTATTTTTAAACTTCAATGATTTTAAGAAAGCCATCCAGCCTGTAACCGATGCAAGAATATCATTCACCGCTGTTGGCGAACCAACCGCAATAGCTTTTGATTTGAACACTTCTGTCATAATTTCGTTCTTATCCTGTTTAGATATATTGAACACTTTTACGACCGTATCAGGGCTTTGTTTTTGAATTTCTTCCGCAATCTTGTGGGCAATTTTTGTTGTGCCTTCCCACATAGTATCATAAGCAATTGTTATTTGATTTTCCTGATATGCATTTGCCCATTCTGCATATTTTTCAATTATTTGCATTGGGTTATTCCTCCAGATTGCTCCGTGTGACGGTGCTATCATATCAATTGGAAGGTTTAGCCCTTTAATCTCATCTATCTTTTTAGAAACCAAAACTGCAAACGGATTTAAAATATTAACAAAATATTTTAACGCTTCATGCCACAACAGACACTGATTTGCCTTATCATTAAACAATTCAGCAACAGCAAAATGCTGACCGAAAGCATCGTTTGAGAACAGAATATTATCACCTGTCATATAAGTTGCCATAGAATCAGGCCAATGCAGCATTTTCATCTCAATAAAGATAAGTTTTTTACCGTTCCCGATATCTATTGAGTCGCCCGTTTTTACTATATGAAAATCCCAATCCTGTTTACCGTATTGACCTTCAATACTTTTTTGGCATAGTGCAGTACAGTATATCGGAGTATTTGGTATTTCTTTCATAAGAGCAGTTAGGGAACCTGAATGGTCACATTCTGCGTGGTTTGCAACAATAAAGTCTATTTTCTTCAAATCAATTTCTGATTTTAAATTTTCCACAAAATCGTTTTTATGAGGAGTCCAAACCGTATCAATAAGAACAGTTTTTTCTTCCTCAATTAAGTATGAATTTTGACTTGAACCGTTCATAATTGAGTAGTCATCACCGTGAAAAGTTTCCAGTTCCCAATCAAGATAACCTACCCAGTTTACATTATTTTTTACAAGTTTTCTCATCTTATTTTCCTTATTTATGTATGACCATAACTGAATTTTAACACGAAAATGGCAGAATGTAATAACCCGATTATCAAAAATAAGGGTATTCTTGCCCCTTTTAAGAATTATTAAAATTTTTATAAAACTAGCAAAAATCTCAGAAAAAATGCTTTATATGAATGTGTGTAATTTAGTTGGGAAGGTGGTTAGTGATGAACATTAACAGTATTTCGTGTGCGCAAAATTCAGGTATTAGTTTTAAGGGATACAGGGGAGAAAGTATGACATCTCCGATTGATACGGCAGGGGGAGATTTTGATGATGCAATGGATGCTTTGGCTGCAGCAGCAAAAGCGCTAATCAATGCAAAAAAAGCAGAAGGTGCAAAGAATGAAGCATTAACAAAAGAGAAGGTTGAGGCAAAATTTATTGCTATGCAAAACAGTAAACCTATTAATTACGATGATTTGTATAAAATGGGTTACGGTATCTCAGGCGGTGATAACCTTTTAGTTTCATGCAAATCTGACAAGTTAGATCCAGCAATTTTTAAAGGAAAAGATACTGTTGTTATTGCATCAACAATAGGAAAAGACGGGGGTTGTGACAAACTGACGGAATATGACAGACAAGGCCGTCCTGTTGCAAGTATTCAAAGAATGACCTTTAGTTTCAGAAAAGATGCCGACTATCATGCAGCCTTCTTTAAGTACCCGAATGATTATACAACATACAGCGATATTACTTTGTATAAAAACGAAGCTAATCCGGGGGAATTGAATGTAAGCCATCCGAAAGCATTTCTTCAGGTAGGCAATTATATATAAAAAAAAGCGGAGATTTTTCTCCGCTTTTTATTATAAATTTATTAAGAATTATCCTATCAATTTTTTCAAATAGTTTGGAAGTGCAAACCTTGCATTGTGATAATCTCTGTTATAAATTTTGCAGGTTTCCACAATTGCCTGTTCTCTGTCATCAGCATAATATGATAACGGTTTTACATCATTTGAACAAAATGCCCAAGCCCAATATCCGCCCGGATAAGTTGGTATATTAGATGTATAAGTTGCACAAATCGGGAACACTTTTTTAAGCTGAACATACATTTTTTGTACCGCATCAGCCTGCGCAAAAGGACTTTCTGATTGAGCAACCATTATCCCGCCTTTTTTGAGTGAGCGTTTTACATTGGTATAAAACTCGTCAGTAAACAACCCTTCCCCAGGGCCCATAGGATCTGTTGAATCAATAAGAACTATATCAAACATATCTTCTTTGCCCTTGATATATTCAATCGCATCTTCTACCAAAATTTCAACTTTCGGGTTATCCAGCTCACATGCAATAGTCGGCAAATACTTTTTGCAGGCATCAATAACCATTCCGTCTATCTCACAGAGGACAACCTTTTCAACCGTATTATGTTTTAAAACTTCTCTTATTGTACCGCCGTCGCCGCCGCCGATAACCAAAACTGATTTTGGACACGGATGCTGCATCATAGGGATATGAGCTATCATTTCGTGATAATGCCACTCATCACCCTCTGTTGTCATCATCAAATCGTCCAGAGTTAAAACTCTGCCTAAGGTTGAATCTGTTTCAAAAATTTCTACTTTTTGAAATTCCGACTGATCGGAAAACAAAGTTTCCCCTCTTTTTATCGCTATCCCGTAACCGTTTGGGGTTATTTCTTTATAATATCTTTCCTGAGTTAATGTCATTATTTAATTCCTCCGCTTAAAATATGTATATGCAAGTGGAAAACTTCCTGTCCTGCATCTTTTCCTGTATTGATAACTGTTCTGTATGATTTAATTCCTTCTTTGACTGTCACTTTCTTAACAACGGCCATGAGTTTTCCGATTAATTCTTCACTGCACTCGTTCAAATCTGCAACATGCACTTTCGGAACAACCAAAAGGTGAATATCTGCTTTCGGATTAATATCCTTAAATACAACCGCTGTTTCATCTTCATAAACAAATTCCGTGCCAAACGCACCGCTTATAATTTTACAAAAAATACAATCTTCCATATCACTAAACTCCTTTTGGTTAATTATAACATAAAGCACAAATATTATCAGACACACAGAAAAAGGCGATACCGATATATTTCCCCTGCCCTTATCCTAATTTCATAATATATGCTGTTGCAAATGAGAAGTAAATAAACAAACCTACAACATCAATAGTTGTTGCAATCACAGGGCCTGAAGCAATTGCAGGGTCAACCTTCATTTTCTTCAGAACAAACGGAGTCAGAGTACCGATTAAGGTAGCACAAGTCATATTGATTGCCATAGAAAGACCGACAACAATACCAAGTCCGACATGGTGATGCCAGCCCCATGTTACCGCCATAACAAGCACACCGAATAAAGTACCTATCAAAAGTCCGATAGCAGATTCTCTCAATATATGATGGAAAGCAGATTTCAGAGTTACCTGCCCTGTTGATAAACCACGCACCATAAGAGTGATACTTTGGGTTCCGATATTACCGCCGAGCCCCGCAAGTAATGGCATAAATATTGCAATTACAGGCAGAATTTCCAATGTATGATTAAAATGATTTGCAACATTAACCGCAAGAAATTCACCTATCAAAGTAATAAATAACCACGGTGTGCGCGCTTTTACCGCATGCAAAAGATTCCCCGTTAAGATATCGTCCTCATCTTCAACCATTTCGGTTGCGATACCTGAAGATGTATAGATTTCTTCTGTCGTTTCTTCTTCAACAATGTCCTGAACATCGTCCCAGGTAACTATCCCTTTTAATCTGTTATACAAATCTACAACAGGGAGTGCGTTAAACTGGTATTTCATAAACTCATCAGCGATATAATCCTGTCTGTCATCAACATGAAGTTTGACTATATCACGAGTCATTATTTCCGTAATCTGTAATCTGATAGGGGAAGTTAATAATTTTCTCAATGATGCAACCCCTAACAAGTGATCCTGTTTATCAACTACATATACATAGTACAAATCTAAGTTATCTTTTTCCGCTTTTATTCTTATTGTATCGAGAACATCTTTAACCTCAGAATCAGCATTGACCGTAAGGACAATCGGGTTCATAATACCGCCCGCAGACTCCTCGTTATAAGTCATCAGTTCTCTGACTTCAGATGAAAATTTGTGAGGGAGTTTATCAAGATACTGTTCTGATTCGTCCTCTTCCATGTCACCGAGTACATCGGCAACCTCATCATGAGGCATCTTTGCGATAAGTCTTGATGCATATTCCTGATCTATTTCGCCTAAAATCTCAACCTGTAACTGAGCAGATAAATATTCCAAAAGGTCTGATGCCTTTTCTTCATCAACAAGATTAAAACATGACAAACGCTCATGAGTAGTCAGTTCTTCAAAAATATCCGCCAAATCGGCAGCATGATAACCGTCGAGAACCTCTTTTAACTGTTTGGTGTTCTCGTCGTCGATTATTTCACGAATTCTTTCTACTATGCTTTCAACATTTATCATACCCTGATTATATAACAAATTTTCTTTTACATGAACATGGGGAGAGAAATAAATAAAATATTATTTTGGGGACAACAAAGTTGTCCTTAAAATTAGGGTAAACATAAAAGCACCGATTATGGGTTTGATGTACCATTTCTTTGACCGCAGGGGTAAATATAAAAATGGTACCGAAAGCGGATTACGAGCAGAGGCATAAAGGCAAAACCACGCTTTTGCCGATGCCGTTTAACG
>CACWZA010000012.1 GCA_902765215.1 uncultured bacterium | reverse complement strand
GATTACGGAGAGTCAGGTCGGAGAGTTTCTTTCGGTACCATTTCTTTGCGGTCAAAGAAATGGTACATCAAACCCATAATCGTTGGTTGTAGACTTACCACAATTTTAAGGACAACAAAGTTGTCCAATAAATAATAATTTATAACACTCTTAAAGCAGGAATCTTCATATCACGAACATCAGGAGTTTTACCCGTCCAAATCTGGATTGCACGCTGTGCCTGATACAAAAGCATGTCCAACCCTTCAACAGTTCTCAAACCTGCTCTTTCTGCAGATTTTAAAAACTCAGTTGTAAGCGGATTGTACACAATATCATAAATAACTGTTGATTTATCGAGCGATTTTATTGTCATATCACTCAACGGAGTCATATCAGCCGCATACCCTTTCATACCGATAGGAGTAGCATTAACAATAATTGCCGTTTCAGGCATAGTTGTAACATTCTGAATTTGATGAGATTCAAACCTGACATTAGGGAATTTTGTTCTCAAATAGTTCAGAGTTTTTTCCGCATTGATAATATTTCTTGTATAGAAATGGATGGTTTTAACCCCTTTTTCTATAAGTCCGACGGAAGCAGCACGGGAAGCACCGCCCGTTCCGAGAACGCAGGCACTTTTGCCCTGCAAATCAACATCAGCCGGAATAGCCGATTTAAACCCGTAAATGTCTGTATTATATCCATATAATTCCTTATTATCGCCATTAATTTTTACGGTATTTATACAACCTGCAATATTGGAATAATCGTCCATATCGTTCACAAAAAACGATATAGGGATTTTATGAGGGATGGTAACATTAAACCCGTGATAACCGTTCACCCTGACATATTTCAATCTGTCGAGTAAATCTTCCGCAGAAGTTTCCATAACATCATAATCAGCATCAAGCCCGAGACTCTGTAACCCTGCTTTTTGTATAACAGGTGAAATGGAATGACCTAAAGGGTATCCGATTATACCAAGTTTGTATTTCATTATTTATCTCCTCTATTCCATTAGTGTCGTAATAAGGATAGGTTCATCTTCTGTTGCAAGAACAGTATGTTCAAAGTGTGCAGACGGTTTATGATCTTTAGTTACAACACCCCAGTTATCAGGTTCTGTGTAAACATCATCACCGCCAAGATTAAGCATAGGTTCAATTGCAATAACATAGTTTGACTTAATCTTTGTTTTGTCGCCCACTCTGTAGTTAAACAAAAACGGCTCTTCGTGCATTA
Organism: uncultured bacterium; assembly: GCA_902765215.1. GTDB lineage: Bacteria > Cyanobacteriota > Vampirovibrionia > Gastranaerophilales > Gastranaerophilaceae > UBA2883. The sequence continues at coordinate 73,260 of CACWZA010000012.1, read as the reverse complement.
CATGACCTACACCGTGTCCGCCGTAGTGCCTTACTATACCCATTTTATATTTTTTTGCAACATCTTCTATTGCACCCGAAATATCGTCTAAAACATTACCGGGACGCATTTTTTCAATACCTGCAAAAAGTGCTTCTTCTGTTGCCTTCATCAACAACTGCTTTTCTTCGGATATTTTTCCGACAGCATAAGACCAGGCGCTATCTCCGACCATTCCGCCAAAGGTTGCCCCTACATCAATTGCAATTATATCGCCCTCTCTTAAGATTTCATCTTCTGACGGAATCCCGTGTACAACTTTTTCGTTTATAGAGGCACAAATACTCGCAGGAAAACCGTTATATCCCAAAAATGTAGGAACTGCCTTGTTTTCCTTTATTACCTGCATTGCGATATTATCGAGCTCTTTTGTACTTATACCCGGCTCGATAACCTCTTTCATTTTTTTATGTACCAACGCAACAATATGTCCTGCATGGCGTTGTTTCTTTATCTCATCTCTCGATTTTCTGTTTATCATTACTCTACTACCTTTAATAATCTTTCCCAAACTTCGTCAATTGTTCCGTCTGCATCGATTGAAGCCAAAACATTTTTGTTTTTGTAACAATCAATCAGCGGAGAAGTTTCATTGAAATATGTATCAAAACGTGCCTTTGCGGTTTCCTCATTATCGTCTTTTCTCTGAGTTAACTCTACACCGCAAATATCACATTTACCTTCTGTTTTAGGCGGTTTTGTTTTAAGGTTATAAATCTCACCACACTTAGGACAACTGCGGCGGTTAACTATTCTTGTGATAAGTTTTTCCGTATCAACCTCGAAATAAGTTGCTCTGAAATCAACCTGATTGTCACCGTCTATATCTTTTTTAATCTGTTCAAGAATTTCTGCCTGTTCCAGACTGCGAGGGAATCCGTCTAATATAAACCCGTTTTTGCAATCTTCCTGACTTAATCTTGATTTAATGATTGCTCCTACAAGCCATACAGGGACCAAAAGACCTTTATCTATATATTGTTTTGCAACTTTTCCGTTTTCAGATCCTGATGCAATTTCAGCTCTCAGCAGAGAACCTGTATCTATATGCGGAAATCCGAAATATTTTGCCAGCTTATCTGTCTGTGTTCCCTTTCCGCAGGCAGGCGGTCCGAGAAATATTAACTCTTTCTTCATATTCTAACCTTTCAAAATTTATTTATAGTCTAATTATAGTACTAAAAGAGGTAAATGTGTAGTGGTTTTGGCAAATATCATTCAAATCGGTAATTAATCCCCTTCTTGACATAATAATATAAAAACTTCACAATAATATAAGAATGTTTAAAGAACTTACACAAAATCACCCAAAAGGGCTTTATTTACTGTTTTTTACCGAAATGTGGGAAAGATTTTCATATTACGGAATGAGGGCATTGCTCGTTCTTTATATGATACAAAAGCTTTTGTATTCAACGGAAGATGCAGGAACGGTATACGGGTTTTATACAGGGTTTGTTTATTTGACACCTCTCTTTGGCGGTTATCTTGCCGACAAATTTTTCGGGCAGAGAAAATGCGTTACAGCAGGTATGATTCTTATGTGTATCGGACTTTTTATGCTCGCATCAGAAAACAGAGAGCTCTTTCTTCCCGCTTTATGCACCATGGTAATTGCTAACGGGTTTTTCAAATCAAATATCAGCTCTATTTTAGGGTTACTGTACGGCAAAGATAACACCAAAAAAGACAGCGGGTTCACTATTTTTTATATGGGAATAAACCTCGGAGCCTTCTTTTCCCCGCTCGTATGCGGTACGATTGCGGTAAAATTTGGGTTCAACTGGGGGTTTGCATCAGCAGGCATCGGAATGTTAATCGGAGCAGTTATTTACAAATTGTTTGAGAAAAAACTGCTTGGCGAATGCGGAACTAAACCTGCAAAGAAACCGTTTAACGAGGATAAAACAAAACAAAAAGAAATCACAAAAAAAGAGGGCAGACGGATAATTGCACTGTTTGTACTTATGGCATTTACGGTTGTTTTCTGGACTTGTTACGAACAGGCAGGCTGCTCACTCACTCTGTTTGCCGAATATTCAACAAAACGATATTTCTTCGGACACACCATTCCGACAGGATATTTTCAGGCACTTAACCCGCTATTTATAATAATTCTTGCACCGCTTGCTTCCGTTTTATGGACAAAACTGTCTGAACGCGGACTTGAACCGACTTCTGTTGAAAAATTCACTCTGGCTTTGGGAATGATGAGTGTCGCATATATTGTTATGGCACTTGCGGGAGATTTGTCAAAGTCAGGCGAAGTATCACCGCTATGGCTTGTTTTTGGATATTTAATAATGACCGTTGCTGAATTATGTATTTCACCTATCGGGCTTTCTCTGGTTTCAAAACTTGCACCGAAACAATTGATGTCTATGCTGATGGGAATGTGGTTTTTAACAAGCTTCTTTGGGAATATTTTTGCAGGGATATGGGGCGGAAAATACGGTACTATCAGCACAGATATGCTGTTTTTAACCCTTGCTGGCATATCACTTTTGAGTGCCGTTGCACTCGCAATTATCCTCCCGAAACTCAAAAAGGTTTTGGGTAAATATTAGACCTACACGGAAAAATTAATCTTTGAATGGGCATACTCTGCCGCTCTAATCGCTGCCTGAGCATTAAGGAAGCTCAAGGTTTCATTCAGATTTGTTCTGAACTGGCGTCTTGCTTCTTCCATTGTTTCTGTCTGAACGGCATTAGCAAATGCTTTATCGCTGATACTTTCAATATTATGTTTTATCTCTTTTGTATAAATTTCTTCCAGTTTAGGATTTTCATTCTCAACCTTCGGTTTTTCAATTTCTTCGATTGATTTAGAGATTTCCCTTTGAGCATTTTGAATACCCAAATTTTCCATAAACTGGTTGAACGGATTCATAGGTGACGGCTGCAGAGTTTCACGGACAATATCCATAACATCGTTCTGAACTTCTGCAGTATAATTTTCAGCTTTTTCTTCGGTCAGCTCACGAGCTTTTTCTCTGGCGCGTCTAAAGATAGCATCTTTTATTGATGCCGTTTCTTTTCTGTCAATTGTAGGTTTAATGTCTACAAAATGAAAGTTGTCCATTTTCCTCGGGTTTCCTTTAAATTTAATAGCTGAACTAACATGCCCGTCGTCAAGCATGCACAGATACTCTTATCCTGTACTTTTATAAAGTAATTATCTGTCAGAAAATTCACTATTTTTTATATCCGTTTTATATATTGTTACATGTTTTAACAAACAAATCCAATAATTTACTAAATAAACTTTTAGTCTATAATGGAATTAGAAAAAATTTTATCAGAGGAACGATATATGAAGGGAACAGCATTCAAATTTGGTGATAACATTTCAACAGACCACATCGCACCGGGGAGATTATTCCACCTGCGTTCGGACTTAAAAGAGTTTTCAAAACATGTACTGGAAGATGCGGACGAAACATTTGCATCACGCATGAAAAAAGGTGATTTCGTGGTAGCAGGCAACAATTTCGGGCTTGGTTCATCAAGAGAACACGCACCGCAGATTATCAAAATAGCGGGAGTCGGAGCAGTACTTGCAAAATCTTTTGCGAGAATTTTTTACAGAAATGCTATCAACATAGGACTTTTGGCTATTGAATGCGACACAGACGGAATTGATGCCGGCGACGAACTGGAATTAAACATAGAAGAAGGTTATATAGATAATTTGACAAAAGGCACAATGATATCTATAGAACCGCTTCCGCCTGTTATGATTAAACTTTTGGAAGACGGCGGACTCGTTGAACATATTAAAAAGAACGGCGATTTTAAACTGTAAAAATACATTATTTACATTTACTTAAACCCTTGTATTACAGGTGAAATTCAGATATAATCGAACTATGGAAAAGAAAAACAAAACCGAAAAACTTTTGGCAAAAGCCAAAAAGAATAGTGCTAAAAGCGGTCGTCACACACAATTTTATTATTCGTTTCTGACGATAATACTTTTATTGTGCTTAATTCAAATGTCTTTTAGTGCGTTATTAAACATAACAAAAGTGATTGCATACAACAGAAAATTCTCTATCCTTGAAGACAACAAAATTGCTGCAGAAGCAAAAAATGCCGAATTAAAAAAAGAAATAAAGGAATTTTCAACAAAAGAAGCTATGGAAGCCATTGGTCGTAACAACCTTAAAATGGCAGGTCCTAATGAAATGATAATCATAGTAAACAAACAACCTGTACCCGAACAGAATAAACAAGAAAAACACAAAAAAATCGGATTTAAAAAATAATGAAAAATTTGATGATAGAGGCTTTTGATTTAAAACGCAAAGGTTATTACAAGCAAGCGATTGAAATTTACTATAAATTACTTTCAAAAGTAAATGATGATGTTGAGATTCTTTCAGAATTAGCAGATTTATATTACCTGCTAAAAAACAACGAACGAGCTCTGCACTATGTATCAAAAGCACTTGAAATCAGCCCAGACAACATTAGCAGTCTGACAGTAAAAAAGAATGTCTGCCTCTCTGAGGGCGATTATAAGAATGCGGAAGCAATCGCAAAACAAATATATGAACTCACAAACTCAGACGGTGATTTAACTTCACTATTGAGTATTCTGGAAGATCAGAAAAAGTATGATGAAATCATTGAATATACGGAAAATATATCCGATGAAGAGTGTTTATACAAACGAGCACTTGCATTGTACAACTTAAAAAGATATGATGAAGGGGTAACCGTACTGGATAATTTGTTATCGGAAACAGATTCTAATATCTTCAATCTGGAAGATGTATTGAGTCTGAAAGCAAAAATTCATTACGAACAGGACAATATAGAACAGGCAAAAGAGGTTTTTAAGAAATTGGAAAATAACAACTCACAAACAGCCGAAAGTTTAAACTATATCGGCTTAGATAAATTAGATGAACTAAAACTTGATGAAGCCATTGAATATTTTAATCAGGCAATCTCGCAGGACGAAAAGAATCCGCAATATGTCTACAATATGGGACAAGCATATTTCCTTAAGGGCTGGATGGAAGAAGCACAAAGATGCTTTAATACCGCAATCTGCCTGAACCCGATGGAAGAAAGATACCATTATTCACTGGCATATTTGTTCTACAAAAGCGGAAATTATGATGCGGCAGAATCACATCTTAACCCTGAATACTTTGAGTCAAAGGTGCTTTTGCAGGTTATAAAATCAGAAAAAGGAGATTTGGCATCTCCTAAAGCAGAGTTGGAAAAGATGCTCAAAGACTATCCTGATAACGAAACCATACTTTATTCACTGGCAAAAATTTATTACAACCTTGATATGTTTAAACAGGCAAAAACAATGATAGAAAAGGTTGTAGAAATAAACCCGAAATCGTTTGAATATCAGACTTTTGATGTCAGACTTATGATTAAACTGGGTATGATTGAGGAAGCGGAAAAGCGCATCAATGAACTGCTTGAAAAATATCCTAAATACTATTATGCACACGTTTTAGAGGCAGAATTATATTTAGAGAAAAAAGATTATGATTCTCTTTTTGACACGGCTCAGGAGCTCATTGAACTGGATATTAACCACTATGAGGGGTACTACTATAATGCTCTTGCCCTTTTTGAAAAAGAGGACATCAACTTCGCAATAGAGAGTCTGAAAAAGGCAATATCACTTGATGTAATGAATGCTGATTTGTATGTTAAAATGAGCGAGTTTTATCAGGCAATAGGCAAATATGAAGATGCTTTTGCATACATAAAAGAGGCAAGCGACATTGACAGATCTGCTAAAAATCAGGAGTTATATATGCAGCTGGCAGGAATCCTGAGAAGAAAGGGAATCAAGCAGGAATAACACTTAAATAAGATATTGTCGAAAATTTTCAAATTTCTGCTTGCAATTTTGTGTCAATTATATTAAGATATGTTTATAAAATTTAAGATTTCTAAAAAAAAATCAACATTTTGTAATATACAATATTGAAAATAAAGGATGGAAAAATGGCTGAAAACGAAGAACTTCAAGAAGAGTCAAGCCGCCAAAAAATATTGGTTGCAGATGACGAAGCAAGTATAAGAAGAATTTTAGAGACCCGTTTAAAAATGGTTGGTTACGATGTTGTCGTAGCAGAAGACGGTGAAGAAGCAGTTGAGCTCTTTAATAAAGAAAATCCTGATTTGGTAGTATTAGATGTTATGATGCCAAAAATGGACGGTTATGGAGTTACTCGCGAAATCAGAAGAACATCAGATGTTCCTATCATTATCCTTACCGCTTTGGGTGATGTTTCTGAAAGAATCACAGGTTTGGAATTAGGTGCAGACGATTATGTTATTAAACCATTCAGCCCTAAAGAATTGGAAGCTCGTGTAAAAGCTGTCTTAAGAAGAACAAGCGACAAGAGCGTTGTTGTTCCTGCAGGCGGAAAAGCAGTTGCTAAGAATGTTATCACAACAGGTAATATCAAGATTGATACTGCAAGAAGACAAGTTTACAGAAAGAACGAAAGAATCAGACTTACAGGTATGGAATTCAGCCTTTTGGAATTGTTGGTTAACAATTCAGGTCAGGCATATTCAAGAAACGAAATCTTACAACATGTTTGGTCATACCCTGCTGATCACAGAATTGATACCCGTGTGGTTGATGTTCATATTTCAAGATTACGTTCTAAACTGGAAACAGACCCTACAAACCCTGAACTTATCCTTACCGCTAGAGGTATCGGATACATGTTCCAAAGAATCAATTAGTATAGGGAAAAACAATTATTTCAAAAAAAGGCTGTCTGTGTGACAGCCTTTTTTGTTGTTACAATCAGACTCAAGAGTAACAAATTTTTTTCTTCATAGAAGTTAAGACCAATATGCAGATAAAAATAGATGTAACTAATTACGAAAGATGCTATCCGAGCAGGCTAAAAAGGTACTATCAGTCCAATATAAACTACAAAAACTATATGGACTTTGTACCTTATGCGAAACGCGCCGTTATCGGAAACATTCCGCCTGAAATAATAAATCTGTTCAAACCAACCGAACGCGCCGATAAAATTAAACAGTTCCAGTCGGTTCTTGCAAATACTACACATGCATGCCGGAATAATAAAGAAATTTCCGAAATCAGCGAAGTATTAAATTCAGGACTAAAAGAAATAATGCCGCAAGGTACAAAATCCGAAATAGAATACATTGGAGAAGGCGGGTATAAAAAGGTTTACAGACTCTCTCTCAAAGATAAAAACGGGGAAAAAATTACACACGATAAAGCACTTCTTGTTTATGCAATGAATAACGGAGTGTACGCACGAAAAAGCCACGGAGTATACGCAGAACCAAACTCGTGGTTCTATCTTCAAAAAAATATCGGGCATCCTATGGATAATACCCAATTCACAAAACATTATATCTCTGACATGAAAAACGGCTATTCTGTAACTGAATTTATTGACGAAGATATCCCAAAAACAAGTAAAGATTTTGAACATAACAGAATTTTAGGTCTTATTTTAACCGACCGCCAAAATAACCCGCGCAAAAACAAAAAAGTTTATGATATTGGCGGAATGCTCAGACATTCTGATGCTCTGACAGACAGATTAACCCTAAAATATTTTAAAAAGATTGCAGTCAGAAATAGCCAAAAAGAAAGAGAAATGGTTTTAAACCAACTCAAAAAGAAAGCCGAAAACCCAAAAACCCCTCTGCGTGATAAGATTACGGCGGCAATAGATTATTACAATTGGCTTCCTGCATGGTATTGGAACAGAACATCTGAAACTGTCCCAATTCGTATGATATGGTAAATATGAAATAATTTCAAAACCACAAAAAATAATGTCGGACTACAGGAAAATATACGCTACCCGAAAGAATACAGAGATAAAATAAATCCGTACCTGCTGAACCTTTTGGGCATAAATTTCGACTGCTCAGTTTTTGATGTTATCCACTCAAACACGGCACTTTAAAACCCTTTTTTAATAATCCCACAATTTTTTGACAGGGCGGAAGTATTTATATTTTCTGCAATTTCATCTATGTGCGACCTAATTTGACATAGTAAACCTGTAACATATAAATAGAAGGAGAAAGTGCCATGACGAAATATAAAACAACAGCGCTCAATGAAAAATGCAGAATTTACGAACTAAACGCCTTTGCTGATGCACGCAAAAGATACAAAGCAGAAACCGAACGATTTGAAGAAAAGAAAAGACACTATACAAATGTTGTCAATAATCTGTGCTGGAGAAACTGGACTTATACCAATTACACCGAATACATTGATGAACTACTTTCTGAAAACAATATAAGAGATTTTGATATCATAAACTATAACGACCCTAAGGTTTATAAAAGTATGATGAACTTAGATGATGAATGTTACCGCTTATTCTCAATCTCAAAGGAAGTGGCAGAATATGTTAAACCAAAAAATTTAGACGATTTGGCAGTAATTTTCGCAACAGGTGACATAAATACAAGCGGGAAATACTTATATAAGACAATAAAACAAAAAAATACCGTTACTAAACCGTTTGATATGATTACGAAATCAACATATAATCAGTTTTTATTTTCGGAACAAATTGAAGATTTTATTTATACTGTATATGGAAACGAGAGGGATTTCAGTCTTATCTATATTTTAATAAATGAGATTAAATATACTGCTGACAGGCACTATATAATGAGAGAATATGCAAATTCTCCCGATGAATTTTCAATCATCAAATACATAAAGAAAGAATACCCTCAATACTACTCAACACTAAAATTGGCTTATGTCAGTCTGTTATCGAAACTTGGAACATACGAAAATGATAATCCGTACGGAATGGAAAAACTTTTTAATATGCTGTTATACGGTGCAGTTGTTGCCTGCGATAAAATAAGTGCGATAATTTGTGCCAAACAGTTTTATAAAGTCGCAAAAATAATGTCAGGAATCTAGGGGTTTTCTGACATAAAATTAATTTCTGACACCGTCAAACAATTTTCATTACAATATTTTGACGGTGTTGAATTTTTGAAAAATCATCTTCCCCACCGTCAATTATTATTAAACCATTACTATTTTTCATCTCAGAACAAAAATCATCAATAAGATACATTGCATTTTCAACTGAATCAATTGTTTTGAGAATAAGCGGAATCTTTGATAATTCCAAAACCATATCTGCTAAATCTGTCCAATCTTCGGGAGCAAAGTTCTGCTCATTATACTCTTTTTTTGTTTTTAATGAGAACAATTTTTTTATTAAATCGGGTTCCTGTATTTTGGAAAAAAATACCACTGTCGGCATATTTTTTTCAACCGTTATTTTTAAAACCAAACCTGCAATTTTATCAAGTTTAGCATTTCTTTTCATCTGAAAGCTCCTGTTTTATTTTATGATAAAATATTCGGGCGTCAGATTAGGTCGTAGCAGGAAAACAAAGCCATTGTAACTGTTTTCCTGCCGCTAATGTCTGTATTTCAAAACTCAGACTAAAACCCCACTGCGTTTTTCAAAGATTTCGATTTTTTAATTTTTACCTCATCCTCGAGCATACTGACAATTTCCGATAAATCATTTATCCCCAAAAAGTCGGTTTTCTTTTTGACTGTCGCAAAATCACCTGCGGTCAAACCATTGATATTTACTTTTTTCCCTTCTGTATTTACCCCGCTAAAGAAATGTTCTATCCCTTTGGTAACCTGCTCGGGAGTCATAAAATCAAATTTTATTTTAAAAGTAAATCTTCTCAAACTTGCCTCGTCTAAAGTATCAATCAGGTTGGTTGTACAGGCAAACGGATATTCGTGAGATTCCATCCATGTCAGCATTTCATTAACCTGAGAAACTTCCCAGCGTCTGACTGCATTACTCCGGTTCTGGAGGAAACTGTCCGCTTCATCAAAAATCAGCATAGCTTTTTTCTGTTTTGCTTCCGCAAAAGCTTCGGCAATATTATGCTCAGTTCCTCCTACCCACATTGATATTAAATCACTCGCGCGTTTCATAATAACCTTTAGACCGAGTTGGTCTGCCAAATATCTTAAATACAGACTCTTTCCTGTCCCCGGTTCACCATAAAGACAGAGTGAAAAATTGAGCTTCCCGCATGATTTAATCTTTGATGTCAGATTTTGAATATTTATATCCGTATTTACGAGTGATTCATCATACTCTTTCATCTCAAACTCTTTTTTGTTCTTAACAGAACTCTTTTTACTGACAGCCTGAGCAACATTTTCTATAAATTCTTCAAAATCGTTTTCATCACCGCCAATCATCTTTGTTGTCTGAACAGCATTAGCAATCAAAGAAGGCGGGATATCATAATTTTTATTCAGTTCTTCAACCTTTTCAGGGCTGATAACAAGGTCATTCTTCTTTAAAACCTTGTTCCATATATTCAACCTGACTTCATCAGTCAGTTTTTCAAACCTTATACAATAAGTCATTCGTCTGAGGAAAGCCGGATCAACCCCGTGAATATTATTCGTAGTCCAAATAATCGGTAATGATGCTTCTTCAAGCAACTTATTCATATACCCTTTTGAAGCACTTCCAAACTCAGAGAAACCTCTGTTCATAACATCTTCTGCCTCATCAAAAAGTATGCAGGCATTCCCCTTTCTTGATAAAATCAGCTGCTTTGAATAAAGGTCTACGAGCCTGTCTTTACGGCTTGCCTCTTCATAGAGATCGTCCTTTTCCGTTGCAACAGCATAAATAGGAAATTTAGCAGTGTTTGCAATAAGCTTGGCAAACTCAGTCTTGCCTGTTCCGACTCCACCGTAGAGTAATATATTAATCCCTTTTGCTCCTGTCTTTACAGCCGATTTTAGTATATTAATCGTCTTTTCTTTTTCCTTCTTCAAATGTTCAAAATCCTGCAGGCAAAGTGTAGTTTTCAGATTTTCACCCAGTAAAACATTAACAATTTTTGTGAGTGTATTACAATTCTCATCATCAAGTACTTCTATAATTTTAGGATTGATTGAATGTTCGCCCCTTCTTAGCTTTGATACAATCCCTCTCATTGCAAGATCATTCATCATTCTCTCTGCACGGCTTTGACGCAAACCTAAATATTTGTTTGTGAAAATATCTAATGAATCATTTCTCAGAGTATCAAAAAATGTATCGAATCGTCTGTTTATTTCTTTTATAGCGAAAAACAATACAAGCTCATACTCTGTATCAGTTAATTTATATATATCGCTTAGTATTTTCATTTTCTTTTCAAACGGACAACTCTTCGGCTTATGAGTTTTTTCATACTTTTTGAGTTCCCGTTTCAGTTTTTTAATAAACTCTTTTACCTGTCGTAAGTTTTCAACTTTGATATTACCGTACTTATCAAACTCAAAAATACTTTTGTCTAAATTAAATTCTTCGACAATAATATCAAATACCCTTCCAAAATTATAACAATCAAAATCAACAGACGGTAATAACTTGTTTAAATACTTTATAAACAAATGTTTTTCATAAATATTCATGATAGTTTACTCCTTCACCTATTCTATTTACACTTTCATAATAAGGGGTAAATGCGTCACATTTGGTCGGGGTTAAAAAATATTTTTTATTTTATTTCCCGCCACCCCGCAAATTTTATTTTTACGGGTTTTATAACAAATACAAGGGGAATTTAAACAGATGGATATTATTAGAATTGGGAATCCCGTAATTACAAGGATGGGAACTGTCGTCACAAGATATGTTGAAAACGGCAGATTATATAAATCAGTAGATTTTTCTAAATCGGCAAATAAGCATGCCCAACAAAAAGGACTTATAAAAACAGTCGTAAGATACGGCGAAAAAAATAAACCTGAATTTGTTTATGACACATTTGAACGCAGAATTGCAAGAAGCGAAGCACAACCGACACTGGGTATTGAACCGCCAAAATCAAAACGCGGCAGAAAAAAAGGCTCGGTTGCAAAACCTAAAGTAGCAGAACCAAAGAAAGAAACTTCAAATAATCTTCCGACAGAACCAAAGCCGGCAGAGAAAAAACCTGAAGTAAAGGTTCAACCTGCAACAAAACCTGCGGTAACAAAACCCGCACCAAAACCGACAGGAATTACAAAACCAATAATAAATACAATTCCTGCAGACGGGCAAAGATTGGTTAAGATATCAACAGATTCCTTCAAGAGAGAATCTGCAAAACAACTGTATTCCGGAATACGCAAATATGTAAGACTGGCAGGCGAAAACGGAAGTATCAGTAACGCAAAAATAATGACCGAAATCGGAAAACACGATAACAAAACCTTAGATAAAGGCACAGACATTCTTCTTTCGGTAGACAGACGAGATAATAAAACACACTTAGTTCTCGGAAGAAGACACTCTGATAAATCAAGCGATACTCTGTTTGATGCTCTGTTTAATAAAGACGGACAAATGATAGAAGGACGCCATCCTATTGAACATTTATCATTTGAACGACGCGGCGCTAATGTAAGACGGATGAAAAAACATAATACTCAATTCATGCCAATTGCAGGGAACGACAGAGAATGGGATTACAACGGCTTACGAATATCAGGCACAAATAGTGATAATTTATGGTATTCAGGGGAAGATGATGCAGTAGGCGGAGCATTTGAAATATTTATAGAATTTGCAAGGCTGTACACTTCAATTCTCAAATAATTATTGAGATTAACACATGTTTATATTAGAATAAGAATGTTGAAAATTATGTGATATATACATACCTCATGATTTAACATTCAAGACAACACACTAGGGATATTAAGGGGATTAATCGTTATGCACATAAACGCAATTAACACCAGTTATAATAACGGCTGTCAAAATAATAAAAATCAAAATTTTGGCAGACTGATTAAAGACAAATCATTTTTACCGATTCTTAACAAGATGTCAGAAACGGATAAAATTGAATTTAAAAAAATAGAAAAAAAATTATCAAAAACAAAATTCTGGGATATGAAAATATCCGCTATCGGAAATAAATTTGATGAATTAAAATTCCATTTTATCAACAAAAAAAAACAGACACGGAGTTATCACAGACGGCATCTATCCGTACAGAAAAAAAGATAATACAATAAGTTTTTATTCTATAATCTACGGGGATGAAAATATTTCAGAAAATTTGGTTGAAGATTTAAAATTCAGCTCCCCGAAAAGAGCAGAAAAAGTTTTTGAAAATTATAATGAAAATCAAAAAACAATAATAAACAAAAATTTTCAACTCACTCCTATTGAAAGTTTAAAACAAAAAGAGATTGAACTTAATATGCTGGAAGAAGGTTATCGTACAAGACACAGACTACAAGCCAAGGTCTTTAAAAATTTAGACCCGCAATTAAAAAGTGACATCGGTAATGACTTAAAAGTATAAACAAAAAATATATAATATAAATGCGGTAATTTTTCAATTACCGCATTTTTTATTCTAATGAAGTAAATCACCTTTTTTTATTATAAAATAGGTGACAGGAAGTAATATTATGACAGAAAATAAAACAGCATTAGTATTAGAAGGCGGAGCAATGAGAGGTCTGTATTCAGCAGGGGTTCTCGATATTTTTATGCAGAACAATATTAATGTTGATACAATCTACGGGGTATCGGCAGGTGCTTTGTTTGGTTTAAATTATAAATCTCATCAAATAGGTCGTGCATTAAGATATAACCTTAAATATGCACACGAAAAAAATTATATGGGGTTATATTCACTCATCACAACGGGCGACATAATGAACAGAGATTTTTGTTTCAAGAAACTTGTCTATGAACTGGACAGGCTCGATTTTGAAACCTACAAAACCACCCCCGTTGATTTTTATGCCGTTGTCACTAATTTACAGTCAGGGAACCCTGAATATATCAAAATTGATGATGCGGATAAAGATTTGGAATATTTCAGAGCATCGGGGTCTATGCCTTTTGTTTCAAGACCTGTTGAAATAGACGGAAATTTCTATTTAGACGGGGCAGTGAGTGATGCCGTACCGTTTAAAAAAGTATTAGACTCAAATTATGAAAAAATTATTGTTGTATTAACAAGACCAGCAGGTTACAGAAAGAAATACACCCCTATGCCATATAAACTGTTCTACGGCAAATTCCCGAACTTTATTGAAACAGCAAAAAACTCTTACAAAAAATATAACGAAACTATGGACTTAATAGAAAAATATGAATCTGAAAACAAGATTATTGTTCTTCGTCCGTCAGAAACAGTCAAAATGAAACGGGTAGAAAAAGACCGAAAAAAACTGCAAAGAATGTACGATTTAGGTGTTTCCGACTGTATGAAGAAATTGGACAAAATAAAAGAATATATAATTAAATAAGGTGCGCTAAAATAACGCACCTTATTTAATTATGTTTATTTAAAGTATTAACTTAACCTCTTTCAGCCAATCGTTTGCCAAAATTAAATGCTTTATGCAAATCTTCAGGGAATTGTGTTTCTCTTACTTGTTTTTTATGTTCGATGTCAAAAATATCACACTCATATTTTGAATAATCTATAAAGTGAGATGTGTCAAAAACATTCAGAGTTTCACAATGACCGAAGGCCGCTTTCATCAGAAATTCATTCATTTCAACCATATGAGGCAGATATGAACGGTTATACTGGTCTTCAGTTGCCCCCATTGTATTGATTATCCCGATTGGGATATCGTGGCTTAATTCTCTCTGCATCATGCCTGTGTGTTCATCTTTCATATATTTTATTGCGGCAAAAATCATTCTTTCTGCAAGGTTTCTGAATGCCCCTGTAGCATCTCCGCAGTAAATAGGAGTGCCGATTATAACGGCATTACTGTTTAATATTTTTTCCAAAATCGGTCTTAAATCGTCTTTAATTGCACACAACCCTTTTGTATGATGTCCTTTTGTTTTACAGGCATAACAACTTCTGCAGCCTTTAAAATTAACATCAAACAAATCTATATATTCTACTTCCGCACCAACAGATTCAGCACCTTTTTGCGCTTCCTTCAGCATTTGTGCAGTATTGAAATTCTTTCTCGGACTTGTATTTAAAACAACGACTTTTTTTGACATAAACACCTCCTGTTTGACCTAAGTTTATAATAGCATAAAGCCCCGCTTTATGGCGATAGATTCTTTACAACTTTTAAAATAACTTATTTATTTTTTTCAAAGATAGTTTTTTTAGAAAAAACTAACGGAACCCCTACCTCTTTTTCAAGACTTGCGGCTTTTGTATTGTAGTTTAACATTGCATTATAAAAATCCAGTCGTGCATTCAGATAAGTATTTTCACCATCTTTTAATTCGATTGCATCACTGACACCTGCTTTGTATCTTCCCGTTACCTGACGGTATTGTTCTTTTGCTTCGTCAAGAGCAAGTTTTGCAATGATAATAGATTCTTTTGCTGTCTGCAAATCAAGATAATTCTTTCTGACATTTAAATATATTGTATTTTTCGTATATTCATGGTCAGCAATAGACTTACTGTATTCTGCTTTCGCCTCATCAACCTGTTTTTTAACTCTCATCAAATTAAGTTCTGAATAACTTAACTGAAGTCCAATCTGCGCTGAACTTAAATTATACTCATTACCTCTGCCGTTTGAAAAACCACCGTAAGCACTTAAATTAGGAGTGAAGTCCCTTCTTGCCGATCTTAAATTCATTTTTGCCGCTTCAACCGTTTTCTGTGATGAAATTAATTCCGGTCTTACATCATAAGCGGTTTTAATTAATTGTTCAAAAGTTTCCTCAAAATCATTCAATGTTAATTCATCAGATAATTCAAAATTTGTGTATTCAGGAATACCCATAATTTGTGCTAACTGAACATAAGCAACCTTCAAGGTATTTTTAGCAGCGACCAAATTTAATTTTGCTTTACCAAGGTTATACTCAGCCGTTACAACATCAATTTTAGCCTTTTTACCTATCTTATAGAAAGCATCTGCCTGACTCAACTGCATCTCATAATCTTTTACCGTATCTTCATACACCTGAACCTGTGCTTTTGCAAAAAGTATATTAAAATATGCAGATTTTATATTATAAATAATATCGTTAATATATTCTTTTGTATCTGCCTGTTTTGATTCGTACATTCTTTTTGCAAAATCAGCATCGGCCTTTGTTTTACCGAAATCAAAAAGCAACATACCTGCTGATACTTGTGGAAAATACCCCATCGAATTTGTCATAGACATTCTTTTCATAACAGCATTACCTGAATAATGATTACGGGTTCTTGCGACATCAACCCCCACACTTATTTGTGGGAAATAGTTTGCCCATGCCTGACCGATTCTTGATTTATAAACCTGCTCGTCACAGAGATATGCTTTAATGCTTGGATTATGGTCTACTGCAATATTGACACAGTCTTTAAGAGAAAATACGGAATGAACATCATTATTGAAGGTTGCTACCTCACTCTGCTGAACATTTTGCTTTTGTGTCTTTTTAATTTTCAAATTTATTGCATACGAACTCTGTACACATAAAACAAATATAAATAATGTTAAAATAATCTTTTTATATAATTTCATCATCTTTCTCTCTTTTGTTATTAAAATACTTATCTATAACTTCCTGAACGATAACATAGAATGCAGGAGTCATAACAGCCCCGACAGATGCAGCAGTAATCATACCACCGATTACGGTACAACCGACAGAAATACGGCTGTTTGCCCCTGCACCTGATGCAAATAATAATGGCAATATACCTAAAATAAAGGCCGCCTCTGTCATCATAATCGCCCTAAATCTTAAATCTGCTGCTTTAACAGCCGCATCATGAATATTCAAGCCGTGTTCTTCGTGTTCGACTTTGGCAAACTCTACAATCAAAATTGCCTGTTTTGCCGCCAGACCAATCAGAGTGATTAACCCGACTTGTGAATAAAGGTCAAGTGATTGTCCCATCATAAGCTGGAATATCAATGCTCCGACTACCGCCACAGGCGATATAAGTAATACTGCAACCGGAATCATCCAACTTTCATAAAGTGCAACAAGGAACAAATATACAAACAGCAGCGCAAGTCCTATTACAAGACCTGTTTGTCCTGATGATTCTTTTTCTTGTCGCGAAGTACCCGACCATTGATAAGTATAATCACGAGTTAAATACTTATCGGAGAGTCTTTCCATCGCTTTCATAGCATCACCTGATGATTTACCGCTTGCCTGCATACCTTGTATCTGAACAGAACGGAACTGATTAAATCTTGTTATTGAAACTGCCCCCGTAACTTGTTCAGGTCTGATTACAGTCATAATAGGCACCATCTGTCCTTTTGTGTTTGCAACTCTGATTTTTTCTAAATCTTCTATTTTATTTCTGTAATCACCTTCAGCCTGCATAAACACTCTGAAGACTCTGCCTAATTTATTGAAATCATTTACATAAGCATAAGATAAAGTTGATGCCAAAGTATTATGTAATTCTGCGACATCTATGCTTTGAGCCAAAACTTTATCATAATCTATATGCAAAATGTATTGAGGAACATTTGCCTGGAATTGTGTATAAACATTCATCAGGTTTTTATCCTCATTTGCTTTCCCGATAAATGTATTTGCAAATTTTGATAAGTCTTGTATTGTATCATTTCCTGTAGATAACAGTTGATACTCAAAACCGCCCATCATACCCAAACCGTCAATAGCAGGAGGGGAGAAAGTGAAAATAGATGCTTCACTTATCTGTCTTGAGCGTTTATTTACTTCATTTATTATTGTATCATGTGACATGCTGGTTGCTCTGCCTGTTACAAGCCTGAACACCCAACTAATAGGGTTAACTTTTCTTTCACCCCATTCTTTTAACTGAATAACAACAGTTGCCTGGTTAGACGGGCCCATACCGCCGAAAGCAACGATTCTGTCTTTATCGACACCATCGATATCTTCAATCATTTTTATAAATTTGACAACTACATCTTCCGTTCTGTTTAAAGACGCACCGTCAGGAAGTGTTATTGATGTTATGACATAACCCTGATCTTCATCAGGAATAAATCCTGTAGGAACTATTTTAAACAAACCTAACATAAGTATAATTATTGAAACATAGGTTATAATTGTCAATTTTTTATCAAATACGAATTTCTTTACATATTCAAGATAAAATTTGGTTAACAAATCAAATTTTTCATTAAAAATTTTTAAGAATTTGGTAATATAAGTGTTTGCATCATCAAGAATTTCCTGAACTGATTCAGGTAATTTAATTTTCGTTTTCTTCTCTTTCAATAATATTGAACACAACGCAGGAGAAAGCGTAAGCGCACAAATTGCAGAGAACGAAATTGATGCAGCAATACATACTGCAAATTGTTTATACATAGTCCCTGACAAACCTGACATGAAACACATCGGAACAAATACAGCAACAAGAACGGCAGCCATTGCAACAAGTGAACCGCCTACATCGTGCATAGTTTTTTGCGTTGCTTCAACGGCAGTCATACCTTCTTCTTCCATGTGCCGTTTAACATCTTCAATTACAACAATAGCGTCATCGACAACGACCGCAACGGCAAGAACCAGTGCAAAGAGCGTCAGCAGGTTAAGCGACATCCCCAGCATTTTTAAGGCAATAAATGTACCGACGAGCGATACAGGAATCGCAACACAAGGAATGATTGTTGCATAGTAATCACCTAAAAATGCAAAGATAACCAAAATTACAATAAGTGAAGTTAAAAGAATAGTAAACTCAACCTCATCCATTGATTCTATAATAAAGATTGCACCGTCCATCATAGTTGAAACCTTTAAAGAATCAGGTAATGTTTTATCAAGTTTCTGCATTTCCTTATTAACATTCTCTACAATTTCTATAGTGTTTGCCCCCGGCAGCGGCATTACCTGAATAAGTACGGCAGGTTTTGTGTTAACCAAACCGAAAAGAGAATAAGATTTTGCACCTAATTCAACTCTTGCAACATCTTTTAGTCTGATTTTTGAACTGTCAGAATTTGAACGAATAATAATATTTTCAAATTCTTCAGGTGTTGATAATCTTCCTTTCGTCAAAAGTGATAATTGCAGACTTGCAGGTTTGTCTGTCGGAAGAACACCTAAAGCACCTGTTGAAAGTTGAGCATTCTGATTTCTTATGGCATTTTGAACCTCTGAGACAGAAACTTTATAACTTGTAAGTTTTGCAGGATCAAGCCAAATTCTCATACTATAATCGTCTGCACCAAAGATATTAACTTCACCGACTCCATTAATTCTTTTTATAGCATCTTTAATATAAATATTTGCATAATTTGTCAGGTCTAACTGATTCCAGGAATCATTTTCTGATGATAGATTAAGAATAATAGCCCCAATACCACCAACCTGATTTTTTGCAGTAAGCCCCTGTTGTATAACTTCTTGCGGAAGCATTGACTGAACCTGTTGAAGTTTGTTTTGTACATTCATAAGGTTTACATCATTGTTAGTTCCTGTTTTAAAAAAGATATTTAAATTATACGCATTATCATAACTTGTAGAGGACATATATATCATATCCTGAACACCGTTCAGTTGTGATTCA
Organism: uncultured bacterium; assembly: GCA_902765215.1. Lineage (GTDB taxonomy): Bacteria > Cyanobacteriota > Vampirovibrionia > Gastranaerophilales > Gastranaerophilaceae > UBA2883. The sequence continues at coordinate 53,688 of CACWZA010000012.1, read as the reverse complement.
AGCATTGATGCAACAGAAGATTCTATTACAGAGGCACTTGCCCCCGGATAAGATGCCGAAATAGTAACTTGTGGCGGTGTAATATTCGGATATTTTTCTTGTTGTAAACCGAATAAACAGATAGAACCTAATATTACGATTATTAATGATATTACTACTGCGAAACGAGGTTTTTTTATGAAAAAGTACAAATCTTCTTTTTTAATAGCCATTACTTTTTAACCTCATTTTTCTTGTCGTTCTTAACTAATTCAAATTTATAAGGTTTAGTTTTAACTTTTTGTCCTGACTTATAGATGTTTTGAATACCCTGCATTACAACAACATCGTCAGGATCCAGTCCGCTTTCAACTATCCAGCAGTTGTTGTAACTTTCACTTACGACAACCTCTTTTTTAACGGCTTTACCTTTTTTAACTGTCCAAACATAATAACCTGTACCGACATCTGTTTTTGTAGCAGATTGAGGAATTAGCATAACTTTTCTTGGTTTATTTACTCTTATTGTAATGTTTACATAGTCACCCGGAACAAGTATTTCGTTTGGGTTATCAAAAAGAGCCCTTAATGTAACAGTTCCTGTATCTTCATCAACCTTGTTGTCGATAAATTCTATTTTACCTTCAGATTCATACATAGAACCGTCTGCTAATTTTAATAAGACTGATACAGTAGTATCGTCATTCTGATTTGAGAGATAATATCTTTTAATTTCTATAAAATCACCGCTCTTAAGCTGGAAAATAACTCTCATAGGGTTAGTGCTGTAAATTTGGGCAATAACACCTGAACTAGGAGTTACAAAGTTTCCGACAGAAACTTGGGCTTTCCCGATTCTGCCATCCATTGGAGAGGTAATATTTGTATAACTCAAATTAAGATTTGCCTTGGCTAATTCTGCTCTTGCGCCATCAAGTGCCGCTTTGTTTCTGTTTCTGTCAGTAAGGGCATTGTCATAATACTCACGGCTAACCAAATCCTGTTTCAAAAGTTCTGTTGCCCTTCCTAAATCTATTTGAGAATTTCTATAAACAGCTGAATTTTCGTTTACTCTTGCTCTTGCACTTCTTGCAGCAAGGATATATTCTTCAGGTTCAATAAGGAAAAGTCTTTGACCTCTTTTTACCCTGTCGCCTTCTTCAAAATATTTTTTCTGAAGCCAGCCGCTAACTCTGGCAATAACATCAACCGATAGCGCTGCTTCTACCCTACCTGTCGTTTCGTGTTCAGGATAAATTTCTGTTTCCAGAGGTTTTGCAACCTCTACTACCTGAGGTTGTGACATCGCCATCATCATCATAATGCCTGTCGTTAATGATTTTATCTGATTAAAAAGTATTGGCACAATAATAACTGCCAAAATAATAATAATATTTCTTGTTTTCTTTGATTTCCAGTCTATTTTCATACTTCTCTTCCCCAACATAAATTACTAGATTTATTATACAGTAATATTATAAGATGTCCTTATTATTAATATATCTTAAAAAATATTGATTTTTCTTGCATAGTTCTATAATTTAAATTTACATGGATATTAAAAACAAAACCAAATAACCTGAAAAATAATCTGACAGGGTAAATGACAAAATATTACAGAATACTTATAAATTAATTGAGTAAATCTAAAAAAGGAGAATGAATTATGAAATCTGTTGCAAAATTTGACATACAATATGCACACCGTTTTTATGGTTTTAAGGGGGAAGCCCAATATTTACACGGACATACAGGGAGTTTGACTATTGAAGTTGAGGATACAATAAATACGGGAGTGAATATGGTATTCCCATGCAATGAAATCCAGAAAACCGCATGGAATATACTAAAAAATTTCGATCACGCACTGATTTTAAGAGAAGACGACCCGTTACTGCCTGCGGTTCTTAAAGTTTATGAAGAACAAGGCATTAAAAATGGTGCTCCCCAAAATACAATGAAAGGTGAAGCATTTAAAACCGAACTTGCAACGGCATATCCTGACTGTCGTATAGTCGTAACAAAAGAAACTATGACAACTGAAGGAATGATAAAAATTGTGTATGAATTATTAAAAGACAAACTGAATATTTCCAAAATCACATTCACAAGCGGTGCAAATACCGCAACTGAGGACTATAAAATTAGCGGCACAATGGATCGTTGTCCGTTATGCGGAATTGCTTTAAGCGAGGATGGTGTATGCTCTAAATGCGGATACAGAAAGAACTAAAAGTTTAGTTTAAATATTATCCTGATATTTAAGCGAGTTTAACAAGGACTCTTATATTAATAAATACCGCGTTGAAAACTAATAATTTCAACGCGGTTTTAATGAGTTACTTTTTATTTGTATAAGTCATAAAAATTGAATATATTAACAAATAGTTTTATGATAGGATAGTAAAAAGGGTGTTTAGTATGGGGAAAATAATTTATGAATTTGACTGAACGAAATAAAGAATTAATGAAAAAATTTGAAACTATGATAAATACGGCTGATGAAAAATTAGCAGAAGAACTTGTTGCCGCAGATGCGAAGTTTTATACCCCGGCAAGTCCTGAACCTCTTTATGGCGGAACAGGATATTTATCAGTTGTTCATTGGATGAGAGAAGGTTTTTCAGATGTTCAATGGCACATTACCGACATGGTTGCTGATGTTGATAAAGTTGCTGTAAAATGGGATTTAACAGGAACTCACGATGGTAATTTTATGGGGATTGCTCCTACAAACAAAAAGATTTCAGTTTGTGTAATGAATTTCTACTATTTCAATAAAGACGGTAAAGTTACAAACGATATAGCAGCAGAAGGTATGATTGGTATTCTTCGGGGCATTGGTGCAATGCAGGGATAAACAATATACTGGCAGTATACAGGTAAAATTAACCCCAAATAAATATTCATTTTTAATATACAAATCGTATAAAAAGATTATCTACACATTTTATAATATTGGAATTTTTGAAATTAACCCCATTTTAGAGTGCTGTAAGCTAAAAGCGCAAAGTAAAATAAATTTTAGCAAAAACACCTCAACCAAAACAGAATCAGAACAAAAAATAGACAACAATTGGTAAACAAAGATACAACTGTCGGCAAGGTAAAACATTCAAACATGAATGACAAAACAAAATACAAAAAAATAAAGTAACGGTGGTGTCGTTAATACCTATAACTCCATTATAAAAAACAAAGCCATATACGAATTATTTGGACTATCCGTTACTCTATATTAATATTATACCCTATTTTACAAACTTTTAAACCCCCTTTAAAAGATTTGTAAAGATAAATTAAAAGGAGATAAAAATGTTTAATGTAATAAGATTCAGCAAGTAGGGTGCGATGTTTCGCACCTTGCTTACTTCGTTTGGTGGGGGTCTCTTCCCACTGCATTCACAACAAAAAACGCACCCATAAAGGGTGCTTCTTTTTATTATGGGGCGGGTAGTGGAGGATTTTCGGTAGGGCGACGACACGAAGTGGCTAGCCCGTAACGTGGAGCAGAACCACGCTTCTGCGACCAGCCGAATAATCCGATACAGGATTGTCTTGGATTTCCTCCACGCTCACAGAGTTTTGTTTTCTTTAGACAACTGCGCCCTCGCGTTAAACGGAACCGTTCGCACTCTAATTATGGGTAGTGGGATTGTTTTCAACAACTGCGCCCTCGCGTTAAACGGCACCGTTTCAAAATTAAAATCAAAAGCGTGGTTTTGATTTATAATTTTTCAACTCTCCTTACAGTCGTGCCTCTGCTCGGGCTTGTCCGAACCTAGACAAATCTTCGATTTGTGGTTCTCATCCCAATCACAAAATAAAAAGGACAATAACAAAAGTCATTGTCCTTTTTATGGGGCGGGTAGTGGGATTCGAACCCACGCATAACGGAACCACAATCCGTGGTCTTAACCACTTGACGATACCCGCCATCAGTATGTCCATTATAGCAAATCAAGTTTTTTCTGCAAGCAGGGGGAAAAATGTTTATCGGCAACGCCGATTTATCTCTCCTTGGAGAGAGAAAAATTTCTTAATGAACTGCGTACAGTGAATTTAGAAATTTGAGAGAGGGTAAATAAAAATGATTTTAATAATTTAACCCTCTCCCGTATTTGTAATAAATTTGCTCGCAAATTTAAACAACTACGACCTCTCCCGCGGAGAGGTTATTTTTCTTTTATATATTTACCCCCAATAATCTCCTATATATTAACTTTTGTAACAAAAATAAATCATATTTTTGACTTCCTAAAAACCATCATTAAATAAATAGTGTTAGAATTTTGAGGTGTTTTTATGTTTTTAATTGATTTTTTCAGACATCAGCAGACTTGTACCCACAAACATGTAGCAATTGACCAGCAATACAGCTATTGCCCTGATTGTGGTGAGTTAATAGAAAACGAATGGTTTATCACGCGTTGTGCCTGCTGCGGTATCAAACAAAAAGCAATAATAAAGAACGGTGAAATTATCCCTGTTGACAATTTCTGCCGTAACTGCGGCGGTCACGAATACATCGTTGAAAAATTAGAAAAAATCAATTTTATAGATATTAACTATGCAGTATTAGTAAAAACAGTTGTTCACGAAGAACCACCAATGGAAGATGTTACCCAATGTTGGGAAGAAAAATCCACGAACATACCAAAACTGCTGCAATTATTCCGATAAAATCAGCTAACAACCCCACCAAGAGTGCGTAACGGAATTTCTTGATTCCAACCGCACCAAAATATACAGATAATACATAAAAAGTTGTTTCGGAACTACCGACAATGACTGCACATAACTTGGTCGCATATGCATTTGGGCCAAGTTTTTGTGCTATTTCGGTAAATAATCCCAAAGTAGCAGACCCCGACAGAGAACGCGTAATCATCACAGGAAGTGCATCCACAGGGATATTCAACTTGCTAAGCATCGGCGCCAAAACCGCCGCAATACTATCCATCGCCCCCGACGCTCTGAACATCGATATACCAACAATTATTGCAACCAAATAAGGAATTATATTAACAGCAACATGAAACCCGTCCTTTGCCCCTTCTGTAAATTCTTCATAAACAGGCACCTTCTTTACTAACCCTACTGTCAGAATAACAAGTATAATAAAAGGTAACGCATATAAAGAGAGCATATCAATCATTATTTACCCCCTTTTCTGCCGGTTTTTTACCCCAAAATACCTGAAAAATCTTTGCCATTAAAATAGCCGAAACAAACGCAATCGAAGTAACAATTAAAGTCGGTACAATTATCTCCGTAGGGTTTTTAGAGCCGACAGCAACAAGCACCGCAATAACAGTCGCAGGAATAATCTGAAATCCTGCCGTATTCATACCCAAAAACATACACATTGCATCAGTTGCCGTGTCCTCTTTCCCGCCGTTTTCCTTATTTATATCCTGAAGCTCCTGCATAACCTTTAACCCGATTGGAGTTGCAGCATTAGTCAGCCCCAATGCATTCGCAGAAACACTCAAGGCAATATTACCAATCGCCGGGTTTTCGGGCGGAACATCTTTAAACAACCACTTCGTTACAGGTTTAATTGCCTTTGCCAGCAACTGCACCAAACCCGATTTTTCCGCTATCCTCATTATCCCGAGCCAAAATGCCATTATCCCGATTAACGATAACGCAATCTTTACGGAAATATCTGCACCCTCTAATACAGCATTCACAACCTCTTGTGTCCTGCCGTTTATTATCCCGAATATTATTGAAAATACAACTAAAAAATAAAAAATATAATTCATGCACCCATTATAACATAACTCTTTAAGTTAGCCTAAATATTAGTGATTATTAACCTTTTCAAAAATATTCTTCAAAACATATTTAACATGCGAATAAGTCAAACCGCCCTGCATATAAACAGCGTACGGAGGACGCATAGGGCCGTCTGCCGACAGCTCAATAGTTGAGCCCTCAATAAATGTGCCTGCCGCCATGATGATTTTGTCCTCATACCCCGGAACATCATCAGGAATAGGAGCAACATAAGAATTAACAGGCGACAATGCCTGAATTGTACGGCAAAACTGTTCTAACGGTTCAGGTTTATTGAAAGCAATCGTCTGAATCAAATCAGTCCGCTTTTCATCATATTTAGGGGTTGAAACAAACCCGATATCCTCAAATATCTTTGCTGCAAGCACAGCACCCTTAACCGCATCACATACAACAGACGGTGCCATGAACAAGCCCTGAAATATAAGTCTGTGCTGATTAAGCATCGCACCACCCTCACGACCTATCCCCGGAGCCGTAAGACTCATTGCTGCCTGTTCAACATACTCGGACTTACCTGCAACATATCCGCCTGTTTCTACAATACCTCCGCCCGGGTTTTTGATTAAAGAACCCGCAATTATATCTGCGCCAACCTCTAACGGCTCTCTTTTTTCAACAAATTCGCCGTAGCAGTTATCCACAAAACAGATACAGTCAGGATTTTTTGACTTCACTATATCAACTATTTTTCCTATTGTATCAATATCAATCGACGGTCTGAGAGAATAACCCCTCGAACGCTGTATCTCAACCATCTTAACTGTCTTATCAATCTTCTTTGCTATCCCGTCAAAATCTACCGTTCCGTCAGGCAGCAAGTCAACTTCATCATACAAAACGCCATGCCCGATAAGCGACTCTCTTTTTCCGCCGCCCGTTATACCAATAACCTCCTGCATTGTGTCATAAGGTGTTCCCGTAACCGATACAAGCTTTTCACCCGCTCTCAGGTTCCCGAACAAAACACATGACAGAGCATGCGTACCCGAAACTATATGAGTTCTCGCAAAAGCAGACTCTGCCTTAAATGTCTGTGCAAATACATTATCCAGCACTTCCTTACCCAAATCATCATGCCCGTAACCGGATACGGTATAAAAATGTTCGGGCGCAACCTTGTTGTCTATAAACGCCTGAAGCACCTTTTCCTGATTATAATCTCTTACATCCTCAATATATTCAAACTGTTCTCTAAGTTCAGTTTCGGTCTGCTTTATATGGTTATTTGTTCTTTCTGATATCATAATTCCCTCTTTTCTTTATTATATGTCAAACAGATAGAGGGGGAAATTGAACAATAACCCATAACCCCAACATCCCTGTTTATCGTGGTTTTAGCGATAGAATACTCTTAATGTATTATTTCTAAAAAATAATCTCGTAATTTTTAACGATTTTATTTTAAAAAACAACTGATAATATAACCGTATACTCCTTAAAAAACAAATGACGATACACATATCCCTAATCAACAGCTATGTACTAACATAGCTTTTTTTTATGCAAAAAAATAAAAGTCGGAATAATATCCGACTTTTTGAACTTTGGAATTAATTTTCCCTGATGACTATTTAAAGCAAATGTCATCCATGGCCTGAAGCTGTTTTTTTCTGATGTAGTGCATTGTTGCATCTACAAGTAATTCAAAAGACTTATCACTTATTTCAGGGAAATCAGTCTTTATCTGTTCGCCAACCATCGCTTCCAGCCTTCTGTTGTCGGCTACTGATTGTAATTCTGTATTTGAAGTCAATAAATCTGTATAATCTCTGCGGCTAACCTTTTGCGATTGAGCGAAACTCATCCACAATGCCTTTGGATTAATATGCTGAACCTTCTTTAATGATCTTTTTAAATTGTCAAACATAAATGACTCCTACACACCATTATATTTAAATAAAGAGATTTGGGCATAAATAATTAACCCTAAAATCTTCATTATTTACAAAAGTTTACCAATATGTGTACAACATACTATATTAAATTATGTAAAATTTATGATTATTATTGAAAGTCATGCTGTATTATTTTGATTGTTGGTTGTATCATTAAGAAAAATTATTTTATTCCATAGGAAATAAGATGAAAATATCACCTGTCACTTATACAAACCATATAAATACCAACAAGAAGAGCAACAATATCAGCACGCCTGACCGTGTTGTATATAATGTGGCGGGAAATAATTCCCCTAATTTTGGACGATTCATTATCGACAATATCGTTCACTGGGGAATAAAAAAGATGAACCAAAGCAAGGCAACCCAAATAGAACATCAGGTCAGAGAGATGAGAAAACAGGTGCTTGATGATGTCGGCTTGCTGGCAGCAAGAGAAGGAATTTCAAGAGAAGCCGTAAACAAAAATTTTGGGGATGCAATAAAAACAGGCGGAATTCCCCCTAAATATGACGGCAAAGAAGTCGGACTTAACAAGGTTGTCGGATACTCCCTTGAAAAACTGGAATTTCTTAAACGAATTGTAGTTCCGATAATGGACACTGCAAAAGCAAAGAAAACGGGTATCCCGTCAGAAAACCCAATCAAAGCTCCGGGAGGTATTATACTATACGGCCGCAGCGGTTCAGGGAAATACTTTGCCGCAGGGTCACTTCTTGAACACTTAAATATAAAAGCACAAAACGAAAATTTACCAATCAACACCGTTCATATAAAAGGAGAATGGTGGAAGGGTGATACCCCTGAAAACATAAGTGCTCTGAGAAACGGTTTTAATGAAGCAGAAGAAAAAGGGCAAAAAGGAGAACACACCGTAATCTTAATAGACAGAATGAATGAACTTTTTACGGCGGAAAACAGCAAAGCGCTTAACAAAGAGTTTGTTGAATACACAAAAGACCCCGTAAAAGACGGTTTTACTTGGATTGGAACTGTTGATGATGCAAATGATATTACTCAGCCGTTCTTCAACCCGCAAAGAACAGGTCTGTTCGTTAGATTTGATAAGGCAAAAACCGAAGGAGAGTCTATTGCCCTCTATCAGCATTTTATCTCACAAACAAACAGAGAGTGCTTATTCGACCAGAAATATATTCTGGACTATACAAGAGACAGCGAAATTCCTATTACCCCTAAAAAAATCAAGCAAATAGTAAAATTTGCAGATGACGAACTTCGCATGTCAGAAGACTACTCAACCAAAAGCAAAGGCACCTACAAAGCACCTATCTACAACATGCAGCTCATGATGGGTGTTGATTATGTCGCAAAATATAACAACAACACAGTTGTAAAACCTGTAAAAAACCCCGTAAAAATGTATATTCCAAGAGGACTTTTTGTTAACGATGACAATCCGTTCATAGAAAATGTATAATCCAAAACCCTGCTATAATGGGATATTTGGGGTTATATTAAGTTTTGTAAAATACATGCTGGTTTAAAAAGCAATTCTTTCTGAATGAAATACTTTATATAAATGTAAGCGGGATTTAAGGGTAAATTTTAGTTGAGAAAAAAAGTTAAGTAAGAACCTGATTCAGTTTACAGATGCTAAACTAAGTTAGAAAAATTAAGTTGAATGTTTCTTTGATATTTCATATTAACGGATTGAAAAGACAAGTGTTGCCAGCGCTTGTCTTTTTCGCATTAATTCAGATATTTCCTGTCCTTCAGCTCATCGGGTAAAAATTGCTGTTCGACATCAGGGTGATCGTGTGAATATACATATCCAACCCCAAAGCCGTATTTTTCCGCATCTTTATAATGAGAATCACGCAAATGCATAGGCGGAGGGAAATCAAGTCCGCTATGGATATCTGCCAGAGCAGAATCAATCGCAACACATGCCTGATTGGATTTTGGCGCTTTTGCAACATAGATAACCGCCTGAGCCAAAGGTATTCTGCCCTCAGGTAAACCCAGAATTTCAACCGCTTTATGGGCATTAATTGCCACATTAAGCGCCTGAGGATCGGCATTACCGACATCTTCCGCAGAACAGACAATCAATCGTCTTGCTATAAATCTCGGATCCTCACCTGCCTCAATCATTTTTGCAAGGTAATATATAGCAGCATCAGGGTCACTTCCCCTTAAACTTTTCTGAAAAGCGGAAGCAAAATCATAATGCTCCTGCCTTGAATATCTTGTGTTTCTTTTTTGGGTGATACTTTCCAGCACTTCTACATTCAACTGTCTGAAATTATTAGAAAAATTACTTGCAAAATATGCGTTCTCAACCATATTGAGCGCAGTCCTCGCATCCCCTCTTGCATTATTAATAATAAACTTTGTTACTTCTTCGTCGTACTCTATCGGCTGATGATTTTTCTCAAGATAACTGAACCCGTTATTGATAATCTTTGCCATATTCTCATCATCAATATAATCAAGTCTTATTACCTGAACTCTGGATATAAGTGCAGGAGCAACCTGAAAAGATGGGTTTTCCGTTGTTGAACCGATAAGATATAATGTCCCGTCCTCTATATAAGGAAGTAAAACATCCTGTTGAGTTTTTGAATATCGATGGATTTCATCAATAAACAATATCGTTTTCTGACCGTATCTCAAAGCTTCATTTGCCTTTTCTACAGTTTCTTTAATATCCTTTATCCCTGATGATACCGCAGACAATTCAACAAACTGTGCATTCACCTGATTTGCAATAAGTCTTGCAAGGGTGGTCTTACCACACCCCGGAGGCCCCCACAATATCAGAGAAAACAGTCTTTGCGATTTTATAAGATTCATCAGCGGTGAATTTTTTGAGATAACATCTGACTGACCTAAAAACTCCTCCGGAGTTTTTGGTCTTAAAAGTTCCGCCAACGGCACCTGTTTATTCTGTTTTTCCAATTCCGTAAACAAATTAGCCATAGTTACATGATAGCATGGATAAACAATAATTTACGGCACAGGTATCCTCAACACTGATAAATAATAATGTTACATTTGTTACATTCTCATCAAAAACTGGCAAATTTTCCGAAAAAATTTACTTTATCATGGTGTAGGTTATAAATTATATTAGGTATTTTTATGGTTAGCAATGTTGTTTCAGTCGCAAAACGTTATGGCAAGTACGGTGCAAATTTTTTACTCGGTACGGGTTCTACCACAGTTGGTAAATCAATTGCCGAATCAATAAAAGCACGCAAAACAAATAATGTCAGTCTTTTAAAATCTTTCGGAAAAGGTATGACTGACGGGTTTACAAAATCAAATGCAGAGATGGTTCAGGCAGGCGGGTTCTTCAAAAGCATGAAAAAAGCCTTCGGCCAATTACCTGCAAACATGAAAGCAGGTTGGGAAACAGGAACAGGCAAAAATGCCGTTTCAAAATTCTTCTCAAGCCTCGGAAAATCTCTCAAACCTCTTGGGAAAATGATGCCGTTCGCAATGAACGCATTATGGATGCTCCAATTCGTTCCTGATATCGTACAACGAACAAAAGATGAAGGTATCTGGGGCGGAATAAAAGAAACAGGAAAATCTCTCGCTAATATGGGCGTAATATCATTAGCAGCAGGTATAGGTGCTTCCTTCGGACTCGGCTGGGGACTCATTCTCCCGCTGGTTGCAGGTACCCTGACTAACGCTATCCTCGGTTCTTCTTACAGAGACAAGAAAGCCGCTGCCGAAGCAGCAAAACAGGAAGCTCAGGCAGCAAATAACCCGTTCATCCAAACCCCTCAGGTTGGTCAAAGATTAGATATCACAAGCCGAGTATAATATCATGCTGAAATCATAAAACAAATTCGGTATATCCTAAGTATATACTATGTTTCAGACTGTAACAAAAATAGAAAAAAACAATCAAAAAAAGCAATTCTGTCAGAAAAAAAATCTTTATATAAGTACGGGAATTAAAATTTAATAGTTGAATCGAGGATGAAAGAGTCGATTATCGAAAGATAAAGGCTAAACAAAAAATTCTTTTTATACTCTCTCTTAATATCCTCGTGTTTATTTAATGTTTGTCGCTACTCGACAAACTTTTTTTTTTGGGGGGGGGGGGAAATGTAAGGGGTAAATGTATTTGGGTTTATTTTTAAAGCGGTGTAAATATCTTCAACAATTAAAAAATAATTAAGTTTTTTAAAAACTCTGATTTTTTGTATTATATTTAGAATAGGAGAAGACTATGCAATACAAAGACTATTATGAAATATTAGGCGTAAAGCGTGAGGCAACTGCAGCAGAAATCAAATCTGCCTACAGAAAACTCGCACGCAAATATCACCCTGATGTAAATAAAACCCCGGAAGCAGAAGCAAAGTTTAAAGATATAAACGAAGCTTACGAAGTATTAGGTGATGATGCAAAACGCCAAAGATACGATAGTCTTGGTGCGAACTGGCAGGGCGGAGCAGAATATACTCCACCGCCGGGGTTTGAAAACTTTAGTTTTAATTTCAATCAGGGCGGAGCACAAAGCTTTAACTTCAATCAGGGAGCAGGAGGGTTCTCAGACTTCTTCAGTTCGCTGTTTGGTGATTTTATGGCAGGCGGTCAAACAGGCAGCGCCTATGGTAACGCAGGTTTTGGCGGGTTTGATTTTGGGCAGGGACAAGCTCAGAGAACTCAGCAAAGACCTCCAAAATCAGAAAAACTTGATATTACAAAAACTCTCGATTTAACTGTAAAAGAACTTTTTGAAGGGAAACCCGTTACAGTTAAATTCAGTAATCTTGAAAAATGTACCCAATGCCCTCCGAACGGGTTCTGTTCACATTGTGGCGGAACAGGATATGTAAACAACTCGTCTTCCGTAAAAATTAAAATTCCTAAAAACGCAACCGAAGGACAAAAAATTAAATTAAAAGGGAAAGGCAAAACTGATTCCTACGGAAGAAAAGGGGATATGTACCTTATCATTCATATTAAAGATAAAGAGTACGAAATCGACGGCACAACCCTTATTAAAGAAGTTGAAATAACACCTTCCGAAGCAGTTTTAGGAACAACAAAAGAAATAGAAACCCTGCACGGGAAAATAAGTATCAAAATTCCTGAAAAAGTTTCTTCAGGTCAATCTTTAAGACTGAAAGAACTCGGCTTGCCTGACAAGAACGGCAAATACGGCGATTTAAAAGCAAAAATGAAAATCATAATTCCTAAAGATTTATCCGATGAAGAAATAAAATTGTATAAAAAACTTGCTGATTTAAGAAAATAATTTTCGCTAAATCATACACCAAATAATGTATGTGATTAGTTTGAAAAAAATGTTAAAATGGTACAGATTAGTAAAATAAAGGAAAATATATGTCAGTACCATTTATGATATTTTTAGTAGTTATTTTTTCAATCTGCGCATTTATATTTGCAAAAACCGTATCCAATGATGCGGAAAACGACTACAAATTGCGTGATATTTTAGCAAATGCAGGCTCAACCGATGATGAAACGGAAGAAAAAGAAGAAGTTATCCTGCCCGGACAGGAAATAGAAAAACCTAAGTTCTTCGACGAAGCAAAACCAAAGTTTGCAAACGCAGACAAACAAACCGTTTTACCAAGAGCAGAAAAAAATATCTATCAGGAAATGGCAGAAAGACAGGCAACTAATTACGCATATTCAACAAACTATAAAACAACCGCACACGAAACAGAAAACGAAGATGCGGAAGAGGTGACATTTGACACTCCTGTTGCAACAGTAACAGAAGAAAAAACCGAAAATACAACTTACTCAACACCTGTTCATGAAAAAGAACCGGAAAGAGAACCTGAAAAGGAAGAACAGCCAAAAACTGTATTATACGACGAACCCGTATACTACGAAAAAATAAATGATGATGCTTGCGATCCTGAGGAATACCAAAACGACGAGATTGAAGAAGAAGAAATTGCAGAAGAAGAAAATCCTCAGATTTATGCAGCAAAATATGACGATACAGATGAAGAATACTACGAAGAAGATAAAATAAAAACAGTGAAAAGTTATTCTCCAAACGGACTTTTCGGCTATGTAAAAACCTTCTGGAAAGGGATAACTTTCACCCTCGGAGCATTCCTCTGCTTATATGCCGCATACGGCATTATAACTCAGGCACAAACGCCTAATGATGCTCTGCTTTATTCAATCTGGTTACTTATCGGGGTAATATTGATAAAATAATCTTCCGTTAACCTAATAAAGTTTCTTTGATAAAACTCTTTTTATTATCGTCTGATACCTTAATGAAAAGAGTTTTATCTTTTGAAGTATCACCTTTTACAATATCAATTGACGATTTTGGAACCTTTAACAGTTTTGACAAATACTCTGTTACCGCCTTATTTGCCTTACCCTCTATCGGTTGAGCGGTTATTTTGAGTTTGATTATTTCCCCATCAACAGCTATCTGATTTTTTGACGCATTAGGGGATATCCTTATCTTCAAAAGGACACCATCTTCTTTAAAAATTATGTTATCTTCAACCGTCATTATATACTTCTCAATACACTAACTACACGACCGATAATATTTATGTCGTTCATATCTTCACCCTTGATAACCCTGATATTATAATTCGGATTATCAGATTTAATGATTATTTCGTCTAAATTTTTGGATAACCTTTTCACGAAAATTTCAGATTTGTATGAAAAAACATAAACCTTATTATCTATTATCTGATTATTTTCCCAATGTTCAATAATCAGCTTGTCACCACTATTAATATAAGGCGACATACTGTCCCCTCTCGCACAAATCATGGAATATTTTTTTGATTTGGAATAATCGGGCAGCATAGACTTATGGAACTCAACAAGCTCTTTTTCATCAGAAAAAGTAACAGTTCCGTTTCCGCAGCTTGCAAAAACCTCAGGATAATAATCGACCTGAACCATGCCGTCTGAAACTGGAGCATCAGAGATAAGCTTTACCTTAAAAAAGTCCTGAATTTTTTCTAACTCTGATATTGTTATTTCGCTGTTATTTCTTATCCTGTTTGATATTGTCTGACGCGTAACCCCCAAAGCCTTCGCAATCATGCTTTGGTTCACCCCTTCAGATATCTTATTCTGTACTAAATCTAATAACTCTGTGATTTTCATAATTTTGTAAATTTTATTTCATACTACTTGACATATGTAAACTATCATCTTACAATTAAAATATAAAATGTAAGTTTTCAATTTACATTTAAACACATTTAAACAAAATAGTCAATCTTATATCTCCAAAGATTAAGAGTCTGACCTCCCAAAATAATATAATACTTCTTGTTTTTTAGACTTGGGTTAAGAAAGAGGCTTAAAAATGTACAACAATACCCCATCACTCCCTATCAGGGACAATGTAAAATTATGGAACAAAACCGCAACAGACTGTTACGAACTTAAGTGTCAGTGCGAAAAATGTTTTATTTACAAAACCTATTTTAAAGAAAATAACGATAAATGTATGATGAAATATTATGTTATGTATTTACTGGAAAAAATCGGGCATCCGCCGAAAATCCACCTTACATAATGTTATACTAAGTATATAACCCCATTGGGGATAATATTTTATATCAACCTTACTTCAACCCTCTCAAGGCATGGGTTTCACTTAATTCTTTATTGTAAAGAAATATTACAGATATATATCAAAAAAGGCAAATTTTTATAATTATCATACTTTATAAAAGTATAAAGCTCTCTCTTCTTATTTAAACGGACAGACCTTGATAACAAGGTCTTTTTTTTTATGCTTAATTATTGTTTTGGGGTAAATAAAGAATATAAACCTCTCCGCGGGAGAGGTCGAATATCTTATGATTTGCCTGCAAATTATTAGATATTCGGGTGAGGGGTATTTTATACATTTACCCCCTTAACATTAATTTATCTATTTACCCAAAAACTGTTTGTTATATAATCGTATAAAGGGTTAGACTAAAAATTATCCTTGAAAAGATAACATGAACGAATTAATTGAGAAAATAAACAGACTAAAGAAAGAAAAGAATGCCGTAGTTTTAGCACACTGTTATCAAAATGCCGAAATTGACGAAGTTGCTGATTTTGTTGGCGATTCTTTATATCTCAGCCAAAGGGCAAGAGAAACAAACGCAGACATAATCGTTTTTGCGGGAGTATATTTTATGGCACAAACCGCAAAACTTTTATCACCTGATAAAAAAGTATTGCTCCCAAGACTGGAATCAGGCTGCCGCATGGCAGATATGATTGATTTAGAACAGGTAAAAGAGTTCAAATCAAAACACCCTAATATCCCTGTTGTATGCTATATAAACTCAACAGCGGAAGTAAAATCAGAATGTGATATGTGCTGCACAAGTTCAAACGCAATAAGAATAGTAAAAAGCATGGGAGTAAAAGAAGTTTTATTTTTACCTGATACATACTTGGGCAAATGGGTAGAAAGACAATTAGGTGATGTAAAAGTAACCACCTATCCGGGGTTCTGTCCTACTCACCTTCAGATTAAACCTGAAGATATTATCAAGGCAAAAGAAAAATATCCTAATGCAAAAGTTCTTGCACACCCTGAATGTCATCAGGAAGTCGTAAAACTTGCAGACTATGTCGGAAGTACAACAGGTATTATGAAATATGCTATTGAAAGTGACGAAAAACAGTTTATTATAGCAACAGAAAAAGGAGTTGTTGACAGACTTCAACGAGATTATAATGACAAACAATTTTTTCTCATTAAAAATAGTGTGATATGTCCTAACATGAAATGGCATACCCTTCAGGATATCTGTGATGCACTTGAATATGAACAACATGAAATTAATGTGGACGAAAAGATTGCTGAAAAAGCTGTTAAATGTATAAACAGAATGCTTGAGGCATCATTAGCAGCAAAATAGAATTGAGGTGGTTATTTTGAAGAACACAAACAATGCAAAATATCATCGCAGGGGTAAATCAGAAAAATCTAACAATAATCTTAAAGAAAATATGGCATCAACCCCAATCACAGTTGACACAACAGATATTGTCTACGGCAAAAATTCTGTTATGGAAGCATTGACAGGCGAGAGAGAAATAAACAAAATTCTTATCTCAAAAACAAACCATTCCGATAACAAAATGGAAGATATAAAAGAGCTCGCAAAAGCGAAGGGAATTATTTTTCAGTTTGTCGGAAAAGAAAAATTTGCACCGTATCAGGGGCTAAATCATCAGGGGGTTATTGCACAGATTGCTCCAATAAAATATGTTGAGCTTGAAGATTTTCTTGAAAAACACAAAGACAGCAACTCATCATCACTTGTCGTATTAGACGGGGTGGAAGATGTTCACAATATCGGTGCTATCATAAGAACCTGCGTTTGTGCAGGGGTAGACGGTATCCTTATTCCGTCAAGAAGAAATTGCCAAATAACTTCGGTTGTTGAAAAAACAAGTGCCGGAGCAGTTAACCATATTGATATCATAAAGGTTAATAGTCTGCCGGTTGCAATACAAACCCTGAAGGATAACAACTGGTGGGTAATTGTAACCGATGCAAAATCAAATCAAAATTACTATGACATTGATTATAATAATATGAACTTTGCTATAGTAATGGGCGGGGAACACAGCGGAGTTTCACAAACTCTCATGAAAATGTCAGACTTCCAGGTTAAAATACCAATGTTAAAAAATTTCAATTCCTTGAACGTTTCCAATGCTATGAGTATAATAGTTTATGAAAGCGTTCGTCAAAGATTGACGAAAGGCGGAGAACAGTGATAATGACAAAAGAAAATGACGAAAAAATCGGTTTAAGTATTGACGATATTTCAGACGAAGATATAGATCTTGAACAAATTCAGGATATTGAAGATATCGATTCTGATGAAAAATCTGACGAAGATTTTGAAGATATAAATGCAGATGATTCTGTTAAATTATATCTCCAGCAAATCGGCAAAATTCCTCTTTTGACTAAAGACGATGAACTGCAAATCGCAAAAGACATAAAAGAAAGCGATAACGATGTCAAAAGAGAACTTGCAAGAAAAACACTTATCAACGCAAACTTAAGACTTGTTGTAAGTATTGCAAAAAGATATGTCGGACGCGGACTTACCTTCCTTGATTTAATTCAGGAAGGAAATATGGGGCTAATAAGAGCAACAGAAAAATTTGATTACAAAAAAGGTTATAAGTTTTCAACCTATGCAACATGGTGGATACAACAATCTATCACAAGGGCAATTGCTGATAAATCAAGAATGATAAGACTCCCGATGCACCTTATTGATACTTTAACCAAAATCAAAAAAACATCACTTATGCTCATTTCCAAACTAGGCAGAACTCCAACAAAACAGGAAGTTGCAGATGAAATCGGAATATCATTAAAGAAACTTGCAGAAATCAATAAATCTACCCAGACAACTATAAGTATTGATAACCCGTCAAACCAAAAAGACGATACAATCAAAATTATTGATAATATAGTTGACGAATCGTTGAACACTCCTGATGCTATGGTAACAGACGAAAATATGCAAATTGATATAACAAAAATGATTGAAACCCTGAGCCAGAAAGAAAGAGATGTTCTTATTTTAAGATACGGACTTGATTCTTCAGGTCAAAAAAGAACCTTAGAGCAGGTGAGCACCTATTTTGGGGTATCAAGAGAAAGAATAAGACAAATCGAAAACCGTGCTTTGTCTAAACTCAAAAAACTGGCAAAACAAAAATCTTTAAGCTCAGATTTAAAAAGCTATTTCAAATAAAAAAAACAGAGGCAATCGCCTCTGTTTTTATTTTAAAACTTCTCTTGCCTCATTTATCGGAATGGCAAAACCTATCCCGATGTTCGATGTGTTGTTGTCAGGGTTATATATCGCCTGATTTATACCTATAACTTCGCCTGATGTATTCAGTAAAGGCCCGCCCGATGAACCAGGGTTTATTGCAGCATCTGTCTGAATTTTGTTCCTTTTGGTATCAATCCTCGACACTATTCCCTGAGTAAGAGTTCCGTTAAACCCGAACGGGTTTCCGATTGCAAGGACTTTCTGCCCCACTTTTACAGCGGCGGAATTTCCTAAAACAATCGTCTTAAAAGGCTTATCGGAATTAATCTTTAAAAGGGTTAAATCGTTATCCTTACCCGTCTTTTTTACAACCTCTGCCTTATATTCGCTCCCGTCAGATGTTCTGACCGTAATCTCGTTACTTTCTAATACAACATGAGAACTCGTTAATATCAGCCCCTTAGAGCTGACAATACACCCCGAACCGCTTGAGGTTCCGTTTTTTATTTTTGCATCAATAGCCACTATCGCAGGGTTAATTTTTTCGTATACACTGATATTTGTTATCTCATCACTGTCATAACTGAAAGCCGGAATAAACGCACTCATAAACAAAACCAACGATAAAACCACTCTCTTCATTCTGTTATCCTCTTTTGAATTTTCCCTGCTCTAATATTAGCCGTTTTGCCCCGAAAAAATACCCCCCGTTTTAGTTATATATTTACCCCATATTGTAAATATTATAATTTTAATCTATAATGGGGTAAATTAAAGGTAGGTCGGGTTGTGGAAGTTCAATCCGAATAGTTATAAAAAGGAGAATTTTATGTCAAGAATAGACTCATTCAAACAAGCATTAAGCGAAAGAAGAGCAGTTAAAATTATCGCAGGTATTGATAATTTTGATGCAGACAGAGTTAAAAATGTAGTTATTGCAGCAGAACAATCAGGTGCATCAGCAGTTGATATCTGTGCAGACAGAGAAATCATTTCAATGGTAAGAAGTATGACAGATATGCCGGTATTTGTTTCATCAGTTAAACCTCAGGAATTAGCAATGGCTATCGCACTTGGAGCAGATGCTATTGAATTGGGTAACTTTGACGCATTATACAAAAACGGTCTTTCTTTCAGCTATAACCAAGTTATGGATTTAGTTCACGAAACTTTGAGCCTTATCAACAAAGAAGATGTTTTCTTCTGCGTTACAATCCCTGGTTCATTAGAAGTTTCTGAACAAATCGCTATGGCTAGAGAACTCGAACATCTCGGTATTGACCTTATCCAAACAGAAGGTCATTACTCATCTGAAGAAGTTCCTTCAGGCGTTCGCGGTTTAATCGAAAGAGCAGAATTGACACTTTCTAACACAATCGAACTTTCAAGAAATGTTGAAATTCCTATTATGACAGCAACAGGCATCAACCCTACAACTGCTTCATTGGCATTTGCATCAGGTGCTTGGGCTATCGGTTGCGGTTCTTGTGTTAACAAGTTAGACTCTGAAATTTCTATGATTGCTGTTTCTAAATCATTGGTAGAAATCGCTAACAGAAATACTCACAGAGTTCACGAATTAGTATAGTATTTTAATAATATTACTAAAAAGAGGTTTGAAGATACTTCAAACCTCTTTTAATTTGTATTCATTAGAAGCGTGGTTCTGATTTATTCTTGCTCACCTTTCGCAACTGCGTTGCTCATTCCTCTGGCGGGGCTGCCCCTCGCGTTAAACGGAGGGGTAAATATTATATATGAATCCCAAATACATAAAAAGTCTTTTCGAATTATTCGGCTGGTCGCAGAAGCGTGGTTCTGCTCCACGTTACGGGCTAGCCACGCTTTGCGTGTCGTCGCCCTACCGAAAATTCGACTCTGCTCGGGGCAAAAAAAAAGCCTTTCGCAAGGAAGGCTAAATCTAGAATTAGGAAGGGAATTAGGGTATATAGGTTAAAATAAATTTGTGTGTCGTTTTAAATCTTTTGTCTGTAGCGATTTTACTCTCTCTTGTATATCGCTTACATATATATAAAGTATATATAAGACCTCTGATTTCAAGAGAGGTATTTTTTGTTACAAAAGTTAATATATTTATAAAATTTCAACCTATATAAGCATTTTAGCCTCATAAATCAAGAAAATGCATGCTAATATAATATCCCTGCCGCCCCGGAACAAAACCCCTAAAATCCACACCCCAACCGCATTTTCCACAAAAAATTCCCAAAATCTGCCTCCTCCATGTGGACTATTTTAAAAAATTAGCATGACAATATGATTAAGTGTACAAAATGCACTTAATACAAGATATGCGACACTATTGGGTTTGAGGCAAATATGAATTAGTGTAAAAATAACACTTGACAAATATTTTAACTTGTATCATAATAAAAGTAACAAAAGAAGTGTATAAGTAACACTTAAAATAAAAAACTTACAGAGGTTAAAATGAAAGTTAATACAATAAATAATATAAAGTTTACAGCCAACACACCAACAATCGCACCGCGTTCACAACAACAACAAAATAAAGTAAACTTCGAAAAAGAACTACTTATAGCTCAAAGAGCGGATTCCGTAGATGCGAACCCTGTGACTTCACTCGGTTACAAACTCTACAGAACTTTCCGTTTCCTTGCTGAGCATGAAACTCCTAAAACGCAAGACTTAAACTATATTGCGTAACCAACACAAAACAATTTATTATTATAAACACTAGATGAGTTGAAGTTTCTTCAACTCTTTTTATTTACCAAAAAATTTCACAAAACACTTATAAATCAGTGAGTATTTGATTATTTACCTTGTTTGGGTTAGAATATTTTGGATAAATAAAAAAGAGGACTTTATATGAAATACGAACATATATTTACTTTATTTGAAAAAGTTGCAAATAAAAACAGCAACAAAGTTGCACTGGCAATGAAATCTAAATGGGGCTGGAGAGAATGTACCTACAAAGGTTTAAGTCTTATGGCTCAAAAACTCGGTGCATACTTAATCAACGACTTACAAATAGAAAAAGGGGAAAGACTTGCAATCCTGTCAGAATCTAAACCTGAATACGCTCCATGTGTATTTGGTTCTGCTCTTGCAGGACTTGTTACCGTTCCTCTGGATAATAAGCTGACAATTTATGAGTTAGAATCAATTTTATCTAACTGCGAACCTACGGTTATGCTTTGTTCGGGTGCTAATTTGGAAAAAGCTAAAGAAATCCAAAAAAGAGTCCCTTCTATTAAACATATAATATTAATGGACGCAGCATTACTGGATAATAAAGATATTCCAAGCTTGTATTCAATACCTGAAAATTACAAGGCAAAATGGAGAAGACGCCCGCTGAGCGCAACTGCATTTATTATCTACACATCAGGGACAACTGGTGCGCCAAAAGGTGTCCAGACAACTTATAAAAACATTTTGACTCAAATGTATGATCTCAGACCTGTGTTTGCAAATATTATGCCAAAAGATGATGTGAGATTGCTCTCAATATTGCCTATGAACCACTTGTTCGAAATGACAGTCGGCTTCTTTGCAATGTTAATTCACGGTTATACAATTTATTATACAAAGAGTCTTAAACCGAAAGATATTCTTGAGATTATGGCAGAAAAAAGAATTAAATTCCTTGTAACAGTACCTGCCTTCCTTAAACTTCTCAAGACATCTGCAGAATCTGATATTCGCAAAAAATCTGCAATATATCAATTCTTCTTTAATATAAGATATCATATTGCGAGATTTATGCCGAGAGTATGCAGAAGGGCATTCTTTAAATCCGTACATAAAATGTTCGGTGCTGAACTTTACGGCTGTATATCAGGCGGTGCTCCGTTAGATGAGGCTGTAGGTTCATTCTTTGACAGAATCGGAGTCAGAGTTTACCAAGGTTACGGGCTTTCTGAAACAAGTCCTGTTGTTTCAGTATGTAAGAGAGGCAAAAACTATGATTTGACCTCAGTAGGCCCTATCCTGAACTCTTTCGAGGCAAAAATTGATGACAACGGTGAATTACTTCTCAAAGGGCCTTCTGTTATGAAAGGATACTACAAGCAGGAAGAACTCACAAAAACCGTTATAGACGAAGACGGCTTCTTCCACACAGGCGATAAAGCAGAAATAAGAAAGGGAAACCTCTATATCACAGGCAGACTTAAAAATATGATTGTTTTATCAGGCGGTAAAAAGGTATTCCCTGAAGAAGTCGAAAATGTTTTAGGTGACAGCCCTAATTTCGCAGAAGTTTGTGTTGTCGGTATGAAACGACATGGCGGGGAAAAAGACGGTTGCGAAGAAATCGTTACGGTTATCGTTCCTAACGAAGATTTCAGAGCAAAATACCCGACTCAGGAAGAACTTGAAAAGGCTGTCAGAGCAGAAGTAAAAGAACTTTCTAACAGACTTGCAAGTTACAAACGACCTGTAAAAATTATGATAAGAAGTGAATTACTTCCTAAAACAACAACAAACAAACTCAAACGAAATGCAATAAAAGAAGAACTTATTGCTAAATAGTTGGTTGTTTACAAACAGATATTATAAAACCCTGAACTCGTTTCAGGGTTTTATTTATTGAGATTCTTTATTATCTTTTTTATATTCTTCGTAGAAACCTGTTTCTTTTGCAACTTCTTCCTGATGTTCAAGCACTTCAAGAATTTTGTTTCTTTCAAGTTTATCGTGAACCTGAGAATTTATTTCCCCGCCGATAAGAACAAGCATTGAAGTAAAGTAAAACCAAATCATAAGCATCGCAAATGCGGCAATTGAACCATATACAAGGTTATATGTATGCAGAGTGTTTACATACATTGAAAAACCGCCCGATGCAATAAGCCATATTGTACAGAAGAACAAGGTCCCCGGAATAGCACTCTTACATTTTAATTCCTCACTCCACGATACATCAGGCAAAATATAATAATGCAAAAATGCCATAACAAACAATGCCAGGAATGCAACAGGCCATCTTATTACGAGGAGCAAATTCGCCGTATCAACAGGGAGTGAAACAAATGCAATCAAAAATCTTATAATGACACGACCAAAGATAATGAGGTTAACACTCAGGGTTAAAATAAGAGTATTAACAATAACCATCATCAAAGATAACAGTCTTGTATAAAGAAATGCCCTTGTTTCATCAACCTTGTACGCTCTGTTAAGCCCTTTTATGATAACTGCTAACGCATTTATTGACATAAAGAAAGTTACCAGTAAACCAAATACCGCAACAGAACGACCGTTTGCAAAACTCAACACCTGATTGACAACAGAGTGAATCATTGAGAGAGTATCTGCAGGCATAACCTTTTCCAAAAACATAAATAAAGGGGTCATATAATAATTTTTGCCTAACAAAGTAAACAATGACATTAAGAAAAGCAGGAACGGAAAAATCCCGATTACAAGCATATAACTCATCTCTGCCGCCATGCCGGAAAAGTCATTATCAATTATGGAAATAATCGTATTTTTCAAAAAATTATATGTTTTATTCCCCATAATCATTCCTTTTTATTTCGTCAATAATTTTACTGACGGCATTATCCACTGACGATTTTATTGTACAGCCCGCTGCTCTTGCGTGACCGCCGCCTCCAAATGCCGAACATATCTTTGAAACATCATATTTTTTGCTTCGCATAGATATTTTACAAACCTTATTCGGCTCTACTTCTTTTACAACAAAAGCCAAATCAGTAGTATCAATCGCTCTTAACTGTTCTGCCAGTCCTTCCGTAAAATCATCTTTTCCGTTAAATCTTTCTAAATCTCTTTTATAAACTGTTGTGTAGGCTATCTTATCATCCTCAGTAAAGACTGATTTTCCCACACAATAGTTTTGGAACATTACAAAATTCTTTGATTTAAACTCGTAGCAGTTAGCAAATATCTGACTTGGGTTAGCCCCCAGTTTTACTAAGTTTGCAGCCGCTGAAAGCACATCTTCAGTCGTATTATCAAACCTGAACCCGCCCGTATCAGTCAAGATTGCCGTATACAAACATTCTGCAGTTTCTTTATCTATCTCCCAACCTGAATTTTTGAACATATTGAATAAAACTTCGCCTGTAGAACTTGCTTCCGGTACGACATAGTTGTAGTCTGCAAAATTATTATTTGTTTTGTGGTGGTCAATATTAATTGTCGTTTTTGCCTTATCAAACAAAACTTTCATATCACAAATTCTGTCAATATCAGCAACATCAACCGTTACAACCAAATCATATACAAGAGAAGTATCGTAGGAATGCTTTGCCAGACCTATATTGGGTAAAAAATTATAAACCGGAGACAAATAAGTCAGAGCACACATATCTGCTTTCTTTTTAAACCTGTTATAAACAGCCTTATAAAGCCCGCAGGTAGAACCCAATGCATCCCCGTCGGGGTTCACATGCGATATTATTAAAATCTTTTTAGAGTTCTTAAAGATATCTTCCGTATTGCTGAAATTCATTGTATAATTATACAACAAACTAAGGTTTATTGCTATTATATGAAAGAAATTTTATACACTGATTTTAAAGGAATAGACGGAGTTATTGCCAATATGTTAGGGCAGGATGAAATACTCCAGAAAGCTATGAAACGGGCAACCCTGTACAAATTTTGGGCAGAAGTTGTCGGGAAACCTTTTGATGAAAAATCAAAACCCCACGGTATGATACAGGGCACAACAATGGTTGTTGCCTGCGAAAGTGCAGCCGTCGTACAAGAGCTAACCTTAAGAAAAAAACAAATTATAAAAAAATATGCACCTTATGTCAAACCATTAAATATTGAATTAAAGGATATGGTTTTTGATGTTAAAAAATGGTCTGCAGATAAATAGTTCTTATCTGAAGATCATAACCCCAATAAGTGCAAACAATATCAATGAAAGATTATAGTGTAAAAATGTCGGAACACAGGTATCCCAAATATGGTTATGCTGACCGTCAACATTAAGACCTGCCGTAGGGCCTAAAGTTGTATCGGAAGCAGGAGAACCTGCATCACCCAAAGCCGCAGCCGCAGCCAAAACTACCGCCGTCTGCTGAATATTAAATCCCATTTTTAAAAATACAGGAATAAACACAACCGCCAAAATAGGAATTGTACCGAAAGATGTTCCTATTCCCATTGTTATAATCAACCCTGCAAATAACATAATCAAAGCGGTTATAATCTGACTTTCAGGTAATATAGATATTGCGGAGTTAACAAAAGTTTCTATTCCGCCCGTTGATTTCAGCACTGTTGCAAACCCTGATGCTACAAGCATAATAAATGCAACATATCCCATCATATAAATACCTTCATCCATAAGTTTATCCATTTTAGAGTGTTTAACCGCACCCAGAGAAAAGATTATACCCAGCCCGCATAACGCACCGAGCGGAAGCGAATGAGTAATTATCTGCACTCCGAAGGTTACAAGTGCCGCCAAAATAGTTATATAATGTTTATAATTCAACTTCTCAGAAGTTTCGTTAACCTCGCCTGAAACAACATCGTCATTATATTCTCTTGGTTTTTTATACGAAATAAAGAGTGCAACAAGCAGACCGAAGAACATACCCAAACCCAATATCCATGTTGATTTCCAGACATCTGTTTTTGCCATCATCATACCGTTTTGAACCATATTTTCCGCAATCAGATTTTGGAAGATAAGCCCAAACCCCGCAGGAATAACTATATACGGCATTTTTAAACCAAAAGCCAACACGCAGGATATTGCACGCCTGTCAATCTTCATAACATTCATTGTATGCAATAAAGGCGGTATCAATATCGGAATGAACGCAATATGGATAGGAATAATGTTTTGTGATGCCATTGATATCAAAATCAATATAGTAAACAATATCCGCTTTTTACCGTTCACGAATTTTATAATTCCATCAGATACAATGTCGGTCAAACCCGTATGGTTCATAGCCGCAGCGAACGCACCGAGCAGAATATAACTCAAAGCCGTTTCCGAGTTTCCGCCCATACCCGAAATAAATGTATTCATTATTTCTGTTATATGCATGCCTGAGGTCAAACCACCGATTATTGTAGAAATAATTATTGATAACAGAACATTTACCCTTAAAAGACAAAGGATAAACAAACATACTATTGAGAGTATTACGGGGTTAAAAATTATTTCTGACATTATGCCTGCTCTAACTTTTCAATTATTTCCAAAGAAACTTCTTTCTGGAGTTCAAACGGCATAATCTTCAGATACTGAAAAGCATCTGCCAGTTCTTTGTCCTTATCGTACCAACGCTTACAGAAATAATTAAATGCTTCTTCCAATTTTTTTTGAGGTATGTGGATATTAAAATCTTTCGCTTTTTGGATAATCATTTTTGCACATTCTGACTGCTGTTCAGGAGCAGCATCATGCATAAGACTAACCG
This sequence comes from uncultured bacterium, assembly GCA_902765215.1. GTDB lineage: Bacteria > Cyanobacteriota > Vampirovibrionia > Gastranaerophilales > Gastranaerophilaceae > UBA2883. The sequence continues at coordinate 26,820 of CACWZA010000012.1, read as the reverse complement.
CCAAACTCATTGTCGGATCCAAATCATACCAGCGTTGTTTAAAATTAGTTTCCATACAATTAAGAATAAAACATTTTGACCCGCGTGTCAAATAGCAAGAAAAAAGGCAGACAAAGAATGTCTGCCCTTTTTATTATAATACCGAAAGCCTATGCTGACGGAATATCTTTAATACTCAATGCGATTCTGTGTTCTTGCGGAGTAAATCTCTTAATAAGAACTTTTACTTCATCACCGACTTTGAACATGTTGAACGGATTAACATTTTCTTCGCTCATTTCAGCAACAGGCAATAATGCTTCAACGCCAGGGAAGATATTGATAAATGCACCAAATGTAGTGATTTTATTAACAGTACCTGTTACAACCTGACCTTCTTCAAATTGACCTTCAATTTGCTGCCAAGGGTTTTCGCCCATTCTCTTTAATGATAAAGAAATTCTCTTTAATTCAGTATCAATCTTGATGATTTTAACTTCAATTGTATCACCCAAAGTAAGAACATCTGAAGGGTGTTTAATTCTTTGCCAAGAAATTTCAGAGATTGGAAGCAAACCATCGATACCGTTGATATCAACAAATGCACCAAAATCAGTAATTCTTACAACTGTACCTGATACAACTGAATCTTCTTCCAATGAAGAAAGAACATTATCAACAACCTGATCGCGTTGTTCAGCAACAGCTTGTCTTTGAGATAAGATAAGTTTGTTCTTCTTAGGATCTGCTTCAAGAACTTTAACTTCAATTTTTGTGTCAACAAGCCCGTCGAAAGGAACACCTGTTCTCAACTGAGATGAAGGGATGAAACCTTTAAGGTCTGCAACATCAACCAAGACACCGCCCTTAACTGTCTTTTCAACTTTAGCAAGGATTGTGTCACCCTGAAGTTTTGCATCATTAAGTTGTGCCCAAGCCTGAGCAAATGCAATTCTCTTTAATGAAAGCATCATAGAGTCTTCGTTATCTTCTTCTCTTAAAACATAAAATTCTTTTATGTCGCCTACTTCCAAAGTTTCTTCGGAAGAAACTTCTTTTTCAGGCAAGAATGCTTCCATTTTAGCACCCTTAACGCTTACCAAATAACCATCGTTTTCTTTCTTAATAACAGTACCTTCAACGATATCAGCTACTGCGTGTTGTTTTGACAATGAATCTTCCAGTAATTGTTCGAATTCATCTAATGTTTTTTCCATTGTTACCATAATTATATTCCTCCTTGTAATTCGTTTACAACTTTTTCGATGACGGATTGCGGAGTAGATGCCCCTGCCGTTATTGCTATATCATTTGATTTTTCTATAATATCTTTGTAATTCTTTAATTCTTCATCATTCTCAATATGAATTGTTTGGGTAATACCCGATAAAATCTCTGCTAAATGTGTTGTGTTTGCACTCTTTTTAGAGCCGACAACAATCACCAAATCATTTTCCTTTGCAAGTTCTCTTGCCTCTGTCTGACGCATTGAAGTACTTTGACAGATTGTATTTTTTACTCTTAACTCTTTTGAAATTGGGGTTAAATATTTCACAATTTCAAGCAGGTTTTCAAGTCTTTGAGTGGTCTGGACAACAACCCCGACTTTTTTGTGTTTTTTAATTTGTTCTTCATAAGGCTGGAGTAAATCAGGTGTGCTTGCAACAACAACATTGTCACCGTACAACTCTGCATTTGCTTTGATAGCAACGACTTCAGGATGTTCAGGTTTGCCTACAATAACAAGAAAATAATCTTCTTTGGCAAGTTCTATCGCCTGTTGCTGCACTTTTTTAACATCTAAACAAGTCAAATCAACTATTTCAAATCCCGCATTTTTTATATTTTCAAATACCTCAGGTGATGCCCCGTGACTTCTTATAACACAGATACCTTCACCTTTTTCAGGTAATTCATTAATCGTTTTTATACCCATTTCATCAAGCTCCTGAATGACCTGGGTATTGTGTATCAATTCGCCTAAAACATAAATATTTTTATCAGGATTGTCTGCTTTTAATTTTTTAACAGTATCAACAGCCCGTTTGACACCGTAACAGAATCCGGCAAATTTCGCTAGTTTTATATTTCGTTCTTTAATCAATTTTTTATCTAAAGCTGAATTTATCTTCAGCTTCCGAGAGGTTTTATCCCCTCAAACCTTTCTTTTTACTAGAGGTTATCCTCAGTATTCTTATTTAAACATGAACATATTTTTCTGACAAGATAAAACCAATTATAATGAACAAGAAAACTGTTTTTATTAGCAAATTTTTTCATGTTTGATTATTAAAACTGTATGCAAATTTTTTCAAACAACAGATACAGCCCTGCATATACTTCAAGACTTAACCCGATTGAACCGTTCAAAGTTCAGACAGCAAAAGGGGTTCTCGATGTTGCTGAAGTAAATTACAATAAAGTAACCAAAAAATTTATCAAAAAAATAACCGAATTTTTCTGTGAAAACTTTTCTCACGATACAAACGATCCCGCATGGCTGAATTACAACAAACTTTCAAAAAGTGAAAAGAAAGATTTTCTTGATACCTTTGAAAATTTTTACGGGAACAGTATCCGTGATGAAAGCAATCAACATTTGACTATGCTTGTCGCAACAGACTCAAAGAAAAACATACAGGGTGCATGCCTGTCCTACGGTTGCGAAGATGTACCAAAAGCAAGATACAATACTCTTTATATAGATTCTCTTGCCGTCAACAAAGACTACAGAGGGAACAGTCTTGCAAGATTAATGCTTGAAAAATCAATAGATGCAAACCGTTATATTTTCACCGATGTTTTTCTCACAGGTGAAAAAGTTGCAGACGGGTTTTATAAAAAATTAGGATTTCGGGATTTAAACCCTGATAATGCCGACGAATCAAAAATTATAAACCATATCGCAAAACAACGCCCTGACTACCCGAAATACACCAGCTTTTTAACAAGAATTATACAAGAGAGCAGACCGCGCTGGTACGAAATTTGTGCAAAATGCAAAAGATTACAGAAGGACTAATTCAGATAACCTAAAACCAAGTCTTTATATTCGTTTATATCGGCAACCGCAACCCTTTTAGGTATATAATCAACATTATTGTTTTGGGCAATATGTTTTATATTGTACATTCCCGAACACAGAATAATTTTTGCATTGAAGTATTTATCAAAAGTTTTAATCTGTTCGGTAAGCCATTCCCCCGCAAGCAACGGCTCAAAATCAGACTCCATCTGTAAATCGGTAATAATAACATCATAAGGGGTATCATTATTTTGCATAACTAAATCGTAACCCTGACGGGCAGATTCGGCTATGTCCAGTTTATAATCTTCCTCAGCAATTCCAAGTTCTATAAATATTTCCTCAATATTCCTTTTGTGAAACGCTCTCCACGCAGGACTGTCATCAACGGCCAATACTCTTTTCATAACTATTTCCTCAGATTTGAAGCACCCTTTAAGTAAACAAACTGAGGCTCAAAATCTTCTTCACAATTAAGAACAATCAAAACTCTTAAACACATTTTTAAAGAATTTGGAACATCAAGCTCGTGATAACACATCATTGCAACCTTATCCCAACCGAAATCAAGTCTTGCAAACTTTGCAGGGAAAACTGCATTCAAATCATCCGTAAGCGTAAATATTGCATGAGATATCTTTGATTTATCAATATTATTCTTTTCAACCATTTCTTTAAGAAGCTCTAAAGTCGCTTCTTTTATGCTTTCTTCAGTATTAAAATCTACTGTTATTGCCCCTCTGATACCTTTTGTAATCATAACCGTTTCCACCTTCTTTACCCCTTTAAACCGTTTGCCCAGTCGCGTGCAGACATCTCACCTTTTCCTTCGGGTTTTACCGTAATCAAACGGATAAGTCCGTCCCCCGTCTGCATAACAACACCGTTTTTATCCGATTTAACCATATCACCTGCTTTATGGTCGTTAGAATTATCCTCAACAACGGTTTTAAGCACTTTAATTATTTTATCGTTATGGATAAAATATGCGCTCGGTGAATGATAAACCCCTCTGACAAGATTGTGGATATCTTTAGCAGGCTTATTCCAGTCAATAAGGGTTTCCTCTTTTTTGAGTTTCTCTGCCATACAAACCCCGTTCTCACACTGTTTGCAAGGAGTTATTGTATTTTCATAAAGCCCGATTATTGTCTTTTCCAGTAATTCAGGTGAATCGTCTGAAATCCTTAACCATAAATCTTCACAGGTCATACTGTCAGGAATATCAATTTTTGACTGCATGCATATATCCCCGCAATCAAGTCCCAGTTCAGTAATCATAGTGCATATACCTGTTTCGGTATCACCGTTTATAATGCATCTTTGGATAGGGTTTGCACCGCGATATTTTGGTAAAAGTGATGCGTGCAAATTAATAGTTTCATACTTTGGAATATCCAAAACCTCCTGAGATAAAATCTGCCCGAATGCAAATGTCACAAAGAAATCAGGGTTATATTCCTTAAGTGCATTTATTATATCAGGTTCTTTTCTGATTGATTTTGGCTGATAAAGAGGCAGATTTTTTTCAAGCGCATAGACTTTTATCGGAGAAGGTCTTAAATGTTTCCCTCTCCCTGCCGGTTTATCAGGCTGAGTTACAACCGCTACAACTTCAATCTTGTCGGAATTATACAAATAATCCAACGACTTAAGCCCAATATCAGGCGTTCCAAAAAATATAACTTTTACAGGATAATCTTTCACTTTTAATTTTCCGCTATTTACCAAGTTCTTTGTCTAATTCAGGTTCATCTAAAATTCTGTCAACTTCAACAGGAGGAAGATTATGTTCGGAAAGAACCTTATCTGCCTCAAATCTGTTAGTTGTATGGTCTATAAAAAGAATACCGTCTAAATGGTCATTCTCATGCTGAAGACATCTTGCCAAAAGTGTTCCGCCTTTTGCTTCCATAACAAATGGTTTTCCGTTTCTGTCCAATGCTTTTATCATAACATCGTTATATCGTTTTACTTCCGTATATGCATCAGGGAAACTCAAACACCCTTCCTGCGACAAAGTCGCCCCCTCTTTTTTTATAATTTTAGGGTTGATGAAAACCATCGGTTTTAGAGGTTCATCCGCCGTAGAACAGTCAACAACAAACACCCTCAGATTTACCCCAATCTGCGGTGCGGCAAGCCCTACCCCGTTATTCATATACATTGTATCAAACAAGTCCTGAACAAGAGTCTTTATCTTACTTGATACCTTATGTACTTCTTTTGATGGTTCTCTCAAAGACGGAGTACCATATGTTACAATCTTTTTTACAGCCATTTTTCTCTCCGTTTTTATTAATTGTATCATTAATTAGCAAAAAGGGTAAATATGAATAACTTTTCAGTAAATAAAAGGGGAACGAAATGTCCCCCTTTTTATTGCTTTATGTTCATTATTTTATTCGGCAGTCTGTTCCGTATTCGCAGGCTGTCCGCCCTGAGTAACAAAATACATGTGATAACTGTCGCCCTCACCTGAAGGAAGCCAGTTTACCTGAGCAGAATCAGATGACACAGTAAAGATATTACTTAATTCACCCGGCTGCATATTACCTGAAAGACTGTAACCTTCATAATTACCGCCTGAGGTTGAAATCAACATATATGTTTTCGGGCCTACAGGTTTATCTATCTGAACAGAATATTCCCCAAAAGTATCTATATTGATAATCAGGATATCAGGGAATATTTTCTTAATTCCTTTTACGGAAACCGTTCGGAAACTGAAACTTCCGTATGAACTTTCCAGTACCTGTATCTGAAGGTGGTTAGCAGAATATGCAAAAAGCTGATTATTCTTAATAAAGAACTTGGCATTATCTTCCAACTGTAAAGTCTGATTTGTCTTTTTATATTTATAATCATAAACTTCGTATCCGCTTCCTGAGTGTGCCAAAATGAAGTCGCCCTTCTTCAATGGTTTTGATGCATCATAAGCACTCCAAGTATCTGTTGATGATATGTACATATATTCAAAATTATCATCTGAACGAAGTTTCATTATATTTTTTCTTACAGTAGTGAAAATATCTGATAACTCAGACTTTTCAGGTTTTATTGCATCTAAACCTTTTTGGTATTCATAAGGGTACATTTCGTCAAATTGTTTTGAAGAAATACCGTTTGCTGATGATAAAAGGTGAGAAACAAGTTCTCTCAGCTGTGATATCGGGTATTTTTTCATGAACTTTTTATCACTCTTTTTAAAGGTCTTTTTGTTTATATAAATTACATTTGTTCTGTCAGAAGTGAACGCATATACAAATGTATATGAGAACAGCAAATCTCTGACTTCATCAATATATCTGAAATCTTTGTTTTCATTCATAAAGGTTTCATAATCAGCAATTCTCTTAGCCAAATCAAACGGCTTAATTAAGAGTTCGTCTTTATACATACAAGGTTTGTAATTGTCTGCTCTAAGTTTCAGATACTTTGCAATATCGTCAGGGAGATATTTCCCAAATTTTCTGCTTGTAAATCTTGCATCTTCTTCTAAGTGATATTTTGAATAACTTTCGTCAGCAACAATCATCAAGCCGACTTTGTCCAGAATTTTTGAATATTGTTTTTGGAGCTTCTTAAACTCTTTTTCCGTTCTCGGAGTTCTGAACTGAACATCACCATTTAAAATATTGGTATTATTGAAGTTTTGAAGTTTCAAAAGCTCTTTTCTGTACCTGTCAAAAGTTTCAAGCTTTGTTTCGGAATCATCATCAGAAACTTTCAGATAGAGTTCAAGGAAGTTCTGAACATCTTTAAGGTTAGAGATTAACCCCTCTAATGTCTCAGGCTGGGTTAATTCAGGAATCAGTGACGGATCTTCAACATACTTTTCATAGTTGACTTTGTCAAAGCTGAATAAATCACCTGCAACATAATTCTTTATAAAGAAAAATCCAAACACACAAAGTATAAGTATAAACATTGCCGCAACACCTTTGAAGAAGGTATCGACAAAAGAAAATTCCTTATTTTCGTGCTGAACATTTTTCTTGTATGAATCTTTGTAATAAGAATGAGAATAAATTTCCTCATTCTCAGCATTTTCGTCTGCAAACTTGTGTCCGCAATACAAACAAAAGTTTGAATTATCATTTATTTCTTTTCCACAATTAGGGCAAAACATAATATTCTCCTTTTTCTAATATCCAATTTGCAAATTGATTTTAGCACAAAGACAAATTATTGTTTAGAGGGGGGTAAATATATAAAACACCCCTCACCCGAATATCTAATAATTTGCAGGCAAATCATAAGATATTCGACCTCTCCCGCGGAGAGGTTATTTCATTTTTAAAATTATTGTTTATTTAATATTTTCCCCTCTCCTATTCTTTAGGAGAGGGGAAAATATGTGATTGCCCTCCCCCTATGAAAAGGGGGAGGCAGGGAGGGGGTTAATCCGACCTTTTCGTAGTAATCCGCAGATGTTGGATTTTACACTAACATTAAAAACATCTGTAAAATCGCGAGTTTGAACGACCGATGTGAAATCCTAACAGATGAGTGATTACGGAGAGTCAGGTCGGAGAGTTTCTTTGTGAACCGTTTCTTTGCGGTCAAAGAAATGGTTCATCAAACCCGTAATCGTTATTTTTATATTTTCCCTTATTTCAAGGTGAACTTCGTTCACCTCTAAACAATAATTTATGCAAATAATAAAGAACCATGTTATAATAAGAAAAAAGAGGTACTACTTTGTTAAAGAGAAAATGCAAAATAACATTTATATCCCATGGTGAAACCGTATACACACAGGAAAACAGAATATCTGATTCCGAAAAATATCCTCCGTTGACAGAAAACGGACAGGAAGAAATCGAAAAAGTATGCGAATATTTAAAAGTTCGCGGGGTTAAGAACGATAAAATCTTCACAAGTCCTGCAACAAGATGCATACAAACGGTAAAACCTATTGCAAAGATGTTCCGTCAGGACTTTGAAGTAGTAGACAACCTCCACATAAGAAAATGCGGCACCCTGAACGGAAAAACTTTTGAAGCCGTTGCAAAACAGTATTCGGATGATTTCCCGACAATAGCAAATATAGATGTTGAGGGGTGCGAATTACTGGTTGACTTCAATGAGAGAGTGCACAAAGAAGTAATGAAACTTGTCGGCGAGAACAAAAATTCACGACTGATAGTTGTCACCTACCCTATGATTATCCAATCAGTAGTAGCACAAGTTTTAAAAGTATCGCCGGAAGACCAGTTCAGAATACTGATAAAAACAGGCAGTCTTACTCAGGTGAGCTTCTTTGATGACTGGTCAAGTTTGATTTATGCGGATGTAAAACCGCTGTAATTCTGTTGTAATTCAATGCCTTTAAACAATAATTTATTTAAATCTTGATTTTTAAAACAGGCATGAAAACTGGCAACATGCTAACTTTTTTACAAAAGTTAACACTTTTTAAAAACATGAAAACATGCACCATGCATGGGTTTCCATGTTTCGACACCATGCAAACCATGTCATAATCTCATGTACAGGACTTTGATTTGCCTGTATTACAGACACCATGTCGTTTTGCGTGTATTTGAAACACTTGTAATAATCGTTTACAAACCTCTTGTAATAAGGACCTTAATCTATATAATGAAAATATGGAGAGGGCAAACCTAGTGGGATAGAGGAGATGGCCCTCGGGATAGTTGATAAATTAAAGAATAATTGATTATATAATTTTGGAGGATATATTGTTTAGAAGTCGTGATATGGGGAGAGCAGTTGCAGTCAGAAGATGGACACCTGCAGCTGTAGATTGCTACAAACGAGGCTGCAATTGTACGGGCTGTTTTTACAGCGAATTTTTCAGCGGTTCCTCGCAAAAATGTCAAATGAAAGCGTCCGTTCTTGAATTAGTGAGATCTATCGGTACCCCGAATGTTGAGATACCTCAATATATTGAAGATGGGGCAGCTCAAATTCTCGAAGATTAGTATTTAAAAGATTTTTTATTTTCCTTATACTAATACTTTAAAAATCGGTTAAAGTGTTGTATAATGGATATGGTAGTTTATTAGGAGGCTTAAATGCATATTCACGTTAATGGTAAAAACATTGAAATTACAGATGCTATCAAAGCGTATGTGAAAGAAAAATTAGGTAAAGTAGCAAATCATTACGATCAAATTACAGCTATTGATGTTATTTTGACTGTAATCAAGAATCCGTCTGCATCAGGTAAGTATATAGCAGAAGTTTCATGTAAGTTGAACGGTAAAAACATTCACGTTGAAGTTTCTGAAGATGAATCTATGTATGCAAGTATTGATTTAGTTGCTGATAAATTGGACAGACAGGTTAAGAAGTTCAAAGATAAATCATTATCTTCTGACAAAGGTTCTATCCGTAACGTTATAGAAACAAAAGAAGAAGAACCTGAAGAAGCAGAAGTATAATATTTCAGGCTTAAAAAAAAGACCGGTATTAACCGGTCTTTTTTTTTGTGTACACTTTATACCACTTTACCCCTTCAAAACTTTATGCTAGAATAACCAAAGAGGTGTTTTAATGGATATTCGTAAAATATTATCAATTCAAAAAAATATTGATGTGCAGCGAAATCTGCCTGACGGGGTGGTTTTTGTCGGTACAAACGGAATTATTCAGTGGGCTAATGATGTGGCACACGATTTATTCAGAATGGAAGAAGGACTTTTATTTTCAAAGTCAATCAATGATATTCTGGAAAACGGCTACGATCTGATAGTAAATTCCGCAAATACACACAAAGCACTTATCGCAAAATCAACTCAGGGTGATGAATATTTTGAAATCACATCTCGTGAAATCGAAGGCGGACATGTTGTTGCCCTCAGAGATTCTACCCAAAACTACAAACGCATATCCAACATCCTTGAAGAACAGGAAAATTCGCAGAAAGTAAACAGCGACAAAAACAGTTTCTTAGTCAAACTTTCTAACAAGTTTAATTCACCTCTGCAATCAATTATCGGATTTTCACAAGGTCTGATTGACGGACTTGGCGGTAATGTTAACGAAAAACAGGCAAAATTCATCAACATTATCAAAAAGAATTCATCAGATTTGCTCTATTTCTTCAACAGACTGGTTGAACTTTCTCAGACAGAAGGTGATTTGATTGAAGACAGCGACAAATATTTCGATATTATTGATGCACTCGATTCAATCGTTAAGGCAAATAAAAACCTTTATTCGGAAAAAGCAATTAACATAAACTTTGAACCGGATAAACAATTGAAGCGTTCCGTATACCAAAAGGAAACGAATTTTAAACTGATGATGCAAAATCTTGTTGAAGTTATGGCAAGAGATATTGATATGGGGAACATCTATGTCACAATTGCTGACGCTGATCAGGAATTTTTAACTGCAAGAAATCTCCCTGTAGATTCTTCTATTTTAATAACGGTATCAAGCAACAATACAACAGTTTTAGAAACGGAATTGAGCACATTATTTAACCCTTATGCAATCATTGACAGTTCCAACAAAAACACCATTTCAAGAGCACTTGCTTTAGGGACTGCATCTAATATTGCAAAGAAATTGGGCGGGGTTATATGGGCTGAAATTCTTCCTATGAAAGGACTTGTATACAATATTGTAATACCGAGAGAGATCGCACATAATGAGTAATGTTAGTCTTAAAAATCTTTGTAAATCATACGACAAGACAAAAATCATTATTAACAACATAAACCTTGAAATAGCAGACAAGGAATTTATTGTTCTTGTCGGAGCATCAGGCTGCGGCAAATCTACTATTTTGAGAATGATTGCAGGACTTGAAGATATAACGGCAGGCGAAATTTCTATCGGGGATAAAGTCGTTAACAATGTTCACCCAAAAGACAGAGATATTGCTTTTGTATTCCAGAGTTACGCACTTTATCCGCACATGAGCGTATATGATAACATCGCTTTCGGTCTGAAGATGAGAAAAACTGATAAAGCGACTATCGACAAAAAGGTAAAAGAAGTAGCGGAAGTTTTAGACTTAACCCAATATTTAGACAGAAAACCAAAACAGCTTTCAGGCGGACAAAGACAAAGAGTCGCACTCGGACGTGCAATGGTAAGAAACCCGAAAGTATTCTTAATGGACGAACCGCTTTCTAACCTTGATGCAAAACTCAGGGTTCAAATGAGATCTGAAATCAAAAAATTACACAAAAAACTTGATACAACTTTTATCTATGTAACCCACGACCAGACAGAGGCACTCACAATGGGTGACAGAATCGTTGTACTTGATAAAGGTGTTATCCAGCAGGTTGACACTCCGAAAAACATTTATTCAAACCCTGCAAACACTTTTGTTGCAGGATTTATCGGACAAATGAATTTTATTGATGCAGTTCTTGACGAAGAAGGGCTAAAATTCAACGGCATAACCGTTCCCGTGAACGATGAATTGCGTTCAAGACTGAACGGTAAAACAAATTTCACAATAGGTATAAGACCTGAAAATATGGTTATTGGAGAAACCAAATTCAATGTGGAAGTTGATATAAGCGAAATGTTAGGAAGCGAAAAAATCGCGTATTTCAATATACAGGGGGCTAAATGCTCCGCAAAACTACCGCCTGATTATGAAATCGGCGAAACTATCGAACTTGCCCTGACACCTGATAATATGCTTTTCTTTGACAAAGAAACAGGCAAAAACATTTTAATGTAACAAAACTATTTGTCTTGTTTCTGCTGCTGGAGTGTTAAATCACGCAAATATTCTCTGACCCCGCCAGTTATGATTAAATCAGGCTCAGACATACAGAAAGAGTCCAGAGTAATCATGCCTGCCCGTTTATCACCCGACATAACATACAAAAGCCCGAGCATAACCTTGTTCAACGGGTTAGATTCATCTCTGTATACGGCTATTTTTTCTTTTGCTTTACCCAATTTTGCATAACAATTTGCCAGATTTTTATAATACTCAAAGTTAAGTCCGTAAAGACTTATGGCGCGTTCAAAACAGTCCTGCGCCTGCTCTGCAAAACCGAGCTCCATATAAGTTCTGCCTAAATTATTGTATGCAATAGACGCTGACTGGGTATTCGGATTTAAACTTATTGCTATTTTGAACTCCTGCACCGCAGCATAATAACAATGTTCTTCAAGATACCGCAAGCCGATTGAGTTATGCAAGACTGCGTTTTTAGACGCGTTTATCTGGTACGAACCCGATACATAGGGTTTTGCATAACCACTCGCCAATAATGAGGTAAATAATAAAAATACTACAAATTTTTTCATAAAATATTTAGTTCCAAACCTTCCTTCGCCATAACAGCATCTTCCTTGCCATAGGCAGAATTTAGTTCATTGAGTTTATTATCATCATAAGAAGGATCAAAATGGAAAAATACCAGTTTTTCCGCTCCGATTTGTTTTTTAGCATCAAGTGCCATTTCATAAGTTGAATGGCCAAACCCTTGTTTCGGGGTATATAAACTCAGGTAATCTTCCGTTGTGTACTGAGAATCGTGTATCAACAGGTTACAGTTTCTCGCAAACTTGGTCAGCTTTTTATCACCGCCTGAGTAACTTTCCTTATCGGAAGCATAAACTACGGATTTACCTTTATATGTAATTTTATAAATATAGACACCGTTTTGAGGGTGAGCAAAAGATTTATAACAGGAAATAACAACATCATCTTCCCTGCATCCTGAAGAATAAAAGTCGTAAACCCTTGTTAAAACAGGTTCTTCGCCATGTCTTAAAATAATATAATTAGTTTCATTTAAATCCTGTATTTTCAATTCCGCAGCTATGTCGCCTAAATCAAGCGGAAAAGTTTTCGTAAACAATAATTTTGAAAGCTCTGTTTCAAGTTTTTCATCCTGAGCAACTCCGCCAAACAAATGGAGTTTTGTAGAAGCAAGATGCATTGGTTTAAAAAACGGTATGCCCAAAATATGATCCTGATGAATATGGCTCAAAAGGATAGTCGCACGAACAGGAGTTCTTTCGGTAATAGTCGAACCTGATTCAATATATTTTGTCATAAGCTCGTTACCCAGCTCTATCAAGCCTGTTCCGGCATCAAGAATAATCAAATGTCCGCCGACATTAACTTCCACACACGAAGTATTACCGCCGTATTCCAAAAAATCCTTGTTTGCAACGGGATAACTGCCTCTTACACCTCTGAATTTTACGCTAAACTCACTCATGATTCTTCCTTCTTATTCTTTACTTTAATGATTATAACCCATTTTTCAAACTTACTCAATAGGGGGGGGTAAATGTATAATTACCCCTTATCTGTGCTAAAATATAGTTATGACAAAGATTGCTTTAATTAGTCACGGTTGTGCAAAAAATCTTGTAGACTCAGAACTTATGCTCGGGTTACTGTCCGAAAACGGATACGAAATAACCCTTGATGAAACAGATGCACCTATTGTAATAATCAATACCTGCTCTTTTATTCACGATGCAGAAAAAGAATCAGTTGACTCTATTCTTGAAATGATAAATGAAGGTAAAAAGGTGATAATAGCAGGCTGTCTTGCTCAAAAACACGGCGAAGAACTAAAAAAAGCAATTCCAGAAATATCGGCACTTGTCGGAACAACAGATTTTACAAAACTGATAAGCGTTATAAAATCAGTAGAAACCAACGGGGAATATATAGAAGAAATAACAAAAACCCCTGAATACATATACCCTGAAAACATCAAACGACAACAAATAACCGTAGGTTCAAGTTCATATATAAAGATTGCAGACGGCTGTAATTACAGATGCGGATACTGTATTATTCCGTATTTAAGAGGGGATTATCACTCAAGAAAGATTGAGGACATACTCTCTGAAGCAAAAGATTTGGTAAAAAAAGGGGTAACGGAAATCATTCTGATTGCACAGGACACAACAGGATACGGTATAGATTTGTATAAAAAACCTATGTTATCAGAGTTATTAAAACAATTAAACGAGATTGAAGGTTTAGGCTGGATAAGGGTTATGTATGCGTACCCTACCCAAATGACAGACGAACTTCTTGATACAATCGCTAACTGCGATAAGGTTGTAAAATATGTTGATATTCCGCTTCAACATTCACACCCTGATATGCTCAAAAGAATGAACAGACCTGCTTTTGATTACAGACCAATGATTGAAAATATAAGAAAACGCGTCCCTGATGTTGCAATAAGAACAGCCTTCATCGTCGGATATCCGGGAGAAACGGAAGAAGAATTTGAACATCTTTATAATTTTGTCAAAGATATGAAATTCAACAAAATGGGAGTATTTGAATATTCAAGAGAAAAAGGCACTCCGTCATACTCTATGAAACCGCAGATAACCAAAAAGGTTATGCACGAAAGATACAAAAAACTGATGGAGCTTCAGCAGGGAATATCCAAAAAAATAAACGAAAGTTTTATCGGGAAAACACTGCCATGCATAATAGAGAACTATACAGATGATGGTTATGTAGTTGCAAGAACTCAAAATGATGCACCCGAAGTCGACGGAGTTGTTTATATAAAAACAGACGAACAACTTATCCCCGGAGATATTGAAAATATCAAAATTACAGGATGTGACGAGTACGATTTAATCGGGGAAATTTAAATTATTGTTTATGCTATAATCAATACAAAGGAGAGCAAATTATGGCAGAAAGAATAGTATCAGGAATGCGTCCCACAGGGAAACTTCACTTAGGTCATTACCTTGGTGTTATTGATAATTGGGTACAGTTACAAAAAGATTTTGAATGTTTTTTCTTTGTTGCTGACTGGCATGCTCTCACTACAAAATATGATAAAACTGACGATTTAAAACAGAATGTACTTGATGTCACAATGGATTGGCTCGCATCAGGTATCGACCCTGAAAAATCAACAATATATGTACAGTCACATGTTCCTGCTATTGCGGAATTACATTTGTACTTGAGTATGATTACTCCGCAAAACTGGGTAGAACGCGACCCGACCTTAAAAGATATGGCAAAAATCTTAAAGTCAAAAGAAGGTATGAACACCCAAATCGGCTACGGACTTATGGGTTATCCTGTCTTGATGACTTCTGATATTTTAATGTTTAATGCCAATTTTGTACCTGTCGGGATAGATCAGGTTGCGCACGTTGAACTTACAAGAGATATTGCAAGAAGATTTAATAATGTATATAACACAGATTTCTTCAACGAACCGCAGCCAAAACTGAACAACTGTTCACTCATCTGCGGCTTAGACGGAAACAAAATGGGTAAATCATTTAACAACGACATCAAGATTTCCGACACAGATGAAGTAACTGCAAAAAAAGTTATGACTGCAATTACAGACAGAAGCAGACTGAGAAAAGATGACCTCGGACATCCTGATGAATGTGAAGTTGCTTTCAAATACTGGAAAATCTTCGGCTCGGAAGAAGAAATAGCAAATATAAGAAGCGAATGTGAACAGGGTTTACGCGGTTGTGCACAGTGTAAACGCGAACTTGGGGCTAAAATCAATGAACGAATGGCAGAAATCAGAGAAAAACGCCATTACTATGAAACCCACCTTGACGAAGTAAAAGATATTCTGAAAACAGGTTCTGATAAAGCAAGAACTGAAGCCGAAAAGACACTTGCAAAAGTCCGCGAACTTGTAAAAATGTACTAAGGGGAAATATAGTTAAATCGCCATTTTAACTATAATAAAATCATATATTTACCCCTATGTAACAAATATGGCTGTTTTGTAAATATTTTGTCCTTCTGCAGGCAAAATAAATCTTTCAGAGTAATTTTTTAAACAGGAAATGAATATTGGTTGAAAGGGATAAAGTTGATTAATAATTTTGCAAATATAAATTCTATAAGCAGAAGTAATGAATACCGATTCAAAAATTTGCAAAACAAAACCTCTTTTAAGGGTGAAGAAGAAGTTGTAACCCCGATAAAGAGAAAAGATATTTATGCAGAGATGCCGATAAGGGCATTAGGTTACACAAACGAGCTTGGGGAAGCAATAAGACCTATAAGCCCTATGCTTGCAAACCTTTCATGGCTGCCTGCAATAGGTTATATAGGCGCAGATATTGCGGATAAATACAGACAGGATGAGTTCTCAAATCAGGATAGAAGCAAAGGAAGGGCCTCAAAACAGTTTATTACCCAACTGCTTGCAAGTGTATTCCTCCCAACCTTAGCCGTCAAAGCAGGGCAGTCACTTGTTAACCTAGGAGCAGCCTACGGCAAAACAGGACTTTCCATAAACAGCAGAGAACAGATTTCTGATACAATTATCAATTCAATGAAATCAGGGGAACACAAAAATTATCTTGATGAAACGGGAAAAGTAAACAAAGATGCTTACAAAGAGGCGCTTTCTGAAAAAATTGACGAAATTCTGAAACATAAAAACACCCACAAAAACAACAGAAACCCTGTAAGAATTGTTCTGAACCTTTTTAAAAAACCGCTTATAAAAAACCCGACAAGCGAAAATATCAAAAAATATGCAAATTCCGTAACGGACAGACTTGTTGACGAAAGACAACAATTGCTTGACGGTGTTCTCCCTGACGGAATTTCTCAAAAAACCTTTAATAAATTCCAAAAAATAACAAAAGATATGTCTGCTGAAGAAAAGCAAAGCCACGCTTTCGATATTGTAAGAAAGATGGAAAAGGGCAGAATGTTCAACAACAGGATTCTCAAATCTATTGGCGGACTTGTTGCATTATCGGTAATGGCAAAACCGATAGACAGATTTGTTGAAAACTTTATTGTTCACAAATTTGTAGGCCCGCAGATTGATAACATCTCTGCACTATACTACAAACAACAGGAAGCAAGAAAGGGGTAAATGTAAAAACACCCCTCTACCGTGGAGAGGTTACATTTTCCATTTACCCCTGTCAAAAAATATTTTCACACCCGTTATAATAACCAAGGATATTCTAAAATGAAGATAGGAAAAGTACTCAGACGAACATTCATATACGGGACTTTGGTTGTTACCGCACCAAAACATTGTTCTGTCCCGCTTCAGCCTATGGAAGACAGAATTGTATCACAGGTTAGCAAAGGAAAACCTGCTAAAGATATCCTCGTCCTTGACTGTTTTAAAGATAACAATATTGATATTGATATAGATATGAAAGGTGACATACCCCACGGATATCTTACAAGTAAAATAATAGAAGACGGACTGCCAAATGCAAATGTTTATAAAAAAAGTATTCCCGATATTTTTATCGGACAATATGAACATATAAAAGACAGTGTAACAACACCACTTTTCAAAGAAATGAGAGCGGGTAAAAAATATGATGCCGTAAACCTTTCTCTCGGAAAAGAAATGACTTTTGAAGATATGTCTGACATGGTCGGGGAAGAAATTACCCCAAAAAATGTTGCATCTAAAAGAAGAAAAATAAAAAATTTCCTTATAAACAACCCCGATTACACGGTAGCAACAGACTATTTCTTTTTAAAAACCAAGGCTAAAGAGATTACGGAAATCATAAACTGTATGGACTCACTCTCTGCAAGAGGAACCAAAATATATGTTGCAGCGGGCAACAGCGGAAAAGAAAATTTTAACCTTTTATCCCTGATAGATAACTCAATAACCGTAGGTGCTTTAGATAAAAACGGAAAGAAAGCATACTACTCAACAGATCATTCACTTGTTAAAAAATGGAAGAACGGAATAATTCCGCTAAAGAAAACAGCAAACGGATACAAATTAAAATTTGATAATTCAACAAAAGATATAGAAGAAAATCAGACAACAGGTTTTTGGCATGTCGGTATTGGAAATAAAAAAGGTACATCTTATTCATGCCCGAGAGCAATTGTAGACGACTTCAAAGGGGAATAATTTAATATTACCCTTCACCGATAGTATCAACCGCTTCAACACGAATATCCGTAATAAGTTCGGAATAAGATATTACAACAATTGTCGGAATATGCCGTTCAAGTAACTGGAACAAAGGCAGTCTTATACGAGGCGAACAGAGGATAACAGGTTGTTTGCCGATATTTTGGTGAGCACGCATAAGAGTCATAGCGGTTGATTCAATCAAGTCCTGAACCTGCATAGGGTTCAAAAGGAACATTGTACCTAACTCTGTTCTCTGACAGCTGTCATCAAGTACTTTTTCCCATTCAGGCGAAAGTGTAAGTGCGTAAAGAATATTTTCCTCCTGAACATTTGTAAGACAGATCTGACGACCTAATGCAGCACGCAATCGTTCAGACAAAATGTCCGGTTCTTTTGAAAATCTTGCATAGTCACAAAGCCGTTCAAATACGAATATAATATCTTTGATAGAAACTTTTTCTCTGATAAGGTTAACAAAAATCTTTCTCAAATCTGAAGTTGAAATAATAGCAGGAACTAAGTCGTTGACAAGAGTAGGGTCTTGAGAACGAACAAGTTCCATAAGTTTAAGTACATCTGTTTTGGTCATAACTTCGTCTACGTGTTTACGTACACATTCCTGTAAGTGAGTAACCAAAACATCTGTCGCATCAACTGCGGTAACCTGTTTAGTTGCCTGTGCATCCTCCGCACTAACCCAGTAAGCCTGTGTTTGATATGTAGGGTCAACAGCAATAATTGCATCATCAGGAACATTCTTACGAACAGCATCCCACTGATCAGCAATAACCATATATTTACCCGGATATACATAACCCGTGGCAACAGTATTACCACGAATAGAAATCATATACTCGTTAGATTCCAAAGCGGACGAGTCCATAATACGAATATTCGGAATAATGTAACCGAGTTCATCAGTAACTCTCTGACGGAGTGCCGCGATTTTAGCAAGCAGCTGACCTTCCTGATCAGGATCGGCAATTACAAGCAGACCTGCACCAACCTGCAAACTCAATACATCAACCCCAAGTCGTTCATACATTTTGTTAGGGTTAACAAGATCCTGCATATTTTGTCTTACATTTTCAAGCTGTCCCAACTGAGATTGAACGTCCGCATTGATAAGTACGGAAAAACCTGCAACAGCAAGCCCTATTGAGAATAACAGGAACGGAAGGAACGGCAAACCCGTAATAGGTGATGTAATTGTGATAAGAAACAGAAACGCTGACGCGAAGAACAGTGAATACGGTTTGTTCATAATTTGTTGAGTCAAATCTGAACCCAAAGAAGCCGCATCTGCTGAAGCACGGGTCATGACGATACCTGCTGCAATAGACATAAGAAGTGACGGAACCTGTGCACACAAACCGTCACCGATTGTCAAAATCGTATACTTGCTGACCGCATCGGCTACAGGCATTTGCTGCATCAAACAACCGATAATCAAGCCCCCTACAATATTGATAATCGTAATAATGATACCCGCTAAGGTATCCCCTTTTACGAACTTCATCGCACCATCCATAGACCCGAATAAACTTGATTCACGTTGTAAGTCTTCACGTTTTTTGACCGCTTCTTCCGGTGAAATCAACCCCGCGTTAAAGTCGGCGTCAATAGTCATTTGTTTACCCGGCATAGCGTCTAACGCGAAACGCGCAGATACTTCGGCGATACGTTCAGCACCCTTTGTGATAACCATGAACTGTACAACGGTGATAATAAGGAAGATTACACCCCCTACAATCATGTTACCCCCTGTTACGAAGTGTCCGAAAGCATCGATTACTTCTCCCGCCTCACCTTTTGCCAGAATAAGACGGGTTGAGGCAATAGACAATACAAGCCTGAACATTGTACCCAAAAGAATAATGGTCGGAAACGCTGCCAATTCAAGAGGTTTCTGGATATAGAGAGATATCATTAATAGCACAATCCCTAGAGTAATATTCAGTGAGATTGAAAAGTTGATAACCCAAGTAGGCATCTCCATAAGTAAAATCAAAATAAGGATGATGACAAAGATTGCCAGCGAAATTTCACTTATCGGTTTACCTTCTGATGCCACTATTCCATACTCCTAAGTGCATTTTGAACTATTTCAAGTTGTGCCTCAATACTTGCATCTACAAGCCCGTTATTAGTTTCAACGATACACCCGCCCTCTGTTATACCTTCGTCTGAAAGTATCGACAATTTTGCTTCCATACCTAATAACCTTACCTGTTCAGGCAGAGTGTCTTTCATATATTGCACCTGTAACGGATTTATTCTTAAAACTATCCTCGGTTCGTTTTTGGATAATGTTTTTAATATGTCTAAAACCGTTTCCAAAACTATTTGCGGATCTGTTTTTACCTCTGTTTTAATAATTTTTTGAGCAATTTCCATTGCTATACTGAGAATATTCGGAGCAACTTCATTGAAAACTTTATCTTCTGCGCCCATAAAAGCCGCCAAAGAATTTCTGAAATTCTCCATATCAGCCTGAGCCTGCTGAAGCCCCGCATTATACCCTTCCTGATAAGCACTTTGCTTAATCTGAAGCGCTTCTTCCTGAGCACGGGAAACAAGATTTCTGTCGTCTATACGACGGTAACCCCTTCTTCTGTTTCCTGTTCTGCGTTCCTGACGTTGCGAAAAATCAATGCTGTCAACATCGAAGATGTTTACATCTTCTTCTTTTTGTTTCAGCATTTCCTCGCGTTTACGCTCTTCCTCCTCAGCAATTCTCTTCGCTTCTTTTTCCGCTTCCTGAATCGCTATCTCCTCAGGAGTTTTATTCTTAGCTTTCTTTTTAATAATCATACTAGATATTATACACTAATTCTTACAATTAGGCACTTATTTACAATTTTTCAAATAATAAAGAAAGTCAGTTAAAATAATTATTCTTGTGGTTTTTCTTCTTTCGGAGCTTCCTGTTCAGCATTTTGTTTTAGATTTTCCTGAACATAGTTAACAAGAATCTTGGCAACTCTCAGCGGAACACCCTGATAGTAGTCACCTTCGTATGATTGTGATACAAATCTTTTTACAAACGGTCGTTCTGATTTAACAATCTGTTCGACAGTTTCCATGTCGTGTTTGTTAAAGATTTTGTCCATTTCTCTGACCATATTATCCTGTGATAATTTTTTCTTCTTAGGTAAAATAACTTTCAAATCTTCAAGACATTGTTTAGCAACACGCAAATCAACCTGTTCTTCAAGACGAGGAGTTTTTGCTAATTTTCTTAATTCGTTTGCAACATCTTCAGAGAACTGAGCAAGCACTTCTTCAGAACGCTTTTTATCAAGCAGCTTAAGTACCATAGCAATTGCCTTCATCTTCATCGGTCTGTCGCCTGAAACAGGTGACGGAGCCGGAGCAGGCGGTGGAGCAGCTTCACCTTCCTGAGGCTGAGCAGCAGGTTGAGCCGGGGCTTGTGCCTGTGCTTGTGCCTGAGCCTGAGCTTGTGCAGCAGCTTCCTGTTCCTGAACCTGTCTTGCCATATCGTCAATATTAGACTGGCTTGCTGCCTGTTGTGAAATTTCGCTTGAAATAATTCCGCGTTTTTCCAAATCGTCAATCGCATCTTTGTAGGTCTTGTCTACATGGTGCTCAATCAACTGCAAAGTTTTATCCTGCGGAATATTTTTTTGGATAGCCTGTTTTGCAATCTCAAAGATTGTAAATGCAATCTTTTGCATAACCCCGTCCCAATGTTCCGGCATAATTCCCGAATGAACAAGGTCGATTGATTTGTGGAATGACCATTCCGCAATAATTTGGGTAACAAATACAGCCTGATCCGCATTAAAATTAAGTTTAGGATCGTTTGAGATTGCTTCCCCTGCTAAGAGAGTAAAGTTTGTCAGAGTTTTTACAACATACTCTTTCTGCATGTCATTAAAATTGGGCGGAACAAGTTCTCCCGCCTGTGATGACATCATCTCTGCAAACTCTTTATAATCAAATCCTTCTATCGCCATAGCTATATTATGTTCCTTTTCCTAAATTTTTGCAAGAAAATATTTTATGCAAAAAGGGGTATAAGATTACCCCTTATTGTTCTATCCAGCTCTTCATCTTTTCGGCACCCTCTTCTTCTTCCATCATTTCGAATTCTTCCTTGAGGTCTGCCAGTGCATCTCTGAGAGGTGAAATGTCTACACCCTGCATACCGATGCCTCTTGCCTGAATTTCTTCGATGAGATTTTGCTGCATTTGATCCTGCTGACTCATCAACTCTGCTGCCTGTCTGCTTACATCCTGGAGCTGACGTTCCTGCATCATTGCTTTTTCTCTTAAGAGTTCCATTTCGTCGTCGTGGAGTTCTCTCATCTTCGCTAAACGTTTTACTACGAATCTGTGACCGATAATCAAACTCAAGCCTACGAGTGCTACCGCTAACCACCATGGGTTACCTGTTTCTTCAGGTTTTGGTAACTTTTCAGGGTTATCTGATGCGAGATACGGATCATTTGAATCGTTGAACGCTATTGATACATTTTCTGCTCTACATTTTGGAGATGCTGCACGAGCAACTAATTCTTTTAATTCTTCTATTGAAATATCAGGAGGTAATGCTGCTTTATCTAAGGTTACAGCGATTGAAATATCTTCAATTGTTCCTGAATTTGCATATTCGTTAGTTTGTATTTTTGAAACACCATACTGAACTTCTTTTGCGGTTCTTGAATAGTTTCTGTTTTGAGAAGAATCAGCACCACCTCCGGGTAAACCGTTTGGAAGATATACTGATACAGCGTTAGTGTTTCTGTTGCTGTCAGCAGTTTGGTCACCCAATCCTTCGTGGAAGGTTTGTTCGCTCATTGCAGTTTTGGTATTAGGATCATACCAAGTTGTGAATTTTTCTGTAGGAGCTTGTTTCAGGAAAGTAGATACTGTTGCAGTATAGTTACCTTTACCTACAAGTCTGTCTAACTGAACGTTAACCTTTTGCTGCATGTACTTATCTTGTTCACGCATTCTTTCTTCCTGCTCATCTGTCGGTGACATAATGCTGTTATAAACATTACCGTTAGTATCGGTTATGGCAACATTTTCTGATGTTAACCCTGAAACAGAACCGATAAGCAGGTTTGTAATTGCTTTAACTTTGAAGGCATCTAACTTATCCCCGCTCGGCATATCAATCTGAACTGTTGCCGTAACAGGTTTTTGTTGAGATGAGAACATTGTTTGTTCCGGAATAGATATGAAAACAGATGCGTTTTGGATAGGCGGAATTTTTCTGATAAGTCTTGCTAACTCACCATCGATTGCTCTCACTAAACGAATCTTTTTATCTTCTTTTGTAGAGGTAAAGTCACCTTTATCAAACATTTCAAGTCCTACATTTTGATCCATAAGACCGCTTTTTACGATTGCTAAAAGTGCTCTGTCTCTTTGAGATTGTGTATATTTTGGTAAGAAAAGTGTAGATTTTGTACCGTCTACTCTTCTTTCAACAGTAATACCTTCTCTTGCAAGAAGTGCCTGAATTTCAATCGCCTTACCAAGGTTATCTGTTGTTAATAAATCAAGAGGAGTTTTAATAACCTTTTCTTTAACGACCTGACCGCCGCCTTTGTTTGCACTCACAGATGTTACGATTGCAACTGTTATTAACAGAGCAAATATAAGGACACCTACGGCCAGTGCACCTATTAAAAAGTTTTTATTGTTTAGTAATTCTTTGAAATCCATATTTTTTACACCCTAGTCCAGTTTTATACACAATTGTGGTAATACTATATTATACCTGTATCTGCATTATTTTATCGTATGTTTGAATGATTTTACCGACAACGGTAGTCGCAACGTTAACATTAATTTCAGCTTTAGCCATTGCTGTCATAACATCATGAATATCGACATCTTCATTACCTGTCATAACATCTTTCATCAGGTTATCAGGCGCATTCAACTCTTTGTTAAAATGCTCTACCAACCCTGAAAGCACGCCTTTAAAATCACCTACGGGACGTTCTTCAATACGTTCCATTCTTGCAGGATACATTCCGACAATACCCGTATCTAACTTGGTATGCTGAATTCTCTGCTTCAAATCATAATGCGGGTAAAACCCTGCTGCAAAACCGTTTGTTGACATTTGTACACCTTTTTTCTTTTTATTTACACCTTTGCTTTGACTTTCGTCATAAACAGAATGAACCTTTAATTACTTTGAGGAAATATCCTCCATTTGCTTTAGTTATATTTCATATCCACCCTGTTTACTACGACACTATCAGATGTTTGCTCATGTCTTAATGATTATTTTTAAAAAGTCAACGAAAAATAACATGATATTTTCCCCCACAAAAACAAAACGGGCATCTTCCGACACCCGTTATTCATTTCGTTGTTTATAAATTCTATGCGATAAGACCCAGTTTGAGTTTATTCAACTCAGCGAGCTGTTCAGCTCCAATCATTCTGTACTGCATGTCTTTTTTACCGGCCGAATTATCCGCAAACGGAACGACTCCGTTCCCTGCAGACATATCGTGGTTCGCACTTCGAATCAAACCGATTTTATTGTTTTGTTCGGTACCCTTGATACTCGTTGGCTGACTGTTTTGTAGGAAATTGATAGTTGAAGAAAAATCATTACCCGTTCCTTCTAACTTTGTCAAATTCACCTCAGAATTAGCAGCCAGTGTAATCTGTTTCTTTTGCAATTCAGCGGTTTGCAAGCGTTGTCTGTCTAACATCAGATTTCCGCTTGGCACAACACCTAATGACTGAAGTCTGCGCATAACTTCAAGCGACTCTCTGTCTATGGGGTATTGATTAACCGAATTGATTGCCGAAACCATTTTTTAAACCTTCTGTAGTACTCTTCATGTGATATAGGATAAACGGAAATTCATTCTCTACACATATAACATGTACCAGAAATTTTGATTTTTGTAACGTATTTTTTACAATTAAAATCGGTTTTGTTACAAAACTTAACAATTACCCAAGAGCGGGCAATTATCATGGTTTGAGAAACTTTATATAAATGTAAGGTTAGTTTATTAGTTTTAGGTTAGGTATTTTTATGGCAGCAATTACACCTGCATCAGCAGTGAACACACAAGCAACAAATGTGAATTTTTTAGGCGGAACAGGAGCATCACAAGATTTCTTCGGCTCTCAGGCATTTGGAACAAGCATTTATCCGCAAACCCAGGTTCCGCAATCAGCACCAAGTGTACAAACAGCACAACAAAGTGCAGCACCTATAGGCTCAGGAACATTTGAGTCACAATTATTCCAGGAATATTTGGGATTAATCAATCAAAGTCAGGCAGCGGTTACCCCGCAAACGGCACCGGCTGTACAGGCTCAAGCCACAACAACGGCAGTTCCTCAACAGACTTATGGTGCACCGACTATTCAGGATTACATGATGGCTAATCAAATCGCTTCACTGTTTTCAAACAATAACAGTATGCCATATATGTATTCCAATACAAGCTTCGCAGAAGGTGATATTTTCGCACAACAAACTTTCGGGACAACTCCCGCTACTGCACAAACACCTTCTCAAAACTCTCAGCAGGGACAAAAGTTTGAGGCAGTGAGTTAGAAAATTTGTGAATTAAAACCTTAATAAACTAAAATACTAAAACTAAATTGCAATTTTATATTGCTAAAAAACCTTTATCTATCGCCCCTTGATATCTTCAGGGGCTTTTTATTTGAGGTAAATAAAAAATAGTAACCTTTTTGCGGAAGAGGAATGTTTTATATATTTACCCTAATAAACAATTATTTATCTTTATGTTACCATTATATAAAGAGATGGAAGACGAGGTATATTAATGGCTATAACTTCATATTTAGGAATTGATGTTGGCTCCGTTACAACTAAATTAGCAGTAGTTGATGAACACGGAAAATATATAGATTCATACATGCTCAAAACGGCAGGTAAGCCTGTTTTGGCTGTACAAACAGGTTTAAACAAAATTATCGAACAGGCAAATGCTGCCAACCGTGAATACGATATCAAAGGGGTTGGTACAACAGGTTCAGGAAGAAACCTTGCAGGAGCACTTGTCGGTGCTGATATAGTTAAGAACGAAATTACGGCTCACGCTGTTGCCGCTGCAACAAATATTCCGGGAGTACAAACAATTCTCGAAATCGGCGGACAAGACAGTAAAATTATTATCCTGAGAGATGGTATTGTAACCGATTTTGCGATGAATACCGTATGTGCCGCAGGTACAGGAAGTTTCTTGGACCATCAGGCGCAACGATTAAATGTTCCTATTGAAATTTTTGGTGAAACCGCACTTAAATCAGAAAACCCTGCACGCATTGCAGGCCGCTGCGGTGTATTTGCAGAGTCTGACCTTATCCACAAACAACAGTTAGGTTATCCTGTGGAAGATTTGTTATACGGACTTTGTCAGGCATTGGTAAGAAACTATTTAAGCAACCTCGCATTAGGGAAAGAACTTTTACCAACCGTATCTTTCCAGGGTGGTGTTGCAACAAATACAGGTATGGTTAAAGCATTTGAAGAAGCTTTAGAAACAAAAATAGTTGTTCCCGATCACCACCAGACTATGGGTGCAATAGGGGCAGCACTTCTTGCTATGGAAAACCACCAGTATACAGAAAGTGAAACAACCTTCAAGGGCTGGAATGTCGGTAATATGAACTTCCAGTCAATAACCTGTCAATGCAACGGCTGCTCGAATAACTGCGAAGTTATCACAATTGTTGAAGGATATGAAGGCCCTCAACATGTTGAAAACATCAAAGATATTCAGGGTAACATTATCGCTCGTTGGGGCGGAACCTGCGGAAGATGGGATATTAATTAAAATATTTTTTTTACCAGACAACTTCGTTGTCTTTAAAAATAGGGGTAAGTCTACAACCAACGATTATGGGTTTGATGTACCATTTCTTTGACCGCAAAGAAATGGTACCGAAAGAAACTCTCCGACCTGACTCTCCGTAATC
>CACWZA010000011.1 GCA_902765215.1 uncultured bacterium | reverse complement strand
AATTCATCTTTAACTTACCAAAAGGCTGGCAGCCATATTTGGGAATAAATATGAGATGGAACATAATGGATAAGACACATTTCTCATTACCTGATGTATCAATACCTGAAATGAGTGTAGACCCTTATGTGGAATACGGAATCGGTGTACAGCGAAAATGGGGTGAACGCTTCACAGGGTTTGGACAGGCAATGATAAGAAACGGCGGACGAAACGGTGTAATGTTATCGTTCGGGTTCAAGTGGGCTTTAGGCAAATAGGGGTAAATGTAATAAATTACCCCTATTCCGAATATTTTATGATTTGCCTTCAAGTTATAACATTCTGCATTCACTCTTTATAAGAAGTGAACTTTATTCATTTCCCCTAAACAATAATTCATAGTTGTAAACAAACCATGTTTATAGTAATTTAAGAGATGCGAAGTGTACTATAAAGAAGGAGGCTTATAATGGGCGAAAGAAAATTAGTAGGAACTAATGAAATGTTCAAAAAAGCATTAGCCGGCGGATACGCTATTGGTGCTTACAATGTTAACAATATGGAAATTTTACAAGGTATTGCAGAAGCTGCTGAAGAAACAAGATCACCTATCATTCTTCAGGTTTCAGCAGGTGCAAGAAAATATGCTAACCAAACATACCTTATCAAGTTGGTAGAAGCAGCATTGGCTACAACAACTGTACCTATCGCACTTCACCTTGACCACGGTGCAGATTTTGAAATCTGTAAAGCATGTATCGACGGTGGTTTCTCATCAGTTATGATCGATGGTTCAAGATTCCCATTCGAAGAAAATGTTGCAGTAACTAAGAAAGTTGTTGAATATGCTCACGAAAGAGGTGTTTCAGTTGAGGCTGAATTAGGTAAATTAGCAGGTGTTGAAGACGACGTAAACGTTGATGCTAAAGATGCTAAATATACAAACGTTAAAGAAGCTGTTGAATTTGTTAAGCAAACAGGTTGTGATTCTTTGGCAATCGCTATCGGTACTTCACATGGTGCTTACAAGTTCAAAGGTGAAGCAAAATTAGACTTTGAAAGACTTAAAGAAATCAAAGATGCTTTAAAAGAAGCAGGTTTTGGTGATTATCCTATCGTTCTTCACGGTTCATCATCTGTTCCTGCAGAATTCGTTGCTAAATGTAATAAATTTGGCGGTAACTTACCTGATGCTCAAGGTGTTCCTGAAGATATGCTTAACTATGCTTCTAAGCACGGTGTTGCTAAAATCAATATCGATACTGACTTGAGATTAGCAATGACTTCAACAATCAGAGAATTCTTTGTTGAACACCCTGAAAAATTTGACCCACGTGAATATATGGGACCTGGCAGAACTGCTGTTAAAGAAATGGTTATGCACAAAATGCGTGACGTTTTAGGTACAGCTGGCCACGCAGACGACTAATCGGATGTTTTTATAAAGAAAAGGGACTGTATTTTATACAGTCCCTTTTTTATCATCCGGTTTTACATAGTCCACTGTTGAAATATAATTGTTTACCTTTTTAATTGGTAATATATAAGACTCTTTCGTTTTTTCCGAATTAACAAGTGTGATATATTTATCGTCAACATCTGTTACGGTATATTTTTTGTCGGCTTTTAAATATTTAAAATGACGGAATTTATCCCTGATTATAATATTGTTTTGGCTGTTATTACCTAACATGATTTCGCAAGCGTAACTTTTCGGGTTTTGTGGCAGGTCTTCTTTAAAGCGGTTTACCCCGATTTGAGAATACATCTTCATTATCGCATCGTTTGACGGATCTTTTGTATCATAATGGATTGATTTTCCTGTCAGAAGGTAATAGAGCTGGTTTGCTGAACCGTTAGCAAACAGGATATCCCCCGTATCTGATACGGACTGCATTGTTTTAGGGAGAATTTTGTCCTCTTTGACTGCTCCGTTATTTACATCTTTGCAATACTTTTCAAAGGCAAGTTCAAACGCTAAAACATCTCCGTCACCTTTTGAAAATTTCTTCTTAAAATCTCTTACTTTTCCGCCGTTATCGTTCAGATAAGTTACATAGGAACGGCTTGCTTCCTTTAGTTCCTGTTTTGTTATGGTATATTCTTTGTTTATTCCGCTAAATTTTACGGTAATGGATTTATCTTTGTTTTTATGAATAGAATTTTTAATAAGTTCTTTTCCTTCTTCTGTTGAAGATAATGATTTCAGCCCTGATTGTATCCATGAGCCGTTTACACCTGATTTTGTGTTGGAAATTTTTCCGTTTACAATGGTGTTTCTTGCTGTATTGTACCAGTCAAAAATAAAGCCAAGCCCTGCCCCGAGCAGAGTTGAACCTATTATGTATGTTCCGTAACCTAAAATTTTATTGTGGAGAGGGTTACGACCTATGTTGTGTTTGTTCATAAAGTTTATGTAGGTGTTAGCACCGTTCATAAACCAGTCGGTAAGCGGGTTTTTGTAAGCTTTCCCTTTTCTTAGTATGTTTATGCCTGCCTTTACACATGCGACCATTGCGGAAAAGTTTGCGGCTATTACTGTTGCACTTGCTCTCTTATCGGTTTTGTTATCGTTAGCAATCATAACGGCTACAAAGTTGTCCTTTTTCTCAGACAACTGTTCGTAAGCATCGGTGAAATTAACTGCCGGTGCGGTTGTTGACATTGGCATGCCAACATTATTAAAATTCAATCCATTAAAACTAACCATAAACTTACCTTGTTTATATAAAGTAAATTTTTTGGTCAAACTTGCCTGAAATTCCCGTTTTATTTCAGTTTTTTACAAAGTTTTACAATAATTATCGTCTGTATCGGTTGTAGTAATATGTATTGTTATAACCTGTTCCGCCGATACCTGTTCTGTATCCGTTATATCTCGCCTGTTGAGGGGTATATATATAGTTATTTCTTTGCTGGCGCATAAATCTGTTTCTCGCATAAGCTCCGTTAGGACAGAATTTTGCCCTGTTTAATGCGTAGTTTGTGTATGCCGTGTTTTCACTGAAACTGAGTGCATAACTTTTCGGGCACAGTCCGATTAAAATCATTGATAATATTAAAATAGAAAATAGTTTTTTCATATATGCCTCTATCTATATTAATAATTCATTTTCGTAAAATTTCAATACCTTAATTAGTTTAAATTATCTTTTTTAAGTCGTTATACATTCTGTCAAAAATTTCGTCCCAGTTTCCGGTTTCTTTTTGACGGTAAAGTTTTACTGTATCGTACCAGTCGCATTTTTCTAAATCTAAATGCCAGCGCCAGTTATACAGATATGGCAATAGTACCCAGCACGGTTTTGTCATTGCGCCTGCAAGGTGTACAAGCGAGGTATCGTTACAGATTACCAAATCGAGGTTTTCTAATGCCCCTGCCGTATCTGAGAAGTTTGTAACGGTTTTCCCGATATCAACAATGTTGTAGTCGTTGATTATTTCATTCAAATCTTCTGCCCCCTCAAAGGTTTGGAAAGAATAAAACTGGGTATTCGGTAGGTCAAAAAGTTTTATAAATGATTTTATATCTATAACCCTGTCCATTTCGTAGTGGGTGTTCCCTCTCCATTTGATACCGATTTTGAATTTGTTGTTATTGAAATAATCAATTTTGTATTTTTTAACTATTTCAGGATCAGCTTTTAAATATCCTGATTTGCCCGTAAACATTCCGTTATCTTCATTTAACCCCAAAACATAAGGAACACTTAGTACGGGGATATGATAATCAAAATCCATTTCGTCCTCGTTTACGAAATATTTTTGAAACTCAATATCAGGGAAGTTGTATTCAAACAGTTCAACAAGCGGTGCCTGTGGTTTAAAGATAAGTTTTTTACAGCGTTGTCTTAATAACGGAAGGTATCTTGAGAACATTAAAACATCACCAAATCCTGCTTCATAGTAGGTGTAAAGTGTTTTGTCAGAAATATCCTGCCCTTCCCAAACGGGTGCTTTTCTGACGAGATTCGGATAGGTCTGTACCTGTGTCATCAGGGCAGATTGCTTACATAATCTGCTTTCAAAAAACTTCAGCCCGTTTTTATAATCTCTGTTTTTGAAATATGCAAGCCCCGTAAAGTATCTTGTTTCCATATCGTCAGGGGCAATTTCCAAAGATTTTTGATAGCATTTTATTGCCTCGTCGGGTTTTCCTTCGTTGTCGTATATCAATCCGAGGTTGAAAAATGTATCGGGGTTATTGGGGTTTACTTCCCCTGCTTTTTTATAAGTTTCTGTTGCTTTTTCGTAGTTTCCTGAGAGTTTGTAGGCTGATGCAAGATTAAACAGATAATCAAAACTGTCAGGTTTTATCTTCAAAAGTTCGTTATAAAGTTCAATCGCTTTTCCGCTATCCTCCATTTCAAGATAAACCTTTGCCAAATTCTCAAAGAAATACGGGTTTGGATTAATTGAAATCGCTCTTGCTATATATTCCTGCGCCTTACTCAGTTTGAATTTTTGCATATTAAGCATACCGAGTAAGTTCCAGACTTCCGCATTTTTGTTATCTTTGCTTAAAATCTCTGTGTAAAGATTTTCAGCCTCATCAAGATTGCCTTCTTTGTGAAAATTAAACGCTGTGTTAAATTGTGTTTTTAAATCTTCTGCCATAAATAAATTATATAAAATATTATTATTGCAGGCAAATTATTAAAAAGCAACGACCGAAAATCTCGGTCGTTGCTTTTTCAAAATATTATGTTTATTATTTTACAATATTTATATCATAAGTTCCTGTTACGCCAAAATTTGCGCCATTCCATGTATTATATCCGGCAGAACCTTTAAGTTTTAGATTTTTAACGATTTGTGCTTCGACTCCGCCTTCGATAGATGCTCCGATAGCACTACCTACACCTTTTTCATAGTTATATCCGTCTTTTAGCACATAATAGTTTTCAGCAGGATTTATTTCGCTAAAAGATCTGGTCTTAAACGGATATACGCATTCGCCTGTGGAACTATAAGAAAGATTTGCCAAATCACCTTTTGCGTATAAACTTACATTTTTTGAAACAGGTTGTTTTATCCCTGCGGTCAGACCTGCCTGTAAAAGTCCGCTGTGGGTAGGGCAATTCACTGTTTTTTCATTCATAGGGTCTTTTAACATTACAAATTCTTTTGATTTAAAATCATTTGAACCGTAAACCCCAACATTCCATTCTGTTCCGCCTGCTGTTTTGCTGGCATAACCTGCGTCATACCTTCCTATAACTGCATCTTTGCCTGCTGATACCTGCACACCTTGGTAAAAAGTTCCATTTTTACCTAATTTTACATCACATCTGATACCGCCTGTACCATAGGCAGTCGGTTTTGAATACAATACCGGTAATTGACCGTATCCGCCACCAACGTTTGCTTTCAGGCTAAACGCTTTTTCTGTTCCGATTTTCTCTGCTTGTTTTGCCACTGTTTGAGCATTTGTTTTTAACGGTGCCATAGCAAGAGGTAAGGCTACCGCCATTGTTTTTAGAGTTGATTTAATATTCATAACACACCTTTTGGGATAAATAAATTGTTGTCGATACTTTCACCCGTAATAAATCTTGTGAAGAAATTAAATTGCCCTATTTTTGCAGAATTGTTTACAAATATTTACACTGTATCCCTTTAATAACAAGGAAATACGGTGTAATTTATGTTGTAAAATATACAATTTATAAATAATTACTCATTCTGTTTACGCAGGCCTCTTGTGATTGAAGCCACTCTCTGTATGAGAATCTGCAGACTTTAAATCCGCATCGTTCAAGTATGGCAAGTTTTCGCATTGGTTTAATGTTTGTTTTGATATTGTCCTGAACCCCGTCACATTCTATAACGAATTTGTCGTTCACTACAATATCAGCACTGACTCCGCCGATATCAACTCCTGCTCTGATGTCGTAATCAAGCCCTCTGAGGGTTTCTGCTACTTCTCTTTCAAAGGAGTTTTTATATTTGTTTTCATCTATTTCGTTGTTTACAACCTTTTGATACTTGTCCTCATACTCTTTTATGTATGAAAGATAACTTCTGAAAAGTCCTTCAGGTAAGTCTGTGAAGTCTTTTGATACAAAGTTAATCATCTTGTTCTTTGCACGGGTAATAGCAACATTAAACAGGTTTGGCTTTTGCAGGAAGGTTAAACTTTGCGGGAAGCTGTTATTTGCAAATGCCCATGAAATGAGAATAATATCTCTTTCATCCCCCTGGAAGGAGTGAGCCGTACCGATTACAATTTGGTGTTTTTCAATCATATAATCTGAAATGACTTTGCCTAAAGAGATTCTTATTTGTTCAACCTGTGCTCTGAACGGTGAAATAATACCTATGCTGACAGGATTGTCAGGGTTTTCTCTTTCGTTATCAACAATAATTTCGTGGACTCTTTTTACAAGTGCCTCAATTTCAGGTAAGTTTCTTGTTGCATCAAAATCAACCTTTCCGTCAGGAACCTGAACGATTTCAAGCACTTTTTCGTTAGGGTTGTTCTGACGCATTACCCTAATTCTGTCAGAATAAAATTCCTTGTTTGAGAAATTGATAATAGGCGGCAAACTTCTGAAATGTTCGTCTAAAAGTACAGGACGCATTGAGTAATAGTTTGCGATATCGAACATAGAGTTTGTTCTGAATCTCCACATAAGCTGATATCTGTCCGCTATTTCATATTTGCTCATAAACGATTGTTCTTTTGCGTTTTCGAGGAACGATAAATGTGGTAATTGTTTGTCATCACCTACAATAACCGCTCTTTTTGCTCTGTAAAGGATAGGGAAACAGCTTGCAATATCACATTGAGAAGCTTCATCAATGATAGCAACATCAAATAAGCCCGGTTTCATCGGGAGCGAACCTGATGCTGCGTATGTTGTTACACACCAGCAAGGGAATGCTTCCAGCAGAGGTTTAAAGTCTTCTGCTTCCAGTAATCTGTTTTGAAGACTTTTCTTTCTTTCAATCAGTGATTTTGAGTGAATGAAAAGTCTTTGGCGTTTTACCTGATCTCTCATCAGCCCTTTTAGCGCTTCACGCCTTTTGTTGATAAGAATATCAGTTACAAGTTTCTTTTGTTTCTTTTTGAGGGTTCTTATTTTTTCTGTTATAACATGAATATTTCCCAAAGCTTGAATTTCTTCTTCAATATCCTTTGCTTTGCAGATAATGTCTGCAAGTTCAAGTTCTTCGTTAAGTTTTAAAAGTGTGCCCTGATTTACATCTAAGAAATCGAGCTTAAGAAGTTTTTTCAGTTTGTTAACCCCTGTGTAGTTATTGAGCCCTGCGAAGAATCCTGATTTTTCAAGGTTCTTTTCAAGTTCACTGCACAATATTTTTATCTGATTAAGTTCGCTGCGTTTCAAACGGCCTCTGATGTATTGAGGAGTTCCCGTTGTCTTTTTCTTTTCGGCAACTTCCTGTCCTACTTCAGTCCATTCTTTTTCAAGTTTAATAATATTTTCTGCTTTCTTTTCCAAATCTCTTATTGATTCTAAAAGGTCTTCCATATCGGAAACATCAACAAGTACATTGTTGTCTAAGTCTTCATCAAGGTCGACTTTGTTAGATAAAAGGTCTTGGAGCTGGAAGCTAAGTTGTTTTTGGTAGTTCAGTCTGCCCGCACGCAGAGCAAGGTATGGTGCTCCCAGACTGTTAAGTCTGTCTGCTACGACATCAACCGCTTTATCCATACGGGATGCGACAATAACCGTTTTGCCGTTTGCAATTAAGTGGGCAACGAGGTTAACAATCGTCTGAGATTTACCTGTTCCCGGAGGCCCGTATACCGATACGAGTTTGCTCGTTTCAATATTTTCTATAACGCTTGCCTGCGAATCGCTTAATGCAAGCGGGGTTATAGGGTTGAAGTTTTCAATATTTTTTGGCGGTATTGTTACAGATTTTGCCTGAGTGTATTCCTCGTTGATTACATTTAATACGGTTTCTCTGTATACACCGCTCGGTTTTTCAGAAATCTGCATCAGTTCGTGCAATACCCCTGCCGTTACAGACGGACGCTTTGTAAGTATAATTGCACACTGGCTTGTTAATCTTATTTTTTCTATTTTTGCAGACGGTTTTGAAGTTGTTGTATCTTCCGTGTCATCAGACGAATCGTCTTCCTCGTCGTCTGCTGATTCTTCTGATTTTGAAGAAGTATCTTTTGTAATATTGTCTTCATCAATATCGTCTGTATGGTCAAGTGCTATCTCAATATCAGGGATAACGGAACGCAATGTTGTTAAAAAGATTTCCATCTTTTCTTCTGTAATAGGTAAAGTCGGAACTACATTCAAAAGCCCTTCCAAGAGTTGTTCCATTTCTTCTTCGTCGCCGTTTTTCTGCATAAGAGAAGTCAGTGCACCTGTGTTGAGTGACAAAAATTCATCTGTCAGCATACAGTTTATATTGATGCCGTTGCGCTCCAGTCGGCAAGGCATATAAAGTAGCGGAGTCAAAAATTCGTTTTTCTTACGGCTTTTCGGGTTACCGCCTACAAGGAACAT
Source organism: uncultured bacterium (assembly GCA_902765215.1). Taxonomy (GTDB): domain Bacteria; phylum Cyanobacteriota; class Vampirovibrionia; order Gastranaerophilales; family Gastranaerophilaceae; genus UBA2883. The sequence continues at coordinate 96,167 of CACWZA010000011.1, read as the reverse complement.
ATAACCGTAGATAAGATATTTTTCTTTCTGGTTAAGTTCACTTTGTATCATCATTTCGGTAATTTTACTGTCACTACCGTCAAGCTTTAAGTACTCAATATCAGAGGTGAAGAGTTTATCATCCTCTTTTAAAAATATCCATTTGTTATCTCTGTCTGCTTTCAGGTTTCTGAAAGTAGAGCTTTTTACTTCTTCACGAACACAATCGTGGAGGTAAAGTGATAACTTTTTTACAAAACTGTTATTAAATGCCGAATTTATTGCTCTTGTTGCTTCTTGTAACATAAATTGAGTACCCCTCGAAAAATACTATCTGTAAAAGAAATTATATCATAACAACCCCTATTTTGTCAGCACTTTCATTGTATTTCATATATTTGGGGGGGGGATATATAAAATGCCCCTCACCCGAATATCTAATAATTTGCGGGAAAATCATAAGATATTCGGCCTCTCCCGCGGAGAGGCTGTTCTTTTCATTTACCCCAAAATAATTATATATTAACTTTCCTTAACTTATTTGTCATGGACATGGGGATAAGATAGAATAATAGTATGAAGAATGGGAAGATTGTAGTAGTTGATGATGATGATACTATCATATCGGCATTAAAAACCTTATTTTATCTTGAGGATTTTTCTGATGCGGAGTTATTTACAGAGCCAAAATTAGCATTAGAATACCTTAAAGATAATAAACCTGATTTAATCATATCAGACTTTATGATGCCTGATATGAACGGTTTGGAGTTCCTGTCAAAAGCAAATGAACTCTATCCTGAAGTCAGTAAAATTCTGCTGACAGGTTATGCTGATAAAGAAAACGCAATCAGAGCCATTAACGAAGTAGGATTGTATAAATACATCACAAAACCTTGGGAAAATGCCGAATTAATCCTGAGTGTTAAAAACGGTATTGAAAGAAGTTATTTATTAAGCCAGCTGAGAGAAAAGATTGATGAATTGGAAGTGGCAAACTCTAAGCTGGAAGATTATTCCCATAATCTTGAAAACATAGTTGCCGAAAGGACTGCCGATTTGATGGAATCAAATGCAAAATTACAGGGTATTTTCTCAAATTGTGCTGACGGTATAATTTTGACCGATGATTCGGGTAACATAGAACAGGTCAATCAGGCATTTGAAAATATTTTGGGGCTTTCTCAGGAAAATATTTTAAAACAAAATTTGGTAAAAATAATCCATTCTTCAAAAAATGACATATTAGTCAGTTTAAAGTCAGAGGACGGTGATTTCTTCTGCAGAGATTGTACGGTCTATAATTCACTCAGCGAAAAGGAAATACCTATTGATATCAGCTTTGCCTGTATATCAGAGGATTCTGTCGTTAAACGGTTTGTCGGGGTTGTTCACAATATATCTGAACAAAAAGAAGCAGATAAACTGAGAGATGATTTTATAGCAACACTTACGCATGACCTCAGAACTCCGCTTTTGGCTGCAATTCAAACCCTTAAATTTTTCCTTGACGGAACGGTGGGTGAAGTATCAGAAAAGCAGCAGCTTCTTTTGTCTACAATGAAAAAGAGCAACGAAGATTTGCTCGGGTTGGTTAATGCACTCTTAGAGGTTTATAAATATGATGCCTCTAAGATAGATTTGTGCAAAACCAACTTTGATTTTAAAACTCTTGTAGAACAGGTGTATGCCGAACTGAAACCGCTTGCGGATACAAAAGGAATAGAGTTTAAGGTTAATTATGAATCTGAAAAAGATTTCAAAATCAATGCAGACCGTTCTGAAATAAGACGGGTTATCTGTAACCTTTGCGGGAACGCAATAAATTACACAAACAACAAAGGGAAAATTGAAGTAACCGTTAAAAATCAGGAAAATGATTTAATATTTACGGTTCAGGATAACGGTAACGGTATCCCTCAGGAGGATATTCCGAATTTATTCAACAGATTTTCTCAGGGGACAAGTAAAAAGCGTTCAACAGGAACGGGCTTGGGGCTGTATTTGTCAAGACAAATCATAGAAGCTCATGGCGGTAAAATATGGCTTGAAAGCAAGGTTAACAAAGGAAGCGAATTTTCTTTCCTTTTAACGGATGTAATTGTTGATGAAAAAGAAGAAAATTCTAAAAAAATTGTTATAGTAAAGTAATAGGATAGATTTATGATAAAGACATTATTGGTAGAAGATCACGAATTAGAAAGATTAGGCTTGTCGATTATGCTGGAGCAGGCAGAAGGTATTGAGCTTGTCGGTCAGGCAGAGGACGGACTGAAAGGGGTTGAACTTGCAAAAAACCTCTTACCTGATGTTGTAATGATGGATATCGGGTTACCTGCAATCGACGGAATAGAGGCAACAAAGCGAATAAAATCGTTTAATCCTAATTGTAAGGTTTTGATTTTTACATCAAGAGATAATAACGAAGATGTATTTGAAGCTTTTCAGTCGGGTGCGGACGGTTATGTTATGAAGGATGCATCAAAAGAGCAAATCTGTACCGCTATCCGTTCCGTTAGTTACGGTGTCGCATGGCTCGATCCTGCTATTGCTAAGGTTGTACTTTCTAATATCCAGTCACCTGCTAATAATCAGGTTAGCGTAACTTTATCCCCTGACGGCATCAATTATGAAGCAGGTAAACTTAACTACGGTTTAACTGAACGAGAAATGCAGGTTCTTGCTTTAATAGTTGAAGGTCTTACGAATGTGCAGATTGCAGAAGAATTGTGTATATCACCGTATACTGCAAAAGCGCATGTTCACAATGTATTACAAAAATTATCTGCGGAAACCAGAGCAAAAGCTACAAATACCGCACTTACAGAGGGCTTAGTATAGAATGTTTTGGGCCTTAATTGCAGCTTGTTTTGTTGTTACAATAAGACTCGTCCGTGACGAGATGAAACCTATATTCTTCCGTGAACATGACCCCGTTGTTCAGCAGTTTAAGTATGAGTATCAGGCCCAAAAGAAAGCATTAAAAGAAGAATATGAAAAAACAAATATGCCTAAATCGGGCTATATGTTGACGGAAGATTATGAAAAGCTTGCCCGTGGTGTTCCGAGGAGTATGTTACAAATAGGTGAGGCGGACCCTATTCGGGAAAGCAATATGAAATATGTTCCTCAGCCGACATATAAACTCGTGAGATATAATAATCCTCCGGGGACACCTGAGTTGAATGTTCCGCGTAAACTGAATTTTAGCAGACAGATTAATGCGCAGGGTATAGTTTCAGGTGATTTTACAATGTTGGTTTATCCGACGGTTTATTATTATGCAGAGAAAAACTGTACTTCTTGTTCTGTTTTTGTGATTCCTCTCGATACTAATCTTACAAAGCTCGAAAGGGTTGAAAAGGCAAATGTTGCAAAAAAAATTGATAAACCTTTGTTTGAAACAGATAAAGATATTTCGGTAGAGGGTGCGTACAGAACCATTACTCCGGTTGATTTTTCCGAGGATAACCGTTATATTATTGCAAAAGAAAAAATCGGCTGGGTGCACGAAGGTATCTGGAAAACTAACCTATGGGTGCACGATTTTAATTCTGACAGATCGTGGGAACTTCCTGAGGTCAGAGCGGCTATTATTAACTACTGGCATAATGTGACAGGGGTTGATATGGCTGAGCAGAGATGGGATATTTACCCTCTCGGGTTTGATAAGAATAATCAGGAAAGAATTTTGGTTTGTGCGTATGCTTATACGGGCGATTTGCCTGCCTTCTTGGGGACTTGGGCAGTTGATGTAAACGGGGAAAAATGTGAACTCGTCGATCTTGAAGGAACTAATTATCAGGTCAGTACGGTTGGGTTTAAACTGGTGTTTGACAGTTATGTTCCGCGTGATTGGGTAGAATGGGAATCAAAGCGTCAGGAAAAGCTGGAAAAGAAAGCGGAAAAGAAGGCAAAAAGAGAGTTCAAAGCTAAGAAAAGAGCGCATAAAAAAGTATACAGAGAAAAACTTAAAATGCTGAGAAGACAGTACAGGTTTAAGCTGAGAGAATATAAGAGAAATAAGAAAAAAGGTTTCACTTCAAGCGGCGGTGATGACCAAATTAATGTAAATGATAATATTTATCAAACCGAGACGGATATAGATTACGAAAAGTTCAAACAGGAACGCGAGGAAATGATCCGTAAACAGCAGGAAGAATTAAAGGCAAATAAAAATAAAGCTAAAAAAGAAAAAAATAAAAAAGTAAAAAATAAGGATAAAACCCCGAAGGTTGATAACCGGAAAACTAATGCTGCTCCTCAGCAATCAAACGGTACACCTCAGCAATCAGAACAGCAGGTTACAGAGTAGTGGAATTTTTTAAGAATTTATCATATAATCTTGATATGAAAAGATTTAGTTTAGTTTTGGGGATATTATTATTTTTGACTTCCGTTTGTTATGCAGATGAGGCTTCGCCTAAGTCCGGCATGATGAATATGACTGATGAGATTAATTCATCTTTTTCTCAAAGCAAAAATACAAACTGGTTTATTCACAGAATAAAACCGAGAGGAACAAAAATCGAAACAAAACAAAATAAATCAAACGACAAAGATACAGTAAAAGAGGAAGTTAAACAAACCCCTTCCGTCTTTGATAAATCGGATAAAAATCTTATAAAAAATGATTCACAAAAAGAAGTAAAAGAAAATAAAGAAGTCAAGGAAGTTAAGGAAACAAAAGAGGTTAAGGAAACCCCAAAAACAGAAAAACAGCCTAAAAAAGAAAAACCAAAGGCTGATAAGAAAACTGATTTAAATACGGATAAAAAGGATCCGAAAGAAACTGTTCATACAACTCAGCCTGCCGAAAAGGTGATTAAAGAAGAAACCAAAGAGGCTGAAAAAGAGGAAAAGAAAAAGTTAAAAGAGGAAGAAGAACGCAGACAGTACCGTGAACTTCAGGAATTATCAGATCAGTATCAACAAGCGGTTGCATTATATACAGACAATAATTTAGATGCATCTTTAGAAGCTTTTGCAAAAATTCCTGAGGATAAACGTCCGCCTCAGGCTTGGCTTTTGATGGGGAATATTCTCATGGATAAAGGCAAAAAAGATGAGGCAGTTTTTATGTACGGCAGAGCAATTATGGTTGATTCTACCTTCTACAAAGCATATTATAATCTGGGAAATGTTTATCTTGCTGATGATAAATTTAATTTGGCAATTGACCAGTATAAAATGGCAGGAAAATACAATCCAAATAACGAATATGTTTTCTATAATCTTGGCTGCGCTTATTTAAAAATCGGTGATTTGAAAAAAGCAAAATCTGCGTTCATAAGGGCATTAGAGTTAAATAATAAAATTGCTGATTTCCATTTTAATATGGCGTATGTTTATAAAAAATTAGGAAAAGAAAAACAGGCAAAAATCTTCCTTGATAATTATAACAAACTTACGGGACAGGTGAATTAGGGGTAAATATAGCATATTTATTGCCCGATTGAATTTGCAAATTCGTTATAGACAGCCATTCTGTAATCTCTTGCTTCCTGAGAGGTGTTGAAGATATTATTGTAGCTGCTTTCAATATCGCCGTATGTTGTTCTGTTTTCGCTTCTCATCATTTGTTCGTGAGTATTTGTATATGGAGATAACGGGAAGATATCAGTCATCTGCATATATGTCGGCAATCTGTAACTTATATCTTCATAAGCATTAAATGCATTTTTTATTCTGTTTAATCTTGTATTGAAATCTAAATCGCCGTAGTCATTATCATCAGAGATTATCGGGCCTGCTGCATACTCATCATTACTTGCTTGTTTTCTGAATTCGTGCATAACGCTGTCAAAACTGTCAGCTTTACTCCAGTCGTTTCCTGCAGTATAGCCTAAATCTTTAAATCTGTTGTCATCTGTGCATTTTTCACCGATGATTGAGATATCGTTTCTTCCGGTTTTTTCTCTTATCTGACTGGTAATATATTGCATCTGTCGGTAGTTTGGAATTCTGCCTTCTCCGCAATAATTCACCATATCGTAGTCGCCGACATGTTTTGCACTGTCAAGGAAGATAGAATCAAATCCGAGTTCTACAGCCCAGCAGCACGCATCAATGAAGGCTTTTTCATCTCTGTCCCAGCTGAATGGTCTGCCTTGAACGGTCATTTGCCCTTCCGACAACGGCATTCTGATACCCGTTTTCAACCCTCTGATATGTGCAATATCGTTAAAGGCTTTAACTTGTTCATCATCACCCATTCTCTGATTACCTCTTGCAAGATTTCTTGAGGTTAAATTAGGCGAAATTCCTGAATGGAGATCAACCGTATAAAGTGAGTGTTCCCCGATTTTGTTGTCATTACCGCCTTTTGCAGGATAAAGCTGGGAAAGAATAACGCAGTTTGCGTAACTCTTTGATGATGGTGGAATTGCAGGCAGAAGTTTTATCATGTTTAATAAACCTTCCTGCTTTTCATCGCCCATTGTCAGCGCAATTGTTCTTGGATTTATTTCTATATAGTTTGCCCGTCTGCCCCATTTGTCGCCATAATTTGGGGATAATATATAAGACGGAATTTCATAATGATTGTTTAAGGTGCAAATACTTTGTATCGCCTGTTCAGGGGTGCGTTTTAACAAATCTTCGGGATTTGTTGTAACCCAGTTTTTGCCGTAGGAGGTGCGGTACATGTTTTGTTCTGTTTCGTTATCCTTGAAAATTTCGTTTCTGCCCGTAAGTATCCAGAACAGCTTCTTTGCGGGCTGTTGGTCGCCATAATATCCTTTAAAATTAATCGCAGCCTTATTATAAACGGCAACACTATTTAGACCGCTTTCACTGTATGAACGGGTGTTCTGCGGTTTCTCATCTTTTTTATTATTGGCGACTTTATTTGTGGAATAATTATTAACCGCCTGTATACTGTTACGATTAATCTCCATACTTCTATAAAAACATGTTTCATCCGATTTTTGCCATGACTTCTAATTTTATCTTGCAGGCATGCTCGTTTTTATGGGGAAATATGCCAAAATTGATACAAAATTTAACAATTAAACTAGCAAAAATTTTTTATCACATGTTATTATTGATTAAGCGTGTATACAGTGAATTGACAGTGTTTATTTCAGAAAATTTAAGAGTAAAAAATTGAAAAATTTTGTAAAAATAAATGTTAACAATTCATAATAAACGAAAGAAATTAGGTATGATTTACAGTAAAATGAGTATAATAAAATTATAGATAGTTGACGGTGTGAATATGTACGAAACTTTAGAATTTACAGATTACAATTTTTACTCAAGCCGCTTGGATATGAACCTTATATCAAACATAGTGGAGTGTTTAAAAGAAATTTTGGAAGAAGATAAACAAGCGGAACAACCGCTATTCCTGCAAGTGCGTGACGGTTTTATAATGGATATCGCACGAAAGGTTGTTCAGGAAAAGAAAAAGACCTTCCTGATTGGTATCACAGGAGAAAGTGCATCAGGTAAAACAGTTTTTGTTGATAATACGGTCGATGCATGTGTCAAGGACGACAGAGAAGGTATTTACACTGTTATTCGTCAGGATGATTATTACAAGGATACTTCAAAAGAGCTTAACGATGCGGGAAGTTATGAGGAGTTATTTAAAACAGGTTTTAGTTTCGATACACCGGATGTTATAGATTTAAAACTTATGAGAGAACATTTGTTATGTCTTAAAGAAGGCACTGCAATTATTTCTCCTCATTATGATTTTAAAACTTGTGTATCAGATTTGAACGGTGATATTAAGAAACCGGCAAAGGTTATTTTGGCAGAAGGTCTTTATGTATTGAATGAAGGTGTTCGTGATGTTATGGATGTGAAGGTTTATGTGTTCACTCCGTTGAATGTTATTAAGGAACGCTGGTACAGGCGTGCTGCTTCCCGTGGTAAAACCGGTGCTGCTGCTGATATGCAGTTTGCTGATGTTAATAATACTGCACAAAGATATATCAGACCAAATTATGAAATTGCTGATTGTATCATTAACGGTATGGTTACTCAGGAATACATTCAGGAAATTACGGAAAAAATTCTTACAAGATTATCTGAAATTTGCTAGGATAAATAAACAATATTTAAAAATAAAGAGGTCATCAGACCTCTTTATTTTTTTGACTGAACTTTGTTTATAAACTGCTCGGCTTGTTCATATTTTTCTGTGTCGCCCTGAGTTTGGTATAAATCTTTTGCCGTTTTCAAATCTGCTATTCCTGCTTTATACTTTTTATCCATAGCATAGGTTAAACCTCTGTTATAAAAAGCATCTGCATGTGTCGGGTTGAGCTTGATTACTTTTGTGTAATCTTTTATTGCATTCTCATATTGTTTTGTTGCTGTGTATAAAAGTCCGCGTTGGTAATAGAGATTGCTGTCTTTTGATTTTTTATAAATAGCTTTTGTGTAGTCTTCTATTGCCCCGTTTGTATCGTTGAGCGAATTTCTGAATAAAGCTCTGTCTACATAAGTTTGGGAATCCTGAGTAATATTTATTGCATTTGAGTAGTCTTTTAATGCGTTTTTATAATCTTTAAAATATTTGTACAATTCTGCGCGTTCCGTATATAAAGTCGCAAAGGCAGGTCTGAGATTAATTGCTTCCGAGTAATCTTCTAAAGCACCTTTATAATTGTTTTTTGTTATCCTTACTTTTGCCCTGTTATAATATGCAGGGAAACATTGTGGATTTATTTTTATCGCCTGACTGAAATCGTTTGATGCCCCAACATAATCTTTTAATTCCGCTTTTGCTTTTCCGCGGAGTACATAAGCGGCATAGTTATTTTTATCGTATTTGAGTGCGACACCATATATTCTGATTGCCTTGTTATAGTCACCTTCCTGAGCATATTCATAGGCGGTCATTGTATAACTTTTTGATATTTCAGTGTATTCGATTTCATCAGCAGGACAGATATTTTGTACTAACAATATTGCAAAACAAAATATAATTATTGCTTTAAAAGTCTTTTTCATATTCCCCCGTTATTTTGATACAACATAGGAAACCCAAGGTTCCATATTGTTCGTTTTCAGAATTTTAAGTCCGTTATTTTTTATTGCTTCCAATACTATATCTTTTTTATTATCCATTATTCCCGATAATGATATAACCCCGTCATCTTTAACAAGTCGTTTCAAATCCGGCATGATTTCGTAAAGAACATTGTGTAAAATATTCGCACAAATAAAATCGAACTTATCATTTACCATATCTGCAGTACCGAGTTCAAATTCACATTCAACCCCGTTTTTTTGAGCGTTTTCTTTTGCAACATCAATAACCGTAGGGTCGTTATCGCAGCCATAGACATATTCTGCTCCGAATTTTTTTGCAATAATTGATAAGATACCTGAGCCCATCCCTATATCGGCAACTTTTTTCCCTTTGATAAGTTCAGGGTATTGCTCCATTCCAACAACACAGAGTTGTGTGGTTTGGTGAGTGCCTGTTCCGAAGGCGCACCCCGGGTCTAAAGAAACGGTTATTTCTGTTTCTTTTGGGTTGTATTCCAGCCAAGACGGAACGATTACAACTTTATCCGATATATGGGTTACTTCCCAGTTTTCTTTCCATTTCTTTGACCAGTCCTCGTTTTCTTTTTCTAAAAGGGCACAATCCCAGCTTCCCAGTTCATCTTCAGTAAACCCGTTTCTTAAAAGTTCTTCTCTTTTTGATTTTATAAATTCACAAACATCAATCCCGGTCGGTGTTTCAAGAGAACGAAGAAAGACTTTTAAAGTGCCTCTTGAGGTTTCCGTCATTTCTAAATCCTTGAACTTTTGTTCTTCCATCAGAACCCCTTCACAATCAAGGTCCTCAAAACAAATGTTAGCAACATCATCTTCTATTGCAGGATTAATCTTTATGTATAATTCATAATAATTATTCATACAATTATTATATATAAAAATTGGCTGATAGGAAATTATTTAACGATTTTCTTTAATGCTTTGAGTGAGTCTGACTTAATTGCATTTGAGAAAACAGCCGTATCCTGCATTAAAGGTTGTCTTAATTTGCATGAATCAACATAAATCGTTTCAGGGACAACTTTGTTTCTGCAAGGTGAAAATCTTTCTTCTGATTTATTTGCAACAGAGTTGAGTATAAACCCCATTCCTATACAAGCTGCACCAAATAAAATTTTGTCTGTTTTCATAATCGTTTCCTCTTTTGTTGGTTGATATTTATTATAAAAACGGACAAAATATTTTTTGCCCGTTTTATGAAAAATTTTTAAGATGATAATCTTTTATATTTACCCCTAACCTTCGAGGAATTGCCCCATAGCTCTGAACTTGTTGTATCTTTGTTCGCGAAGTTCTTCTGCGGACATTCCTTCTAATGATTTGAGTGAATCAAGGATAGCATCTTTCATGTTTTGGCTCATTTCCGAGTAACATGTATGAGCACCGCCTATAGGTTCTTTGATTGCACCGTCAACGATTCCGAGTTCTGTCAGGTCTTCAGATGTAATCTTAAGCGCTTCTGCTGCATCAGGGAATCTTGCTGCATCTCTCCAGAGAATAGATGCACAACCTTCAGGTGAAATAACCGTATAGTATGCGTGTTCAAGCATAAGAACTTTGTTTGCAACTGCCAGCCCTAAAGCACCGCCGCTGCAACCCTCACCTGTAATAATTGCAACAACGGGAACATTCAGTTTTGCCATTTCTCTGAGGTTAACTGCAATAGCTGAACCCTGTCCTGTTTCTTCTGCACTTATCCCCGGATATGCGCCCGGTGTGTCTATCAAAGTGACAATCGGAAGATTGAACTTATTAGCGTGTTTGAACAATCTCAGAGCTTTTCTGTATCCCTGAGGTTGAGGCATCCCAAAATTATATTCAAGGTTTTCTTTTGTAGATTTACCTTTTTGGGTACCTATTAACATCACCTTTTTATCACCGATTTTTGCAAGTCCGCCGATTATAGCTCTGTCATCAGTACCTTCTCTGTCGCCGTGCATTTCAATAAACTCGTCACAGATTAATCTTGTGTAGTTTAAGAAATTCGGGCGTTCCTGATGTCTTGCTATCTGAAGCTTCTGGAACGGTTTAAGATTTGAGTACAGTTCCTTTTTGTAGTCATTTGCTTGTTGCTCAAATGTTTCTATTTCTTTATTTAAATCCATTCCTGACTCCGAACTTATTTTTCGTAACTCTTTTATTTTTTCTTGGATTTCTACCAATGGTTTTTCAAATTCTAATACCATCATTGATTATACCTCATGCATAGCCAATATAGACGCTAAGTTCTTTCTTAAATCCGCTCTTTTTGAAACGAGGTCAACCTGACCGTATTTAAGAAGGTATTCAGCTGTTTGGAAATCAGAAGGCAACTTTTGTCTGATAGTCTGTTCGATAACACGACGACCTGCAAACCCTATTCTTGCCCCCTGCTCTGCAATAATGATATCACCTAATGTACCAAAACTTGCGGTAATACCGCCAAAGGTAGGTTCTGTTAACAGGTTGATATATAACAGTCCTGCTTCGTCAAGTCTTGATACGGCACAAGATGTTTTTGCCATTTGCATTAAGCTCAGGGCACTTTCCTGCATTCTTGCTCCGCCTGATGAAGTTATTGCCAGCATCGGTAAACGTCTTTTAATGGCTTCTTCTATTATTCTGGTAACCTTTTCGCCAACAACACTGCCCATAGATCCGCCCATAAAGTCAAAATCCATAATAGCAGTTGCTACTTTGTGTCCTTCAATTGCCGCAATACCTGTTATCACTGCTTCGTCAAGACCTGTTTTTGCTTTTGCCTGTTCAAGTCTGTCAGAATATGACACTGTATCAACAAAATTCAAAGGATCTGTTGGTTTAATTTCCTTGAACAACTCTTCAAATGAATCTTTATCAAATAGTTGTTGAATTCTTTCTCTTGCGTTTATTCTGAAATGGTAATCACATATCGGACATACCATCATATTTTCTTCAAGTTCTTTTTTTGTAATTTGTGCTTCACAGTGAACGCACTTTGTCCATAATTCTGCTGCAAAGTCATCGGCATCAAGACGGTTTTCCATCTGTCTGCGTTCTAACTGAGCTTCCTTACGTTTTTCGAACCATTCTTGTATTGTCATAAGTTATATATTAACAGTTAAGAAACTGTCCTCCTATTCCCTAATATATTAAGATTGTACATTTTATTATATTACATAAAGTCTTAAAGTCCATATTTGTTAAGAAATATCTACACAATATTTATACATTAATTTTCGTAAATTTGTCGTGCAGACAGGCAAAAAATTTTTTTCAGAGGTATTAGAATGGTGTGAAAATTACGTACGTACACAGTATTAAGCAAAGCCCCCTGCTAAATTACAATAGGGGCGCAGGAGTCAGTTGCGGTCAAAATACCGAAAATAACCGACTTCCGATTTGTTGTGCTTATACTTATCCGAAAAAGAATGAGAAGGCTGTTTCGTTTATGGGGGCGACGACTTCACCGTTTTTAAAAACGACCTGTAACAGGGTGAAGGAGTTCCATAAACAGTATCGTGAATCTTTAGGTGAGGTATCTTTTGAAAATATCAGGCAGATTGCATCTGATATTGAAAGGGATACAGGTCATACGAAGTCAGAAATACTGTTCGCTATGCAGCAACTTACCCAGTTTGCCAACATAAGGAGTGTCAAGCATATATCCGAAGTTATGCGTAAAAACGACATTTCCTATATCGGAAACGGTGCTTTGACTCTTGAAGCGCCAAAAACGGGGTACAAGTATGCAAGCGGAAAAGAGTTGCACGATGTTGTACACGATGGTACGGGTTTACATCGTTCCCTGACATATCTTTTGGAACACAAAGGGTTTGGCCCGCTAAGAAAGATTGGGAAAATGAGGACTGCTTATTTTCTTGATGAGCAAAAAGTCGGACAGTTAGAGCGTTTAAAGGAAAAAGATGCTGAAAAATTTAAGCATTTTATCAATAACCCTGAGCTGAAATTTTTTACAATATCAAGCTGGGACAGCGGAATAAATTTTGTTGACAGAACAAAAGATTTAGAAACCGAAACGAGAAAACTTTTAAGTTATTCTGATGAAATGGGGCTTCCTGTTGATGAAGCAATTGACGCTCCTTTGATGGAAAGAATAAGGGCTCTCGGTATTTCCCCTAATGTTATCTCAAAAGAGGGTATGCCGACGGAACGATGTGTATATAATCAGATGACTCCTGAAAAAATGACAGAAGCTGAACTATATAATGTTATTGATGCAAATGCTCAGGTAAGGGCAAAAAATCCGGTTAAACTTGTTCAGATAAAAGACGATTCCGTAAATTATCTGGCTAACTATTTTAAGGTGTATACTCCTGAGACGATGTCTTTGAAACTGAAAGAATTGCATACTTCAATCAATGAATATGCAAAAGAACACGGATTTGAAGAAAAAGATATTATCTATTTTGAACCGCACGCCGTTAAGAGTAATGCGTTGATTTCATATATGTACAAAAGGGTTAATAATCTGCCGGAGGACAGGTTTGCCAATGTTCGTGAGATTGTAAACAAGCGTGTAAAATTAGACGGGAAACTTGTTGTATTTGTTGATGATTGTACAATTACCGGGGAAAGTCTTAACAGTGAAATTTCTGCGACAAAACGGGTTTTCAGTAAAAAACAGCCGAAGTTGTATGCCTGTGTCTGCGGAACAACCGCTGCTAAAAACACCTTCTCATATAAGAATAACAACGAACTGATTATTGCGGATATTATAAATTATATCCCTACCCGACGCAGAAGCTTATCCAGTGAAAGGTTGCATGGTGCGTTAGGCGGGCCTGATTACGGAAATGGGGAGGCAACTTGTCTTGTGCTTCCTTATATGGCACCTGATAATAATACGGAATTTGCATCTAATATTGCACTTTTGCATAATGTGAACTACAGAACAAGTAACCCTCTGATACCAAGATTGTTCAGAGATCCTCATAAAAATCCGAATGATGACGGGGCTTATGTTTCTATGCGTACCCTCAGACACGAAGGGGTTAAAAACTATAACCATATGGTTGATACTATCGCAAGAAAATCAAACACTTTAATCGGAACTTCTCCTGAGGTTTCAGAGCTTGATTTAAAAACAATTAAAGAACAAAACCCGAGAAAGTTATCGGATTATTTTAAATTATCTACCCTTGAAGAACTTATAGAAGAATTTTTAAACCCTAATCTTCTGTAGTAGAGTTTCTTAAAAGTGTTTCTATATCCTGATTCATAAGGGATCTTAAATCGCCTTTAAGTTTGAAATATTCTGCAAATTTCGGGGTAGTTGCAACATTGAAGGAACGGCCGTTTTTATCTCTCGTTTTTGAAACGAGCCCTTTTTCAACGAGTTCTGCAATATGTTCATACGCATTTGAGCGGTATTCTTTTAAAACTGACTGACGGATAGGGCCCTTTAACGCAATAACGGTCAGGGTTTTAAGAACAGGTTTTGACAATTCAACAGGACAAAGTTTTTCAACAATATCCATGTGTTCTTCTTTTACCTGTAATATGTATCCGTTTTCATCATCAATTTCTAATGCTCCGTCACGGGTTGCATAATCCATAATCAAATCAAGCATTGCTTCTTCAACTGCTTCCAAATCTTCTGTTTCCAGAATTTCTGCAATGTCAGCTATCTGCAATACCCTTGCAGTCGTAAATAATACAGCTTCAACTCTTGATTTTAAACTAGGCACTATTTGTTATACTCCTCAACATCTACATTATCGTGAAGATTAACTACATTATCAATAACTGAGCTAACTTCATCCTGAACGGCATCTTTTACGATAAGTTCGTTTGTAATTTCTTCCGTTGTATCTTCGTCCTCATCCTTGTGTTGGTTTTTGACAACATACAAATCCCCATAGAAATTGTCCTGTTGAATAGTGTAATCACCTTCAACAACAAGGAATAAAAGTGATATGTATGCCGTAGTTCTGTCCAACCCCAAAAGGGTGAGTTCGTTTAATTCTATCTTATCCTCACGGTTCAGAATTTCCGTAAGGTTATTTTTTAATATAGCGGCGCCGATTTTGTAATCTTCTTCGTGCGCAAGATTAACCATATCAGCTGCTGTCAGATGCGCTAAATCGTTTCTTCTTCTTGCATTTTTTGCTCGTTTTTTAGCGTTTTCTATCTCAACTTTTTTATCAAGTTTTGCATAAAATTCTAACTGTCTGACCAAATCTCTCAGGGTTACAACTCTGTTTCTGTTCAGTCTTACACTGGTTCTTCTCTGAAGAACTTCTTCAAAAGAGGCAACATTGTTTGTCGGAACATAGTTTTCATACATTTCGTCATCAGGCATAAACCCGTCATCAAAATCGGCAGCCTGTTCTTCAGGTGGCAGGAATTGCATAGGGTCAAGTCCGTCCAAAATGTCAGACTTCATCTTTAGCAATATTGCTGCATACAATATTACACGGCTTGTGTATCTAAGGTTTTGTGCCTTAGACTGGAATATGTGAGCCGAGAACATATCTGCAACTTCTACAATGTCTATCGCCCAAGGGTCAATCTTTCCCTGACGTACCATTGCTACAAGTACGTCTATCCCGTCAAATTCCCCTCTTTCGTTTTTTGTAATCCCTTCAAAATCTAAATAATTTAATGACATTTTTCCTCTTTTACTATCTTTCCTATCTTCCCAAGTTAACTTTTTTATACAGGAACCTCCTGTTTGTGGTTGGTAACCCCTGATACAAGAGATTTACCCTTTTCTTTTTGGGTTACCCCGATTGATCTGTCAGACACATCAATCATTGGTTTTCTGTGGCTTACTACTACAAACTGTATTTGTTTTGACTGTGTTTGTACCATATCTGCCAATTTATCAATGTTCATTGGGTCCAGTGCAGCATCAATCTCGTCTAAAGCGTAGAACGGTGCAGGGGTGTATTGCTGAATAGCGAATACCAATGCACTCGCAGCTACTGATTTCTCTCCTCCCGACAGACCTTTGAGTTTTACTTTTGGCTTATCTCCCGGTTTAGCCTCAATATCAAGTCCTCCTGCAAACGGATCTTGTTCGTTTTCAAGTATTAACGAACCTTCCCCTCCGGATAATTTGTGATATATTTCTTTGAAGTTCGCATTGATGTTATCATAAGTTGTCATAAATGCTTCCTTCTTCAACTGTTCATATCCGTTCATTCTGTTCAGGATTTCCTGTCGTTCTTTTGTCAAAGTATCTATTTTTTCTTTTAATTCTTTTTCTCTTTTTGAAACTTCTTCAAACTGAGCAATAGCGTTCATATTAACGGCACCCAAATCGTCCATTCTCTTAGCGAGTCTTTGAATTTTTGCGTTAAGTTCATCTATGGACATCTTAACAGGTTCAAGTTTTTCTATTTCAACTCCCGCATCAATTAAATCTTGTCTTGCTACCTCAAGTTGAGGTTCAATCTCTCTGCGGCGTGCTTTAAATGATTCGATTTGTTCCGCTATATCTTCCAGCTCTTTTGCTTTTACTCCCTGTTCGGTTTGTAAATTAACCAGCTGTTCATTTATCTCATCACGTTTTTTAAGTAAATCGCCGAGTTTTTCCTGAATTTCTTTTACCTGAGCTTCGTATTCTTCAAGTTTTTCTTTTTGAGTCGTAATATCTGATTGGAAAAGTTTAATATTCTTTTCAGATTCTTTGATATCCGCTTCTGATTTTTGGATAGCTTCTTTATTATTTTCTATTGCGTTGTTATAGAAAGTTATTTCCATATTGTGAGATTGGATTTCATTTTCATAACCAAGTTTTTTAGAATTTAATCTTGAGATTTCTTCATCTATTCCCTGAGTTAATTCTTTTAGTTTCTGCAGGTCGCTATTGTCTAAAAGATCTTCAATCTCTTTCATTTTTTCCTGAAGTTTCAGAATTTCTTCGCTCAGATTAACATTTTGTTCTTCCAGCTTATCGAGTTCTTTTGTGATTCTTTCAATTTCCGGCTGAGACAGTTTAATGTATTCCTGGTTTTGGGTATAAGTTGTTTTTGAAGTTTCAAATGTATTAACCAAAGATTTCAGCTCAATATTTGCCTTAGTCGATTCGTTCAGGGCATTAGAATAATCTTCTCTTGCTTTTTGGCGTTTCTCTTCCAAATCTTTTTTCTTTTTGAGGGCAGATTTATATTTTTCTTCCATTTCAGCGAGGCGCTTTTTGAACTTTTCAAGTTCTCCGTCTTCGTCATTTACAGAGAATTTTAGCGTGTTTTGGATTTTGCTTCCGCCTGTCATAGCACCTGTTTTTTCGTAAAGTGTGCCTTCAAGGGTAACCATTCTGTATTTACCTTGTAATTTTTTAGCAACACGGTCGTCTTCAACGATAATAGTATCACCTACCGCATAGAAGAAGGCATCAAGGTAAATGTCATCAAAATCGATTAAGTTTATTGCGTAGTCGATGACTCCGTTATCTTTTGGCAGGTTTAAGCTTGTCGGTGCTTTTCTTATTTTACTCATCGGGATACAGGTTACACGACCTGCGCCTGATGAACGAACAATTTCAAACACGGTTGTTGCATCATCAGGGGTATCTACAACAATATGAGCCATTCTTGCCCCAACTGCAACTTCAAGCGCGGTTGCATATTCTTTATCAACATTACCTAATTGATAAAGCGGTGCGTGTACCCCGTCTAAGTGTGCATTTTCTATTGTTTGGATTGCTCTGTTTCCGCTCGATTGTTCTCTTGCATTCTGGTCTGCTTCCAGTCTGAACACTTGGCGTCTTGCTGCCTGAACATCATGTTCTAAATCAGCAATTTCGTTTTCAAGGTTTTCAAGGTCATGAATTGCATTTTGTTGAATGATTTTTGCATCATTCTGTTCTTTTGTCAGTTGTTCAATTTGCAGCTCTAAAGAGTCTTTTTTATCGTCAAAGGCAAGCTTTAACTTATCGTAGTTTTCCATACTCTTTTGAGCAGCAGCCACTTTTTCATTAATAGTTTTGAGCTCTGTTTCAAGAGGTATTTGTTTTTTAAATAAAGAATTTTCTTTTTCTTTTAAAGCATCAAATTCTTTTCTCAAATCCTCTCTTTTTTTGACCTGTTGGTTAACATCATCGTTGATACCCATTAAATCTTGCGTTATACGTTCTTTTTCGGCGCGTTGTTTTGAGAGTTCATCTTCAATTACTTTTATATCAAGTTCTCTTGAATGGATATTTTGTTTAGCAATTTCAATTTTTGAAGTATTTTGTTCGATACCGTTATTTGCATTTTCTATTGTTTTCTTTTTGTCCTGAACAGTTTTTTCTTCATAGTTAATAGCATTTTCTTTTCTTGCTATTTCGCCCTTACATTCTTCAACTGTTTTCTGCATATCAATAAGGTTTTGTTCGCCTTTTTCTCTTACGGTTTTTGCAGCTTCTTCATACTGTTCTTTTACGAGTTTTATTCTTTCATCCAAATCTTTTGCTTTTACTTTTTCCTGTTTTTCTTTCTTTTGGAAGTTAAGAATGTTTGTGTGGGCTTGTTCCAGTTTTGTTTTTATATCAAAGAAACGAACGGTATTAACCTGGCTTTCGAGTCCGGTTTTTTCGTCCTTAAGTTTTTGATATTTCAGGGCAACTTCTTTTTCCTCTTTTAACTGGTCAAGTCTGGTTTCAACCTCTCCAAGCATAATGTTAGAGTTTTTAACACTGACTTCAACCGCATCAAGTTTATCTTTTGCCTGATTTATCTGTCTTGTCCAGTCGCTTACACCGGCTATTTCGTCAATAATCTTACGGCGTTCATTATCAGTAACGCTGATGATACTTGTGATATCACCTTGCATAACAACATTATAGCTGTTCGGGGTAACGTTATATTTTTCAAGTTCAATCATAACATCAGTGTGGGTTGTAACCTTATCGTTCAGATAATACACACTATTGTAAGTTTTGGTAGTCGGGGATTTTTTTATTTTTCTCGCAATACTTAGTTCTGAGCCGTTTTCACAATCACCAAAGATAACCTTTACATAGGCTTCGTTTCTTTTTGTGTAAATGGATACCAAATCTTCAATTTTTTCGGCACGTAAACTTCTCGCCTGCTGCAAACCTAAAGCGAACAACACTGCATCAATGATGTTGCTCTTTCCTGATCCGTTAGGACCTACGATAGTTGTGAATCCTTTTAGTAAAGGAATATCCACCTTTGTAGCAAACGACTTAAAGTTGTCGATTTCTATTTGTTTGATATACATATAACTTCCCAAAACTACGCTATTTTATAATATAACCCTAAACAAAAAGGCATGTCAAAAATTTTTCGGAAATTTAACATTAAACTTAATAATATTTGATATTCTTTCAGAAATAATTAAATGACTATTGGCAGATGAGTCAGAAGAAAATATGTTCGGAGGTATTATTATTTGGAAATAAAATCTCTAAAAATCATCCGTTTAGATTATGACATGTTGAACAAAATATGAAACAATATCATTGGAATTTAGTATTTACTGAATTTCGGGGAAATTTAAGAGTTGCTACAAGGTTAAAATTGAATAAGATTAATTTGGGGAAATTTAGCATAATTTTTCGTATGCTGCTTTTATCAGGTTTAATAGTCTGTGCTTGCAGCTCTTTTTCCTATGCAGAAGAAGTCCAACCTGTCCAACCGACTATCAAAGAACTTAACCAAACCGTAGGCACTCGTGAATATAACTTTGCTCCTGATGAAAATGTAAATATAGATTCAAACCTTGGAACGACTTATGCAGGCGTATTCTCTGTAAAAGGGCTTGATAAGTCAAGCAACAGTATTCTTTTTAACCAATTTTCAGGTTTTTCTGTGAGTCAGCTCCAGACAACTCTTAATATTTCCAATCTGACAATAAAAGATGCGCTTTCGACCGTTGGTTCGGTCATATATAACACAGCAACCGATGCATCAATTACCCTTAATAATATCAATTTAGAAAGCAACTCATCTCTATCACAAAATGATGTATACGGCGGTGCTATATATTCAAGAGGGAAACTAACCCTCATAAATACGAACCTTACGGGTAACTCTGCAAAGAGTACGGGGGCATCAACAATTGCACGAGGTGGTGCAATATATTCCCGTGGCGATGTTGATTATGTTGCGGACGGTGAGAATGTCGAGATTTCAGGTAACTACACCGAAGATTCCGTAAACGGGAAAAAGGACAATGCTGTATATATGGCAAGTTCTTCTGCGACTTTAACTATGAGTGCCAAAAATGGCGGGAATATTAATCTTCAAAACGATATTGACGGTATAAACGGGTACAATGTCGTTTTGACAGGTGACGGCACAGGACAGGTTGATATGTCCGGCTCAATTGAGCATGCGGATATTTCCGCATCAAATGTGAACATCAGTTTTTCTGACGGTCAGACAACTGATCATACTCTTGATAATTTAACTATCGGGGACGAGGTTAATTTTATCATTGATGCTGATTTTACAAACGAAAAAGCTGATACCCTGAGTTCCGAAAACGGAACAGGCACAATGAATATTTCGGATATGAACATAATCGGTGCGCCGACAGGTGATACCGCAAAAGTTCAGGTGCTTAAAAATGCAGGAAATATTACCCTTAATATTGATAAACTCTTAGAAAATGTTTCTTCTGAAGTTATGCCGACTATGTACAACAATTCAATTTTAGCCGACGCCGTAGAACTGGCAACAACAACTGTCGATAACGACAGTATTTCCATTACCGGGATGAAAGATGTTCTCTACGAAATGATTAAAGACAGAGAACCTATGCACATGATTAAAAACTTTATCTTCAGAACAAATACGGCGTATACTCTTAATCAGGATTTACCTGAAACTCCGCAGGAATCTATATTGTCTATTTATAATATATCAGGTTCGGATTACGGGGTTATCAACGCGAACGGACATTCAATGTTCAAACTCAAAAACCCGATTACGAGTGTTTATCTGAGAGATATAGTTGTTCAGAATGCTTCAACTAACGGTGAAGGTTCTGTAGCGTATCTTGAAAATAACTCTGCATCATTTGCAACGGATAATGCAATAATTCAAAACAACACATCTGCAGGTAACGGTGGTGCAATTTATGCAAAAAGCGGTACTGTCACAATGAACGATTCCGTATTTACAGGAAACTCTTCAGGCGGTGACGGTGGTGCAATGTATGTTACCGATGATTCAACCGTCGAGCTTGTGAATGTAGATTTTAAAGATAACACTGCAGCAGGTAACGGTGGTGCTATTTATGCAAACAAAGATATTTCAATCACTGCAAGAGATGGTTCAGTTACTTTTGAAGGTAACACCGCAAACGGTGAGAATAACGGTATTTATGTAGGGAATGCAGGTGCAACCGTTACTTTGAGTGCGGAAGATAACGGCGAGATTAACCTTAACGATAAAATTTCAGGTGCAGAATTTGGTTATGGGGTAAACATTACGGGTACCCAAAACGGAGAAGTAAATTTAAACAATACAATAACGGATGCAACAGTTACATTAAGTGAAACAACCCTCAATATGGCACATGATGATTTGATGACCGGTGATAATTTCAATGCACAGGGCGGTACACTTAATATGATTAATAATGAAATCGGTAATGCTAATTTCAATACCATGACAACGAGTGGCAAGACAAATGTCAGAGTTGATGTTGATCTTGAAAATAAAGTCATGGACAGAGTAAATGCAAATAATTATGAAAACATAAACGGTACAATAAATGTCAGCAAAATGAACCTCATCAGGGATACGAAACGCAAGGTAACGAGAGTATTCTTTGCTGATGACCCGTTGAAGAAAAATGTAACTACATCAGTTAAGACTGTATATTCAAGGGTTTATAAATATGTAGTAAGATACGATAAATCTGACGGTTACTTTATCTTTGGCCGAGGCGGCGGCGGAGGCGGCGGCGACTTCGACGATTACAACCCTTCTTTATATACGGGTAATGTCGCTCAGCACATAGCACATATGAATATGTTAACAAATTATGAGTACGCAATGTACCATTCTTTCACATATATGATGCTTCCAAAACGAGTAAGAGATAATATGTACAAAAAAATTGCGACTGCTGAAAATCAATCGCAGAATATTTATGATCCATATTATAATCCTACATATATTAATGTGCCTGAGGAAGTCAGAAGTATTTGGGTAAGACCGTATACTTCATTTGAAAGTATTCCGTTCCACCATGGGCCAAAAGTAACAGCTATTAATTATGGTATGCTCGCAGGCGGTGACAGTGACCTGATTGATATCGGGCATGGTTTCCGTATGGTATATGGCGGATATATGGGCTATAACGGTACAAGTTACCACTTTAAAGATATTAGTGCTACCCAACAGGGTGCAACATTGGGGGCAACTATTAATATATATAAAGGAAATTTCTATAACACACTCACAGCGGGTGTCGGTTGGGAAATAAACAACAGTGATACTCCTTACGGCTCTGATTTGTTAAACCTTATAATGGCAGGTTTTTCCGACAGATTTGGTTATAATTTTGAGATAGCTAACGGAAAAGTTATAATTCAGCCTCAAATGACAATGGGTTATACCTTTGTATGGATGGATGATTATAAGGCTTCAAACGGTGCAAGGGTTGATATTGATCCGCTCCATTCAATGCATTTTGTTCCGGGGATAAAAATTGTCGGTAATTTAGCGAACGGCTGGCAGCCTTATGGTGTCGTGAGCGTTATCTGTACCTTCTGTGATAAGACAGGGTTCTATGCTGATAGCGTTAAACTACCTTCAATATCATTAAATCCTTATGTTGAATATGGTTTGGGTATCCAAAAGCGCTGGTCTGATAAGTATTCAGGTTTTGCTCAGGCAACTGTAAGAAGCGGCGGCAGACGCGGTGCTGCGCTGTTGTTCGGTTTCAGATGTATGATGGGTAAGCTGACAGAAAGAACTGCCGTATTACACGATGATCCAAAACCTAAGAAAACATTATTTAAGTCTAAAAAAGATCCTGATATTGTCATTGAGTCAATAGGTAAAGAAAAACCTAAGAGAATGGCAAAAGAAAAAGTTAAACAAAAGAAAGCAAAAGCGGAAAGACCTAAATTCAGCTTTAGAAATATTCTCAGAAAAGCAAAAGACAAACTGTTCTACAGATATAATACGGATGTATCTGCAAAGGTTGTTACGGATGTTCATCCTGACGGTGTTATTATGCCTAATATTAACGGTATGAAACGCAAAAAAGACGAATCATTGATGGACTTCAAGGATCAGGACAGAATTGATTCTATGAAGGTTATTCACCAGCAGCCGGAAGAAGGTTCGGGTATTATTGAGGTTGAACAGGAAACCGATATTGTAAAAACCGTACCTGTTGTGGTTAAGACAGTTAAGACTGAAACTAAACAGCAAAAGGTGAAAAAAGAGAATAATAAGCCTGTTGTTCAGCAGAATACGGTTAAAGAAACCAAGCAGACAGTAAAACAAACTCCTGTGACAGAAAAACCTGTCGTTCAAAAACCGGTTCAACAGAAACCTGTTCAGAAGAAAGTAACTCCTCAAAAACCGGCTTCAACTACTCAGGCACCTGCGAAGGCAACGCCAAAAGCTGTTAACAAACCGACTCTGGATAAATCTCAGGATGTAAAACTGATTTATAAACAGACTACTGATACAAAACCTGTGAAACAGTACCTTGATCCTGTTTTTGTCGGTCAGGACGGACAGCCTGTCAACGGTCAGCTGCCTAATCCTTATCAGGTGAATAAGCAAATCGTTGAGCAGGAGCTTGATTCTGCCGTTCAGAAACCAACGGTAGAGCGCATCCCTGATGTTAAAAAACCTGTTCAAAGCGTACAACAACAGACTGTCCAGCCTGTTAAACAGGTTCAGGAAAAAGTGACAAGCCCTGTTGCACCTGTCGTTCAACAGGTTAAGGAAGTTCCGCCTGTCAGGGTGAACAAAACCGATTCAATTCAAAAGGTAACCAAAAAAGTTAACCGTTCTGTGTATATTAACCAAACTAAGTACAACACGGTTAAGAAACCTTCTGTATTCAAAGATTACAATGTAGAAATTGTAGATTTTAGATTTTAACCTTGCAAACTTTTACAAACAGAGTTTTGTAAAAGTTTGTTTCCCCTTTTAACCCAATTTGAACCAAATTGGGTTTTTTTTGGTAAAATATTAATGAGGGAGATTTATTTTTACTAGGTTATATGAATGATTTTTTCAATCTTTCGTTGTCGAAAGATGGTTATATCTAATATAATTGTGTATAAATAGGAAACGTTTCAATGAAAAAATTTTTATGTACATCTATGGTAATTGCATCACTATTGGCAGTTCAAAGCTGCTCTGATGCGTATATTACTTATACCCCGGACTCAGATATAAAATTCAATTATATCTCCTGTGATTATGACAGATTGATGGCATTAAGCACAGTCCCTGTCGATAATATATTTACTCCCCCTGATATCGGTGAAAGTGTAATTGATATCGATGCAGGCATGTCTATTGCAAAGATTATTGATAATGACTTTAATCTTGAGCTGGACTTGGATGCCAACGCAAAAAAACAAATGAAACCTAAGGCGGATGTTATACAGGGTTATAAAATTAACAGTTCGTCAAAGTGTGTCGAAAAGGTCATGACTCCTCATCTTAAAAAGTACAAAATGCAAGAGGAGCTTATTGGTGATGAAATTGAAAATATTGATGTCGACCATGTAACAGATATCAAAGAATTTGTAAAACAACAAAAGGAAGAAAGACTTGCTAAAGAGTTGAAGCAAAAGCAGGAACAGGAAAAGCTGGCAAGAGAACAAAAGGAAAAACTTGCTAAGGCTCAAAAAGATAAAGAAAAAGCTGAAAAGCTTGCTAAAGCGCAAAAGCAAAAACAGGAAAAGCTGGCAAGAGAACAAAAGGAAAAACAGGAAAAGATTGCATCTGCTAAAACTCAGAAACAAGGCGGTTTCCTCGGGTTATTTAAAAAAGAAAAGACAGAAACTGTTGCTATGGGTAATTCTGCTAAATCTGTTCCGCAGGATAATAAAACTGTTGCTCAGGCACAGACTCCTTATCAGCAGACAAATTTTGTCGCTCCGAAGTCACCGGAAGATTACGGAAAGATTAAT
The DNA here is from genome assembly GCA_902765215.1 of uncultured bacterium. GTDB lineage: Bacteria > Cyanobacteriota > Vampirovibrionia > Gastranaerophilales > Gastranaerophilaceae > UBA2883. Next base: position 71,107 of record CACWZA010000011.1, on the reverse strand, counting down.
TCTAACTATTTCGGAACGGAAAAGTCTGACAAAGCTCAGGCAAAAATTGATAAAAAACAAAATGAACGCGTAGCGCGTGAAAATTTAAAATTGGCTAAACCTGAAAAGGTTAAGGAAGAAAAATCAGTAAAGGTTGCTAAAGTTGAAAAGCCAAAGGCTGAAAAGGTGAAAGCTGAAAAACCTGTTAAGGTAGCTAAAGCAGAAGAACCAAAACCAGTAAAGGTGAAGGAAGAAAAGCCTGTAAAGGTAGCTAAAGCTGAACAAACAAAGGCTGAAAAGGTGAAAACTGAAAAACCTGTTAAAGTAGCCAAAGCAGAAGAACCGAAACCAGTAAAGGTTAAGGAAGAAAAACCTGTGAAGGTTGCTAAAGTTGAACAACCAAAGGTTGAAAAAGTAAAAGAAGAAAAGCCTGTAACTATTGCTAAGGCAGAAGAACCAAAACCTGTTAAGGTGAAAGAGGAAAAACCTGTAAAGGTTGCTAAGGCTGAACAACCAAAGGCTGAAAAAGTGAAAGCAGAAAAAACTGTTAAAGTGGCCAAAGCAGAAGAACCGAAACCAGTAAAGGTTAAGGAAGAAAAACCTGTGAAGGTTGCTAAGGTTGAAAAACCAAAGGCTGAAAAAGTGAAAGCAGAAAAACCTGTTAAAGTAGCCAAAGCTGAACAACCAAAGGCTGAAAAGGTAAAAGAAGAAAAGTCGATAACTATTGCTAAGGCAGAAGAATCAAAACCTGTAACTGCTGCTAAAGCAGAGGAAGTAAAGGTTGAACCTGCTGCTCCTGTGAAAGTTGCTGAAAATAAAACAACTGAAGTTGTAAAAAATGAACGACCACAAAAAATTGAAACAGATATAACTAAGAATTTTGTTGTTAAGTCAAAAGAAAATGATGAATTTGATATAGACAGAAATTCTGAAATTCTTGCAAATGCAAAGACTAAGCAGCAAAAAACTGTTGCTCAGGAAAAACCTGTAAAGGTTGCAAAGGCAGAAGAACCAAAACCTGTTAGGGTGAAGGAAGAAAAACCTGTTAAAGTAGCTAAGGTTGAACAACCAAAGGCTGAAAAGGTGAAAACAGAAAAGCCAGTAAAGGTAGCTAAAGTTGAAGAGCCAAAACCTGTTAAGGTGAAAGAAGAAAAACCTGTAAAGGTTGCAAAGGTTGAACAGCCAAAGGCTGAAAAGGTGAAAACTGAAAAAACTGTAAAAGTTGCTGAAAGCAAACCTGTTAAAGCAAAAGAGTCTGCTGTTGTAACTCCTGTTGTTAATAACACAATCTTTACAAGAGCAGCATTAGCATCGGCACTTGGAAAAGAACAACCTAAGAAATTTGAATCAGTTCCGACAGATAAACAAATTACAAATAATGTGTTAGCAGGTAATACAATTAAGGTACCGGAACCTTTAAAGGTTGCGAAAACTCAGCCTGCTCCTAAGGCTGCAGAAAAACCTGTGAAGGTAGCAAAGGCAGAACAGCCAAAACCTGTGAAGGTAAAGGAAGAAAAGCCTGTGAAGGTAGCAAAGGCAGGACAACCGAAACCTGTTAAGGTGAAGGAAGAAAAACCTGTGAAGGTAGCAAAGGCAGAACAGCCGAAACCTGTTAAGGTGAAGGAAGAAAAACCTGTTAAGGTTGCAAAAGCAGAACAACCGAAACCTGTTAAGGTAAAAGAAGAAAAGCCTGTAAAGGTTGCTAAGGTTGAACAACCAAAACCTGTTAAGGTAAAGGAAGAAAAAACTGTAAAAGTAGCTGAAAGCAAGCCTGCATATACAGAACCAAAGAAGCAGGTGGTACAACCAAAGACAGAAGTTGTCGCTCCTGTTGCGGTAGCTCAACCTGTGAAACCTGTTGTTGAACAAAGAATACCGGAAATTCCTATTAAGAAAATAGTTCAGGATAAACCTGCTCAAACCTTTACCCCTGTGAAGGTTGAGCCAAAGGCAGTTGCACCTGTCGTTGCAGAGCAAAAGCCTGCGGTTGAACAGGTTAAACCTGTTATAGCGCAACAACCTGCGGTGGTAAAACAAGAAACAGTTTCAAGACCGTTGAGAACAGTTCAGCCGTTTGAACCTGTCGTTATCCAACAGGCTCAACCAAAGGCTGTTGTAAAACCAGTTGTAGCAGAACAAAAACCTGCAGTTGTGGTAAAACCTGTTGAACAAGTTAAGCCTGTCCAAACGGTCAAACCTGTTGTAGCAGAACAGAAACCTGTGGCTGTAGTAAAACCTGTTGAACAAGTTAAGCCTGTACAAACGGTTAAACCAGTTGTAGCGGAACAGAAACCTGCGGCTGTAGTAAAACCTGTTGAACAAGTTAAGCCTGTACAAACAGTTAAGCCTGTTGTGGCTGAACAAAAACCTGTACAGACATTTACTCCTGTGAAGGTTGAACCAAAGGCAGTTGCTCCTGTTGTAGCAGAGCAGAAACCTGTACAGACAGTTAAACCTGTTGTAGCAGAACAAAAACCTGTTGTTGCTCAACAGTCGGTAAAAGAAGTTGTAAAGGAATCAACATTCACACCTGTAAAGGTTGAACAGAGAACATATACAGAACAGAGAACAGTTGTTGTAAAACCTGTTCAGCCTGTGGTTGAACAGCAAAGAGCTCCTATCGAGCCTGAATACAGACCTGTTGCAGTTGTTACACCTGTTAACGGTTATAGAGCACAACAACCTCAGGAAACACCTGTTTACAGTGCATTTGAAACCATGCAAAGCAGACTTCCTTTGACACGCAAACCGTTTGACTCTGACGACATGTAATTCCGTAAAAAAACCTCTCCAGAGCAGAGAGGAATGAGCGATGAGGATTATATATACTTCATCTTAGTTTGTTTGCGGATAATTACATTAGAAAATATGATTATAAAAAATTAGAAAAAGGGGTTATTTATCTTTTTTTAGGTTACAATATTTATATGCTAGAAGAGATTAAAAATTTCAAAGTTGAAAATATGAAATTGCTTGATAAGTATATACTTAAGCAGGTAATTGAAATGTTTATTATGGGGGTATTGGTTTTTACTTCCATTATCTTTGCATCGGATACTTTTATGACATTAATCAAACAGATAGCAAAATACGGTATTCCGTTTAAGGTTGCGTTGATACTTGTCATATTGAGCTTGCCGTCAATATTTGTAATGACGATACCTATGGGGGTATTGCTTTCGACTGTAATGACTTTGAATAAACTGAGTCTGGCATCTGAGCTGACAGTAATGCGGGCATGCGGAATAGGTTTCAACAGAATAGCAAAACCTGTTTTTATCTTTGCGACAGTAATGTGTTTTGCGAGTTTCTTTATTAATGAAACGATTGTGCCTGTTATGACAAAGCAGTCTAAGGATTTGGCGTTGTGGGCATTTTGTCAGAAGAATATTCCTGAGGGTAAGCATGACTTTACCTTCCAGGAGGTAAACGAGGACAGGTCATTAAAGCGGCTGTTTTATGTTGAATCCTGTGAGGATAAGCAGTTTAACAATGTTACTGTACTGGATATGTCGAAACCTGATGCGATACACATATTGCAGGCGCAGTCCGGCGGTTCATCGCCTAAGGGCTGGATCTTCAATAACGGTATTGTATATACGATTGCTGACAGCGGAAAGATACTGAATGCTACTTATTTTGGAAAGACGGTAGCACAGTTTGGGGTAAATCTTAAAAAGGAATTAAAGCGAAATGTTGCAAACGAGCATAACTTCCTCCAATTGTGTGTCTTTATTGCACATAACAAGACACTTGATTACAGGACAGATTTGATTATATCATTATTCGATAAACTTGCTCTGCCGCTGACTACGATTGTACTTGTGCTTATTGGGGTTCCGCTGGCAATTACTCCACCGCGAGTGCGGTATAACAGAGGATTTTTATTCAGTATATTGATTATTTTTGCTTATTATCTGATACGTGCGTTGTCGTTATCGTTTGGTGAGGCGGGTTCTATCCATCCGTTCTTGGCTGCATTTCTGCCGAACATAATTCTGACGGTTATCGGAACATATTTATATTACAGAAAAGTATTTACTATTACATAGTTTTATTACGTACATTCTGCCCGATTGTTAACTGCCTGATTGCGTTGTCTTTATTGACTTGCGGTTGGTTTTTGTGTTTTGGTTTATTAATTTATGTAACAAATATATCATTGGTATGCAATTAGTATATACTAAAATACTTTATATATATGTAAGTAATAAACAAGATTTATAAAAACCTTTCATACACACAACCTACACACACTAACCTTCTACACACGAGGAATTACACAAAAAATTCCAAACCACTCTTTTAAGAGCGGTTTTTTTTTGCAGCACGCACAGAGCCACGAACAAAGTGAGAGTCAAAAAATTTATAAACCAAAATCACACTTTTGGTTTTAAATTTTTTGCGGTGGCGTTTAATGTGCGTGCGTAGAGTTCCGAAGAAAGCACCGCTATGCGTACCCGAATAATTCAAGAGAGCAGCACGCACAGAGCCACGAACAAAGTGAGAGTCAAAAAATTTATAATCCAAAACCACGCTTTTGGATTTGTTTTGACACGGTTCCGTTTAACGCGAGGACGTCGGGGGTAAATACATTTAAATGAAAGCACCGCTATGCCTACCCGAATAATTCAAGAGGTAACTACATTTACCCCCTATCCGCGTTTCATTTGTCGTTGGATATCTCTTGTCTGGTCTTTTTTGGCGATACTTTCTCTTTTATCGTAGAGTTTTTTACCTTTAGCGAGTGCTATTTCCAGTTTAGCCAGTCCGTTTTGGAAGAACATTTCTAACGGAACTATGGTATAACTTTCTTTTTTGATTTTTATTTCCAGTTTAAGGATTTCTTTTCTGTTCAGGAGCAGTTTGCGGACTCTGTCGGGTTTATGGTTATAACGGTTTCCCTGTTCGTAGGGTGATATATGACAGCCGTACAGCCAGACTTCGCCTTTTTCTACACGGGCAAAGCTATCCTTCAGGTTCACTGCATTTTTCCTGACGGATTTGATTTCAGTACCTGTTAAGACGATTCCCGCTATATATTTTTCGTGGATTGTATAGTCGTGGAAAGCTTTTCTGTTTGTGTGTATTATCTTTCTGCCCATGGTTATATTTTATTATAAAAATAAATAATTGTTTATCGGGGGTAAATGAAAAAATAACCTATCCGCGGGTGAGGGTTAATTATATATTTACCCCTGAGCAATAATTTACTTTTCTATTTGTTCTTACTATACTAAGAGTATGGGCGTGTATTTTTTCTACGGTGATGAAGATTATCTGATAGATAAAGAGTTAGAAAAGTTCAGACAGAAGCTTGATAAGAACTTTTCTGAGATGAATTATGCCGTATATGACAAATTAGAGTTTGGCGATTTAATAACCGTTTTGAAAACTCAGCCGATGATGTTCGGGAAAATGATGATTGTTATTAACACTCATTCTTTGTGCGGAACTTCAGTTAAGTCCGAGAGCCTTTTGTCGGTATCGTTAGACGATAAACAGATTGCAGAGATTGAGTCGGCATTAGACGGGAATATGGAAAACAACGCAGATACTGTGGATATATTTTTTGTTGAAAAATACGCGAAAGATGATAAAAAGAAAAGTCCCGATTCCCGCAGAAAAATTTTTAAGGTTTTGTCTAAGTATGTATCTCAGCAGTTTACTTCGATTCCTGCGTTTAAGCGCGCAGAGTTGGGCAATATTATTTCATCCATGGCAAAGAGTAAAAAGTTAAAAATAACTCAGGACGGTATTGAGGCGCTGATAGACAGTAAGGGTAATAATTTAAGAGCTTATGATGTTGAGTTAGACAAGCTCGGGGTGTATGCTCATCCTGAAACGACTATAACAAAGTCTATGGTTGAAGAAATCTGTTCTGCGACTGAGGATTTATTCAATCTGACTAATTATCTTATGACTGGGAAAAAGGGCGAGGCGCTCTTGGAATTGAGAAGGTTATTGATAACGAAATATCCGCTCGAGATAATTGTTCCGTTGCAGACAATGTTAAAACAGTGGATTTTTATGAAGCTGAACGCGGGTAAGATGAGTAACAAAGAGATTGGCGAACGACTGGGACGGGTTCATGAGTACCGTGTCAAGCTGGCATTGGATGCTATGAGGAATATAAAAGTTAAGAGTTTAATCGAGTTAAGAGAGAATATAACTGAGGCTGAGTACAGGATAAAAACGGGTAAGACTTTTAGTCCGGAGGAGGAATTAGAGAATGCTGTTATCAGATAAATATCCGTTTTTGACAAACTTTTTTGAGACCGCAATCGGGGTGGGTGCTGATTCATCACAGAAACGGTTGTCGCACAGTATATTGTTATATGGCAACGATTTGGACTCTCAGTACACATTGGCATTAGAGATTGCGAGGTTATTGAATTGTACCGGTGACAGGTCTGATAATTGTCAGTGTTTAAACTGTAAATGGATACGAGAGGGTAAACATCCAGGGGTGCAGACTATCACGCGTTTTCATCAGGATTCAAAATCGAAAGCAAAACAGAGTATTCCTGTAGAGGTTGTCCGTTCTATCGTAAAATCGTTGGTTATATCAAACGATTATCACAAGGTTTTTATCTTCTGTGACAAAGATTCTGACGAGGATGGTGCAAAGATACAGGGTTTGAACAGGTTTAATTTTGGTGAAGAGTCTGCTAATACATTGCTTAAATCAACGGAAGAACCGTTTGAAAATGTCACTTTTATATTTTTGGCTAGAGATAGAGAAGATTTGATATCTACGATTGTATCCCGTTCGCAGTGTTTTTATGTTCCGACAAAAGAGCGGGCAGATTTCAGTTATGACAAGGTAGAGAAGGTTATTGCTAATTATTGGGAAATCCCGCGTGCTGAGGCGTTTGATTTTTCTGAACGGCTTATGACGGCGGCAGACGAGAATGGGGCTGAGGTTGTTTTGGAACAGATGCAGAATTATATGTTGGGGGTTTTGAAGAGTAACCCTGGTCAACGGTTTTTGGTTGATGATATAAGATCTGTTGAGTTATCGAAAAAAGAACTTCCGTTGAAAATGAAACCTGATACAATATTTGATGAGCTGGCTTTGAAACTCATAAGATAGGTATAAACGCAAAAAGGATTACACGGTTGTGTAATCCTTTAGTTTGTGTTGTTAGTCTAGTTTTGAACATCCGTTTGGCAAGTAAGTTTGTTTCGCTGAGACCTGCTCCATAGTAAGTGAATACCAAACTGATGTTAGGGTCATGTTGAGGTTGGTTGACCTTTGGAGGTCATTTTAACATAATTCATCGTCATCCCGACAATATACAGGCAGCGGAGCAGTGTTGTTGTCAATTGAAATGCTGTTGCACAGTAGTATTGCCGTGAAGATAAAACCTGTTGTAATAATACCCGTAATCATATAGATTTTCCCCAATCATTATTTAAATTTCATTGTTCGTTAGACATGATTATACACTTTTTTCTGATATTGTCAAATTGCGTATTAACAAAGCTTTACATAGAAAAATCGGTGATATGAGGGTATATTGGTGAATTTTGGGGATAGGGTAAGAGGAAAAGATTGCTTGACATAAAATTTTGACTAAGTACAATATACTTATGTCAGTAAGCCCCCATCGTCTAGAGGCCTAGGACAACACCCTTTCACGGTGTAGACAGCGATTCGAATTCGCTTGGGGGTACCATATAAATAAAAAGAGGGTTTCAGCCCTCTTTTTTAATGCAAATCGTTAGCACATAAGGTTTTTTAGGGTGTATGTATTGAAAAGAGTTGATTCTATTGCCTTTTAACTTTCTTATTTTTCTGTTTTTTGCCCTATTTTTACTGTAGTGGTCACAAAATTGGTCACAAAAAAATTGTAATAGAAAATTAATAAATGCTTACATACTTAAACAAGTATTAACAAAGAAAAACCTAAAACTCTTAATTGAATTATCGGTTTATGACAAAATCATAGAATTGAGATCTAATTATATTTATAATTAATTCTTACGGTACCCACACGGACCGTGTCACATTCTTAAGTATCAAGAGGATATATTTCACACGGAAATCTTTTAAATGCGATCGTGGGCGTGACAGAGGGGACAGATTTAAGATTTATTTTCTTCATTATCTTCTTTTGGTCCGAAGATTAAACTATCCAATTTTCTGTTAGCACCTTCAGGGAGTTCATTCAGGATTTGAGTATATGTCCTATATGTTACTTTCTCGTCACTATGCCCCACCTGTTGAGCAATATAAACCGTAGGTACACCGCATAAATGCATAAAATCAACATACTGACCACGCAAGTCGTGAACTCTCATATATTTTTCAGGATAACCACAAATTTCAAGTAATCTCTCAAATCTTCTTTGTACCCATTTTGGATATAACATTCTACCCGTACTGGTTTTGAATAAAAAGTTATCATTAGCAATGTTATATTTTCTAATATGCCATTGAATTATTTCATACACATTATCAGATATATCTACCACTCTTCTTGACTTTTTTGTTTTAAGTTCATTCTTATATTCGTTTTTGGTTATTTGCTTGCATACATAAACAGCATAGTGATTTCCTTTTGGTTTTATGTCATTTGGGCGGAGTGCCGAATACTCACCTAATCTCATACCTGTCATTGCCCCTAACACCAATATGCAGTAGAATTCAGGCATTATTTTTTTACACTTTTCCATTACAATCTTCATCTCTTCTACAGAGAAACGGTTTCTGACCTTATCTTCACATCTTAACGGTTTAATTTTAGTGAAAGGATTTACCGCAATCTTATCTATTTCAATCGCATAATTGAAGGCTCTTTTTACGAATTTAAGGCAATGATTATACACATGTACCGATACGCCATTATATAGTTTCCTGAAGAACTTCTGCACTATATCAAATGATAGTTTTGAGATAGGAATATTCCCAAGTGGTTCTTTTATATACTTATTATAGTAGACTCTATAGTTATAGATTGTACTTTTGGCATATTGACCTTCATTTTCAATGTAGTCAAAGAATAATTGAGATATATCACCAAGAGTTAAATCTTTATTTGTTTCAACCTTATTATTGTCGTAATCATTCAGGAATTTTCTTTCTGCTTCTTTTGCTTTTTCTCTTGTAGCAAATCCTTTTTTACGAATTTGCCTTGTTATTGGATTTCCGAATCTGTCAAATTCACCTGTTTTTACTCTTGTTACAAACCACCATTTACTTTTTGTTTTTGCTTTATTTGTGAAGTATTTACCTACTGACATAATTTTTCTCCTTTTTATTTATATTTCAATACGGAAGACATTAACGCGGTACCATCGTTATTTCAACCGTATTTATTTTTTGTTCTAATCTACTTCCCTATCAATGAAGTTTTGCTTGGCAGGTACTAATATTGCATAGTTATATAACTATGGCATTAGTACCTACGGTCCCCCAACTTATTCATTAGGGCGGTTGTAATGCTCTATTTTGTATTTCACTACTTCATCCCTTAACCACAATCTTTTACAACCGTAATCTATATATCCGATTTTTGAATTATTCAACATTAGGTTTCTTGCAGTATGATATTTTAAACCTAATATATCGGCTGCTTCTTTTAATGTTACGGTGTTTCTTGTATCTGCATCATTGCAGAAGTCGTTGTTGGAAATAAGTTCTTCCATTTCTTACCCTTTCTATTATTTCTTCACCGTGGTAAGTTTCTTAATTCCAACCCACGTTATTACTATCTATTTGTTTTATTTATTTAACTGTTGCTTTGGGGTATTACCCATTTTTTTATCTTTTTTCTCATCATTTTAGGTTTCCTTTATTTTTTTGTTTCCAAAATATTATACTGAGATTTTCTTTCTATGAAAGAAACCTTGTTCATCAATATAATAATCGATGTCTGCAACCAAATTATTATTAGGTGTTTTTTGATAATTAGTTTTTTTATTCAAATCATAATTTAGTTTTGGCTTGCCATAACTAATGGCAATATCAAGTGCCTTAACACGGTCGGTATTATTTTTGTACTTTTCTAAGTCTTGTTTGAAACGTTCGTATTGCACGATTGTGGTGCTAATACCTTGTTCGGCAAGCATTGAAATGAAATCTTTGAAGTTTGTCCGAATTTCCTCATTAGAAAAGTCCTGATCTATTTGGTCGTGGATTTGTCGCGTCAAACGATTTCTTCTGGTTTCCTTTTTCTTCGGCTTTATGTTGCCGTCTGAAATTTTCGCCCCATCTACAGTTTGTTCATCTGGATTTTGATTTTTGCCATGGGAATCATGAATCATGTTATTCCTAATGGTTGAGGTATCATGTGAATCATGTATACATGTATCCTGGTTACATGGTTCATCTTTAGTATAATTAATAGTTAAACTACCCTCATCATTCTTGCAGGAACTTGTTTCTGCATTATTATATTTTTTTATATCTTTTATTTGTTTATTTTTTTTATTATTTATAGTATTATATTGAGCGTTTTTCTCGGCATACGGAATTTCTGCAATCGGTTCTTCTTCATACGGGAATTCTTTCAGGTAGGTATTATCAATAGATTGTTTAAATACATACTGTGTAGGCTTGAAGTGTCCTTTATCGTTTCTCTCTTGTTTTTTACTTTCAAAATATCCAAATTTTTCAAGTTCTTTCCTTGCTGTTTTAACCTTATCGACCCCACAACCACTTATAATAGCCATTCCTCGGTCATTGTATTCCCAATTTGGAGGAAGAGAACTCAACCGATAGTACAGACCCAATGCCTGTAATGACATCAATCCGTAATCTCTGTTTGATAACAGAGGTTCTTTAGGCAACATCAAAAAGTCGCCTTGATCGGGATCAATATAGTGTATCTTTAAATTGCCTCTTTTGTTTTCTTTCTTTATCATTTTTGTTGCTATTCCTTTCTTTGAATTCTGCACTATGACGTTTTTTTTCGGCATATTGCCGATTAATTTGTTGTGCTATTTCAGGCACAAATTCTACTAAGGGGTTATCTAACCTTTCTTTTGGTGTAACCTACGGTTAATTTCTACTTATAACTTGATTTAATAAACCTCCGCTAATGTACATATATATGATAAGAGGAAGAAATCAGAAAATCCACAAAGGTAGTGAAATCGTGCTTATTTTACACGAAAAAATCGTTAGAAAAGTTAATATTTCTAAAAATTTCGGTAATTTTAACGACAAAAGAAGGACTAATTGTTGAATAAAATTTGCGACTATAACTGTGTTTTAGTTATGTGCAACTTCATACAAACCGCACGAAGACCGCACATTGTCCAAAATTTCCAATATCATTAATTAGAAACACCAACTAATTTTGAATTTGATATATCTAAATCAACATTTCAATTATTAGACTGTATGTTTAACCCTAATATAATATACAGAAGTATCGGAATAGTATTAGAAGATTTTATCCGTGTGCAGTATAAATAATTAAACCTGTTTGAAGATATTGTGTATAAAACAAAAAGAGAATTTCGGACTTGCAATAGATAAACTTGAACAGAGGTTTGGAAGAAATATTATAAGAATGGGCTTTACTAATGAATTTATTCCTGCAAAACAAGGTTTTATGACTTCACCCAATTTGATTTATTAGTGACTAATGACTAATTAAAAAGCCCTTATAATATTATTGAGTTATCAAATATAATAAAATAGTCAAGAATCATAATTGCATAATTAATTATTGAAATATTAATGCTTATATTGTAAAAAATGTATATTTCACCAAAAAGTTCCTTGTAAAAAATGTGTGTTTTGGCAAAATATTCCTTGTAAAAAATGTAATAATGTGCTAAAATTTAGTTGAGGTGAACATGTATAGAAAAGCAATAGAAGAATTATTAACATGGAAAAATAAGAAAAATCATAAACCACTAATTCTGCAAGGTGCAAGACAAGTCGGTAAAACGTGGTTAATGAAAGAATTCGGTAAACAGTATTATAAAAATGTTGCCTATATTACTTTTGATACAAATGAAACCGTTAAACAAGTTTTCAGCAAAGGTTTTAATACAGAAAAAATAATTACAGAATTAAGTCTTAATGTTGGATTCAAGATTGAACCTGCAAACACTCTAATTATATTCGACGAAGTTCAAGAGTGCCCGTTAGCATTGACTTCATTGAAATATTTTAATGAAAATGCTCCCGAGTATGACATTATTGCAGCAGGGAGTTATTTAGGTGTTGCTCACCACGAGGGAACAGGTTTTCCTGTCGGTAAAGTTGAATTTTTGAAACTTTATCCGCTTGATTTTATGGAATTCTTAATGGCAACAGGAAATGAACGTTTTATTGAACCTATAAAAAATAACGCATTTGATACGGTTTCAACATTTAAAAATGACTATGAGTATTTGTTAAAACAATATTTATACATAGGTGGTATGCCAGACGTTGTAAATGAATTTGTCAATAATCACGATTTTAATTCTGTCAGAGATAAGCAAAACACTATTCTTGAAACTTACGAACAGGATTTTTCAAAACATATACAGCCAAATACCGTGGAAAAAATAAGAATGTTATGGCATTCTATTCCGAGTCAACTTGCAAAAGAAAACAAAAAATTTATATATAATGCCGTAAAAAAAGGGGCAAGAGCAAAAGATTTTGAATTAGCGTTGGCATGGTTAAGAGATAGCGGTCTAATTTATATGGTCCACAGAGTTAAAAAACCTAATTTACCTCTAATTGCTTATGAGGATTTTGATATTTTCAAAATTTATATATTAGACGTGGGTTTGTTAGGTGCAATGGCAAATCTTGATTCTAAAACATTGATAGATGGGAATGCTGTTTTTGAAGAATTTAAAGGAACATTTTCAGAACAGTATGTATTACAACAATTAAAGACAATGCCGAATTTACCGATTTATTATTGGACAAACGAAAGAAGTCAGGCTGAAATAGATTATATTATACAGCATGAAGGCAATATTATTCCTATTGAGGTTAAATCTACGACAAATTTGAGAGCCAAGAGTCTGAATAATTTTATTAAGGAACATAAGCCACAAATTTCAATCAGAACATCTTTGGCAGATTATAAATTAAACGATAATAATTTGTATGATATTCCGCTCTATGCAATAGGAAATTTTAATTCTATAATTTAATGTACAAATACTAAGATTATGCCACTTTATAATTCTTTGCCAATTTGTAAAAAGAAGTAGGTTTTAAGTTTGTTCTTCTCATTGCTTCTCTTGCAGTAATTGAACCTGATTTCCATATAGTATAAACTTCGGACCAATTAACAGGGTATTCGATAGGTGGTTTTCCAAGTCTTTTCCCTTTTTCTTTGGCTAACTTAATCCCCTCTGCTTGTCTTTGTTTTATAAAGGCTCTTTCCTGTTCAGCAACAAAACCGAGCAGTTGCAAGACTATATCAGATATAACTTCCCCAATGAGTCCCTCAGTTCTTGTGGTATCAAGTATAGGCATATCAATCACTTTGATATTTGCTTTTATATCACGGGTAATCTCTCTCCATTCATTACAAATCTGTTTATAATTTCTTCCAAGACGGTCTATTGATTTGATAACAAGAACATCCCCTTCCCTTAATTGAAGTTTTAGTGCCTGATATTGTGGACGGTCAAAATCCTTACCGCTACATTTATCAATGAATATATCTCTTTCATTGATTCCTAAGACGGTTTACATTTAAGATTAAATTTAACTTCCTCACTATTGAGCAGGCTAATCGTGCAATGTACCATTTCTTTAAGATTAAAAATGCCGATATAAATATAAAGGGATTAACCGCAGGTGATTTTGTTACGGTTAAAAAGAAAGCAGATTTCTTAAAGATAACGGATAAGTATGAATTGATTAAAATGCTTAAAGACGAGGTTAAAATAAAGAAATCAACAGAGTTGAAAAATACTATTGGTTTCTAAAAAATAATGCCCCATTTCACAACGGGGCTTTTTACTTTATTATGCAAAAATAGGAGAACAAAGAGAGAATTCCCCGTCAAAAAACTTTATAACAATCTTATAGATTTCTTCTTTCATTTCTTCTCCATATACTGCAACAAGAGAACCTGGAATCTGTGAATCAAAATCATTTATGGTTTCTAACACATATTTTACTTCCCTGACAAAATTTAACTGTACTGGTATTGACTTATCAGTACTGCTGAAAGCCTCAATCCCTATTCCCTTAATACGGTCCGAATTGTTTTGCAGGAAATCTGTAATCTCATACGCTTTTTCTTCTGTGAACTCGTTTACTATTGTAATCTCTCCTATTTTCATATAATACTCCTTTTATTTTAATTAAAAATTACGGGAATTTTTATAGCGGTATGATTTTTAAAATGTTGTCCTAAAATCGTGAATTTTTAACTTTTATGTTTTACCGTGAAGAATTCATTTATACACATGTGACTGTCTCAAGGTGTGTAAATGTACATAATAAAGCCGCAGAAATTTGATATTTTTTCTACTCAAAACGTGCATTTTTCAGTTTTAATTATTTTTGAATTTCCTGGTAAGATAATCCATTCATTCTGGGGTACCCCACGCGAGGATTAAGGTGCCTGACTCTGAACATACGGTATTAAATAACATTGATTATTAAAGCAAAAAAAAGGACAGTGGTCACAAATTGGTCACAAAAACAATCAAAACAATTAAATTTATTAACTTAATCAAAACAAAATTTGTTGATTTTATTAACTTCCGCAACTCAATTAAATTAATTAAATCAATAAAAATAGTGCTACGCTCCCTTTCACGGTGTAGACAGCGATTCGAATTCGCTTGGGGGTACCATATATTAAAAGAGGACCTTATAGGTCCTCTTTTAATATATGTAAGGACACAAGGAACGCTTGGGGAAGGACTCCGTTGGCGACAGCAAAAGGTGACTAAATGTCACGTTTTGCGTGGAGAAATAACATAATTTGTGAATATTAGAATGAGCCAATGGAGGAAATGAGAAAGAATAACACTTCGGTGTCTTTTTTTATTTATATATTTCCCCCTTACACCTTTAAAAATGCACATTCTTTCAGAACTTTCGGAACTTCAACATCAGCATTTTCGTTTATAAACCTTATTTCCATTCCTTCTTGTTCTGCCACCCATACGAGAGTGTTTGCAAATGCTGTTTGCATTGATGTACCTATTACAAGAAACATTGAATCTTCCCCAAACTTCTTTGCCTCACGGGCAGTGTGGACAATAAGATTAATAGATTCTTCTCTGAACAATATTTCCTGACCGTACAGAACTATATTATCCGATTTATAGTTGCCGTGTATCTGATAAACAAGTCTTGAGCCTGCTTTTTGGTGAAGGCAGTCTATATTCATTGTGATAATTGGTATCTGTAAATCAGCCAAAGCTTTATGAGCGATAGTAGGTTCTTTATCCCTCATATTATCAATCATTTTATCTCTTGTTTCCTGATATTCTTTCGGGTGGGCGTTTTTGTAGTCGAGTGAAAGTTTTGCCTTCAACCCCTCAACTTCTTCAAATGTTGGTATTCCTGCAGATTTTGATATACCTGCCCCCGTGAACGCGACTATTCTCATAAAAACTCCTTATCCCTTAATTTACAAATTAATTATATCGGATATTTTTTTACAACACATCCTTAAAATTATGGAATTTTATTTTACCACATTTTAAATCTAATTTGTATATGCGGCGATAAGTTCCGCTACATGTTGGTTTTCCGTGTCGGCGATTGCTTCATACACATTATCGTAACCCTCGCCGTATGATGTGTACCAGCTTTGTACTGCAGAACATATTTCATCAATTCTGCTTGCTGCATCGTAATTCACATAACTGTTTCCGTTCTTAACCTGAATGGTTTCGATATATCCGTTCCCGTGTGTGTCTTCTGATTCTATGTCCTTATCAGAGCTGAAGTAGTCATAAACAGAAACAAATCCGCCCCCGTCTCGTTCAAGAACGATATCTCTGTAGGTTGTTGTTTGTTCCGATACATCACTGCTCAAAATGAACATATTTACATTATCAGATGTTTTCAGGGTTTCGCCAAATTTTATATCAAAGAAAAGTGAAAGCCCTGTGCTATCCGTATTCAGTTTTAGTGTGTCGTTTGTACTTACGGTGCTTCCTTTCCCTGTCGAATCTTTTATTGAAAGGTTAGACTCTGATGTGAGTTCTGAAATATATGTGTTGTTTCCGGCAAAAGAGAAATAGGTGTCTTTCCCTTTTGTGTATTTTATTGTGTCGTCACCGCCGAACATATAAACAATATCGTCATAATTGCCGGTGGTTATAGTGTTTTTATTCGTATTTGACACAAACAAAAGGTTGTTTCCTTTTGTATCTGCGACTTTAATCGAGCCTTTTGCGTTATTTATTGTCATTCTGTATTTTGTGTTGGTGTTGTCGTTTAAGTACGCAGTCTGGCATTTATTCGTCTTTTTGTTATAGAATCCGCTGTATTCAATAGTATCTTTGGGATCTATGTTTCCTTCGTCGTCGTAGAACCCTATCTTAAAAAGGTTCGCTTTTGTGTTGATTTCGTATGCAAGTTCGTCAACGGCTGAGTTTTCGCCGGAAAGGTTAAGTGTTACACTTCCGCCTGAAGATTTGACTATATCATAACCGTCTCCTCTGTAGTAATAAACATTGTCGTTCCCTTTTCCGCACTCTATTCTGTCATCGCCTTCTCCACCGTATAAATTATCGTTTCCTGCTCCGCCCACAATACCATCGCAACCTTTTCCGCCGTGGATTTCGTCATTTCCTGCTTCACCCTGTAAGAAATCATCACCGTCGCCGCCTTCTATGTGGTCATTACCGCTTCCGCCACGGATAGAATCTATCCCTCCGTTCCCGTAGATTTCATCATCACCGCTTCCGCCATAGATAAGGTCGTTATAGTTTCCGCCGTAGATTTTGTCGTTTCCGTTTCCTCCGTATAGTGTATTTCGTCCGATGGCATCAGGTTCTAAGTCGCTGCTGCCGTAGATTACATCATCACCGTTTCCGCCGTAGATTTTGTCGTTTCCTGCTCCGCCATACAGAATATCGTCACCGCCGAGTCCTTTGATGGTGTTATCACCGCTGTTTCCGTAAATAATATTGATATCATTCGTTCCCGTTGCGTTTATATTATCTGTGTTCTGTTTAATCGGATCAGATACAACGGTTGCAAATATGCCAACATCTGTTTTTCCGTCTAAATCTGTTTTTGAATTAAGGCTTACTTCCAAAAACTCATCCCAGCTGATATATCTTGTTATCCATCCGCCCGTGTCGTGTATGTATAACCCAACGGGAACCGTTGAAATTGTCGGGGTTGGGGTGTCATAAATAACCCCCGTAACAGTAATTGCGTGGTCAATAGTTATGTTTGTTGTTGCAATTTTAGAGCCTTTCCACAAGAGTGCGGATGACACTCCGACAATAGCTGCTCCGCCCTGACGGATAGAATTTATTGCGGTCAGTGCATCAACCTGCGGTGCATCTGCACCCTCTGCAGGGAAATATATAGCGGAATCTATTCCGTAATATTCTAAAATTTCTTTGTATCTCGGCGGGTTTGTTGCTCCGTCGTAAAAATCAAAAACTCCCATTTTGCCGTCATCATCGGCAATTCCGAGATTCCATAAGTTCTTTGTAAAAGCTGTTTCAACCGAGTTTTGGTTTGTTATTTTTTTCTGACCTGCCATTACAAGTACATTAAGGGTTGAATCAATCCCGCAGTTGTTATATTGCTGAATATTATCAAGCACCATTTTATGCGGTGAACCGTAGATGTAGTAGTCGGTTTCTGCCGTCAGATTATCCGTATTGACGCTGATATCATCCCCATACTGTTTAAAGGTTATGTTTTTTACGGCATCATCAATAATGGTTTTGCCCGTTGTTTTAACATAATCATTATAATTAAGGAGCTTAATGTTCGGGTTAGATTTTGTGGCCGTAACTGATGTTACACTGTTGATGTATTTATCAGAACCTATAGTGCTTTCATAACTGTTAAATACGGTGTTTCTGGTTGATGTTTGTTTCTTTTTAGCCATCAAATTCTCCTTGTATTACAACTAATTAATTACTAATATTTTAAATTATTTCAAACACTTGTGCAATGTTTTCAACTACTGTATTTGGTCTATTTGTAAAACTTTTTTAATCAACTGTCAATTTACGCGGAAATATTTACTTAAAGAATATAGATATATCTTGGGAATTATTAAATGATACAACCGCGCATTAACAATGTCAGTGAATTGATTATTCGCACTGCAAAGGACTCGGGCATTTTAAAAAAAGAATTAAAATGTGTTGAATCTCCTGTTCAGGGTGCGGATTTGCTGTCTTGTGCGCCGCAAACACTTGCGAAAATGTTTGTTAAAGATTCAGAGCTTTCAAAGTCGGTTTTAACACTTCCTGTTGCTGAAAAATCAGAGATTGGGTTCACAAATACAGGGTTTTTTAACCGTGTTCATTATGTAAGAGAGTTTGAAAAATCTATGCAGGAAATGAAAGACGCACTTTACTGTGTTGGTGATAAAGAACTTGCAAAAAAGATAAAATCGACAGGCGATTTGTATTCGTTTGAAGAAATATCAAAGATTGAGGAAATGGTCGGTGCAGGGATTTCTGCAGAAAAGGCAATTAAGTGCCGCGGTAGTGAAGAATTGCTTCAGATTTCAGACGGCAAGGTTAAGTTAGAGCCTGAAGCTACCATAAAACATATGGTTGAAGAATATGTTAATAAACTGGCTGTATTTAAAGAGAAAGATAAAAATAATTTGTTTGAAAATACAAAGAAAATAAACAAGTTTATAAATTCCCAAAGCGGTTGTATTCAGGAGTCTGTCTTATACAGAGGGGAACAGAGCGAAGATGAGATTAAGCGTTTGCTGAGTCTTGCGATAGAAAAACAACAAAACCCGTCTAAGTCAGTAAAATATTGTCCTAACCACCTGTTTTCAACAACAAGTGATTTGGAGGTTCTGACAAAAGATTACGACTATGCAGATAAATGTTTTATCAAAATAGTCGGTACTGAGGGAAAATGCAAAGGTATTGATGTAAACAAGATGATAGGAAGTAAGAACAAATTCTTCTCTCAAAAAGAGATGCTGCTTCCGAGCACATCAGAATACGAACTGGTTGAAGGTTCAATACAGGACGGGCGTTTGTTTATAACCCTGAAATATCTTCATTAAATATTCTGTCTGAGCCCGTTAAGTAAGCCCACAAACTCTTTTGTGGTTAATAAAGTTCGTTTAGGGTCATCTTCTCCGATTTTGTGTGTAAGTTCATAATCTTTTGTATACTCAAGTGCAAATCTGAAATCTTCATCGTTTTTAAATCTCTCATTATATGCCGATTTTAAAAGCTCCTGATATTCTTTGCTTTTTCTGTCTATTTTTTTCCCCTGCCAGAACAGATGTTTGAAATCATAGTTGCGTTGTTTATTGAGTTTTTTGCCCATACCCTTTGCTTTTAGTCCGTCTAATGAGCAGATATATTTCTGTTCTTCTTTGTTTGGGGTTTTGAGTGACTGTAAAAACCCTTCCATAGATTTTATCTTAACCCCGTCAAGCTCAAAATCGGTTTTTGCAAAATTACTCAGAACATTAATCGGATACTTTGAATGTGAGTTAACATCAAGTGCAAGTTTTGTATCTTTTGCGGTAGTTATTTTCAGTATTCTTTCAATCTTGTTTATAACGCCGTCATCATCATAGATAAAATCTTTGAAGTTCTTGTTGAAGTTGTCAGGGTTTATGTATTTTTCCATGCCTACATTTGGTCTGACAGATGCGGATAAGAGATTTATTTGGTTTTCAAACAAATCTTTTCCCTCTTTTCGGTCATATTTTATATTATCCAAAAGAACCTGAACAGTCTTGATATATTCGTTATCACTGCAGTTTCTTAATATCAGACTGTGATTATCCGCAAGGTTTTTGAAATAGTTTTTCTTTGCTTTTATATCTTTTGAATCAAAAGCTTTTTGTATTTCAACGGATAATTTTTGAGGTTTTTCACTTAATTTGCTTGTAAAAATAAGGTAATTTATATCATTGCAAGGATACCCCACAGAAATTTTTCTGTCGGTGTGTTGGTTTGATTTGTGTGTATTGTTCGTAACCAAACATTTAGGCAATGCTTGATTTATAGATAAAACTTGCATATTGTATCCTTGAGTTTCATTAATAATAAAGCATATAAAAATATTTTTTGCTAGTAGAAAGTTTTATTCGGAGAAGGCGGGATTGTCTTGGATTTGCTCCACGCTCACTGTAAAATAACTCTATATTTGATGATTTATAACAGAGATATTGACGATTTTAAGAAATATATAAAACTTTTATAATTTTTTATATGACCTTGTTCGATAAGTATTTGAGTAACTATGTGGGTTTACATTCCCTCGTCTGCCGGTGTATGGATTATAATTTCCTCTTGTGGAATAGTTATCTATTTTTGTATAATTTGCTCTCGTTCTGTTGTATGGAGTAACATAGGTTCCGTTACTTCTGTAATGACCTCTCACATGCGTTGCGTGTGCAATCGGCATAATTGATAATATAAAAACTAAAACTAATAATTTTTTCATAGTATATTCTCCTTATTTATAATCAAATGTAAATTCTATATCAACATATCCGTCTTTATTTAAATCTTTTGGCAAAGGTTTAAACGGTGCGGATTTTTTAATTGCTTCGATAGCTTTATCTTCGTTATTTTTTGATGTGTTTGATTCTATTATTTTTATTGAATATACTTCGCCATCTGAATTAATTTTGAAAAAGGTTTTTATCACCCCTTTGTTTTTATCGTATGGTTTCCAATTTTTCTTAATCTTTTTTTGTACACCTTGTATATATTTATATCCTGATTTATTAACATCAGGGTGTTTCTTAAGAAATTCTGTTCGCGGTTGGATAACATTATCATTTATGAAAATATATGTTCCCGTTCCCAAACAAATCAATACTAATAAGGCAATTGATACTAAGAGTATTTTTTTTAAAATAATATTTATTTTATTTAATATATTATTGAATTTATTATTCAACTTATCGGTATAGACAAATGTTAGTATTATTGCAACTATAAATGGTAAATTTGAATCACCTAATATTGGGATAAAATAAAATACAAAGGAAATTATAGATAAAGAAATAAACAGTATCCAACTAAAATTGATATTTTTTCTTTCAGTATCTTCGTTCTGTGATAATTCAGAATTATAACGTACGATGAATAACATTATCATTATCCAAATAACTTCTAATATCTCTAATATTAGTACATGATATGAATAATAAGCTGTTATGGGGGTACCTATAAGTGAAACAACAATTAGCGTATATGCAATTATTTTAGTAGTCTTTTGCGATAATTCATTCAAATAAAGTTTCTTTAAAAACACATTCATTAGACAGTAATAAAAAAATCCAAGTATTATAAAATAAAACAACATTGAAAACATCGGTATTGCAATAGAATCTGCCTCCGGAGGATAAACTCCTTGTCTAATTGCAAGCATCTCTGATGCATCGATCTGACTCATGTATATAAAATACGAAATATTTATCCAACAACTTATTAATAACTGTTTATGTTGTTGTGCAAACTCGCATATTTTGTCTTTCTTTTGCAATAATTTTTTTCCGATACATACAATAAAAATAGCAGATATAATACTGGAAAAATGAAATAAAATGTCAGTGTACATATTGGTATGATAAACAGAATTACCATAGGGATAATGAGCCATATTTAAAAGAAAACCACAATATACACCGAAACAAGTAGGAAAAAGTGATAAAATACCTATTATCGTAAATATGTGATGTTCTTTTGCAAAGTTCCATATTTTTTCTAATAATTTTTTCATATTATGCCCTTTACAAGTTTATCTCCATGAAACAAATTACACCTTATTTGATATACCGTTTCCAAGAAATTTTCTAATTGAAAATTATTTTCATCAAAATTAATATGCTGTTTATTTTTTAAATTAACTATATATTCTCTAAATCGTTCATTACTAGGTAATTTAACAAATTTTTCAAGAAACTTGTTTTTTAATCTTTCATACTTTTCTTTGACTTCAGGTAAATCAAATGCTTTTGCCCGTTCTTTTTCATCTTTATATTTTGGGTTATCTTCTTTTTTATAATGTTCATTATAGTAATGGTTGTAATTTATCCATAAAAAAATAAATTTGATACACTTTTTATAGACATCTTTACCAATATATTTATTATCTATTTCTAAATATTCTATCCAATTAATCATTCTTTCTTTTTATCCTTTGCATTATTTTTAACTTCATTTTCATTTGACAAATAGGTGCATATAAAAATAAAAGTAAGTAATATAATCTCGATAGCAAGTAATGACCAATCTATATAAATATTATTAGATTTATATTTTATAAATTCCACAAGAGGCATATACTTATCTGGAAATGCTGCCCTTATTACAGCACCGTTTGGTGTTATTTTGCAAATAGGTATAAAAAATACTAACCATCCGGCAATACCACAATATATTTTTATAAATTCTTTTTTCCTTTCATCCATATATAACTCCTATATTTGTTATATCTTTTTAAGAAATTTGATTCATTCGAATTTGCTCAGCCAACGGGTGGAGACTATTTAAAATTATTAGTATTGTAAAAGCCGTAATAATTCTTCCAATTAATGAAAATATACTTGGATATGCAATTTCATAATTAAAATTGTTTTTGCATAGCGGATAGATTAAATAAGTAAGTGGAATCGAATGGTTTAAAGGGTATTCTAAAAATGCAGGAACCCAATAACACCCAACAACATAGCAGATTACTGTTGATATCAACCAAGCTACTACTATTGCAATAATTGTATTCATTTGTTTTTGTTTTTTCATTGATTTCTCACTTACTTGAAACTTACCATGTGCCTATCATATCAATCAAAAGAAAAATCCCAATTGGAATTAATGCTAATGCAGGATTTACCATAAATAAAATGGTAAATACTAAAAGCCCTATTATTAAGTTTTTGCTATCGTTACTCATAAAACTACCTATTTAAACACATCCATGCCTGCTTGTATTTACATTATTTCTTATTCTCTACTAATCTCTGGTCGTAAGTATTTATAACAAAATTTATATAAATAATATTAAAAATAAATGCCCAAAATTTATTATATTTTAAATCTTTATTCTGTTTTATACGAGCAATTTTTTGAATATTGTTTAATATACGATATAATATATGGCAATATAATATTATCCCAACAACAGATAACAATATACCCGCAATTGTATTTACAACAACACACTCATTTATAAATTCTACTATCTTAGTATTTTGTGATACAGAATTAACTATTTGATAAGCTGCATCAAAATCAGGTTTTACTAATCTAAAAAGAAACGATATAATGAGCCACGAAGTAATAATTAACGGAGAAACTGTTTCATTTTTTGGAACAATTTTTCTTATATCACCTGTTATTCTATACCATTTTATAATAGGATAAATTCCTAATGTCAAAATACTGAACAATATAAACAATGGTGTAGATATTTTAGTTACACCATCTAAATCATTCGATGATTCTACCGAATCATATCCGCAATTTGCACAAAATTTGTCATCTTTTCCTATTTCACTTCCGCAATTCTTACAAAACATAATATTCTCCTTTCCTACTTAAACACTTCCATGCCGGCTTGGATATCTTTGATTTGGTCATTAAGTTTTATAACCAATTCTTTAACATTTTTCTTTTTTGCAATATTCATTGCCTTTTTCAAATCCTCAATCGCACCTGCGTAATCTTTTAAATATACTTTTACCTCTGAGCGAAAAACATATAAATCTTCAATTGCACCGTCTGAATATTCTATTGCTTTGTTAAAATAATCAAGTGCTTCTTTAAAATATCCATATTTGCCATGCAATGTTCCCAATGCTATATACGCAAACTGATTTCTAGGATTAATTTCTATGGCTTTATTAAAATCCTTTATAGCAGATTTTAAATCATTCAATAGAGATTCCTCAGCAGCTCTTTGTATATAATATTCATCTTTTTGTGGGTTTATAGAAATTGCTTTAGAAAAATATTCAACTGCCCTCTTGCTATCTTTTCTTGCCCCCCAATAACCCCAATAACGACCTAAATAAAAATATGCTTCGTCATTTTTATTATTTAATTTAATTGCTTCATTTAATTTCTTTTCAGCATTTACAAAATCTGATTTGCGAGTAAATTCCCTTGCTTGTTCAACGCAAGCCTTTGACTTTGCTATATTATCTAAATTGTCACTTGCATAAGATACTAATGATAACGATAATACACTAACTATTACTAACACTAAAATTTTCTTGTTCATATTTAACACCTTTCTTATATAAATTTTTAAAAATTACATAAATTATTTTGAATATTTACTTTCAATGTACTTATTTATTGATTTTACTCGTTTTTGTGTTTTATTATGTCTGCCCCAGAATGTTCCTCTCCATTCTCCAGTTGTTTTATTCAGTGCAGATACAAATGCTTTAGGATCATAACCTGCATTAACAAGATAATTTACTGCAGTTTTATCAAATTGCATTTCATTTCTTTTTGCAAAATAATTGAATGGAAAGAAACCGTTTTTAGTAAACATCAATTGCCCATTTAATATCCCTGTATAACTATGTTCGCCTTGTGCCAAATCGTGTGCTATTAACGCAGCAACCTCGTCATCAGAACTTAATCTTAAATAATCTGCAAAATAAAGACTAATACATCTGTTATTATGCAAATTCATATCATTACTAAATGATGTATCAAGCAAAATCGGATATGCTCCTTGTTGTCCAATTGATGTAAAATTGAATGTAAATCTGTGTTTAATATTGTTCGCTTGTATTAATTTATTACCAATATCCTGAATACGAATGTAATCTGATTTATTCAATAATTCAGCATTAGACTGCAAACCAATATTTAATAAAAATAAAAACAAAATACTAACTAAAATTTTTTTCATAATACACCTCACTTAAAATATAAATTCCTCTTTTAACATTACTTCCAACTCATTTTCAGGACTTATTTTTGCATTTGTGCCTTTTACAAAACCAAATAAAAATAAAGGACAAAGTATTATAGTAAATCCAAGTGAAAATAAAATCTGTGCCCATACTTGTTCTTTTCCATAAATTTTTTTATCTATAGCAACTTCATGTTTATTACCTTTTGAATCAAATACATATCCATCACATATTTCTATTGAACCTGGCATACCCATTTGCGATGCCAATTCCGTATCTACGATTTTTAAATAGGCCTTACTATCTTTTTTAAAAATAACTGAATTATCAATTAAAACATCTTCTTTTATTTTTAATTTTAGTTGTTTACCTGCAGTGCGGCTTGTAATAGTTTCAACAGGTATAAGTGTAATTTCAGTATTTTCAGGAATTTTAACACTTGCAAATGCGCTTATTTGCATATTTAAAAGAGAAAGTATCATAATAATCAATAACTTTTTCATACGTTCCTTCCATTTTTTGCATGCGTGCAAAAATTTAGACAATTATAACATTATAATTGCATGTATGCAAGAAGATAATGAGAAATTATTACAGTTAGGTCAGCACATAAAAACCCTTAGAAAACAACGCAAATTAACCCTTGAGGCTTTGTGCTACAAAAATGGTTTAGAACCCTCAACAGTGAGCCGTATAGAACAAGGTATTGTTGAGCCAAAGTATCTTACATTGTTAAAACTTGCAGATGCATACAAGATGAAATTATCCCAATTAATAGATTTTTAAACAATACTTGTATTTTCTAAAAAATAGTTTATAATAATAGCGTAGGGAGAGGTGCCCGGCGAGACACCTCGTCCAGTTCCCTACAGTTTTTGTGAAAAGTAAATGCAAAGGTGTCCTACTACGAATAGGACGCCTTTTGCTATTTCACGCCAATTGTTTTTCATAAGCGGCTCCCTCCTTTCTTACACCATACTCCAGTTGGATGTTGCTGTGCGTATAGGAGGGACTTACTGGGAGCTGCCCTACATAATTATATTAACATATTTTCCTGAAAATTAAAATAGTTAAATTGAATGATAAAAAAGACGACAACCGTCGCTGCCGTCTTAATTTAAATTCGGAGAAGGCGGGGCAGCTGCGCCCTCGCGTTAAACGGAACCGTTCGCACTCCCGTCGGAAGTCAACACTTCCGCCGAGTCGTGCTTCACCTTTCGCTCGCGGAATGAGTTGCTATACAACCCATTCCACATTGCTCATTCCTCTGCTCGGGCTTGTTCGAACCTAAACAAAACTTCGTTTTGTGGTTCTCATCCCTAATAATAAAACCCGCCACCCATAAGGGTTGCGGGTTTTATTCGGAGAAGGCGGGATTCGAACCCGCGGTGGAGTTTCCCCCACACAAACGTTCCAGGTTTGCACCTTAAACCACTCGGACACCTCTCCGTGTGTTTGTAGTTTTATTGTAGCATAAAGTTATTATCAGAAAGTATTAACAGGCATGGTTTTTTTATTTTGCCAACAAAAAAGCAGACTGCAATTATGCAATCTGCTTTTTTTATGAATGAAACTTTTTATTTCTTGTATAAGATTTCTGCTGCACTCTTTTTGATTGCTTCCATCAAATCTTCTTTTGATTCAATTCCTGCAGGAAGTTTTGCAGAACCTCTGTAGTTTTCTACAGGTACTGCCCATGAAGGATCGCCCAATACATCATTCATTAGTGTTACCCCTCTTTTATAAACTTTCATCTTTGCAGAGCTCATATCTGCAGAGCTTGGTTCAAATCTCAAATTGATATTTTTGCGTTCTGCAAATCTTGCAATTGAATCAAGATTATCGTTTATGATTTTTACATCTTCAGGCTTGAAAGCACTTGATACAAGAGTGTAATCAGAAATTCGTTCAGCATTTCTTTTTGCTAATTTTTTCGCTAAAGCTTCTTTAGATCTAAAACCTGATATTAAATTCATGCTAATTCCTTTCAAATATGTATTCTCAGCATGTATATAACGTGTCAACAAAAAATATTTTGCTAAATAATATTTTCCCATTTACAATTTGTAATAAGTCGTGATTTATAAAACAAATTTCCCTTATAATGTTTGTAATAAAGAACAGATTTAAGAGGTATTGTGTATGAATATAATTAAAACGGCAATTGCCCCTGTAATTATGGGTACGGCCATGACACTTTCAGGGTGTGATTCGAGCAAATATCAGTCTGATGCGGAGCAGTCAAGACGAAAAGTTTTATCGGAAGTCTTAGCCGAAAAACCTGTCAAAGAGTATGACAAAATAATAGAAGGACTGAACGGAAAAACTATTTATTTTAAAGAATCTTTTCTTCAGTCATCACTTGATTCTGTTGCATACAGAAACCTGTTTGAAGGTACTGCGCTTGCAAAAGATTCTGCAAGAGTGAAAGAGTTTAACGATATAGCAAGAAAAACAAGACCGAATATAAGATCTATATCGGGTGAAAGTGATTATAACAGAATAATTGATGCACTTGATAACAAAGTCAAAGATATGGGAATAACCAAAAGAGATTTTGATGCTAACGCAAACGAATATTCAAAAATAGGTCACTATCGTTCTGCAGGTATAGGCTCAACATGGGAAAGGGAACTTGACAGAAATGTTGCGGTTCATCAGTTTAAAGCAGACAGTCTTGCTTATGAAAAATTCTTCAGAAGAAATAAAATCCTTACGGATTCTGTTAAAAAAGAGATTAAAAATATCGCAAAAATTATAAAACCGTAAATAATAAAAGGGTTTGGTGTTAGCCAAACCCTTTTGCTATTTACACTGCCAGTGTGCTGTGTTTTCTGTGTTTGAGAAAAATCAATTTTCTGTGAGCAAACTTCCGTCGTAGAATTTAAGCAGATTTGTCAATCTGTCTTTGTTTGCCATTATTCGTTCAAAATCTTTTTTTATATCCTCCAGTTCCAAGAGTAAGGTAGCCAAATCTTTTTTCTGCTTCTGTTCTATTGCAGAATCGTTGTCAACAGTCCAGCCAAGACTGAAACAACCTCGTTCAAAATCTTTTTTATTCATTATTAAGCTCCCTGATACAAAGATTGCATGTAATCCATCATGTCATAGTTGCCATATTTAAAGGTATAAGGTTGTTTTGCATACTCCCCTGCTTCTCTTTTAATTTCCTGAAATGATTCGCAATTGAAGTTGAACCCTGTCATTTCAGCGAAGTCAACCATCATCTCATCTACATCAACGCTCAAATTAAAATATTTATCCATACAGATACCCCTAATCAATCTATTGTACTAACATATTGTTTTACGGCTCGTATAATGTGAAACTTTAAATAATTCAGGTTAATTTTTACAATTTGTTACATACTAATCGGGGTATGAAAAAGTTTTATAATCAATTAGACAATCAAAAAAGTATCTGTATATTTTACAAGACTTTTATCACTCAGTGCGCCCAAGTCTTTTAGCTGTTTTTTGTTTTTCATTTTTATAAATTTTATTTCACGAATATTTTGCAAACTATCAATATTTGTTTCTCTTATATCTATTGATTTTGCAGATTCTAACATTCCTAAATCTTCAACTGATGAATTATATAAATCCAAGTTTCCGCTAACTGTTTTTAATTTTCCGAGTGATTTAAGATTTTTTGTTTCTTCCAAATTTAATTCACCGCCAATACTTTCTAATTCTCCTAAATCTTCAATAGAAGAACCTCTTAAATACAAATTCCATCCCACATGTTTCAACTTCCCTAATGTCTTTAAACTTTTTGTAAAACCTAAATTCAATTCATCTCCGACAAATTCCAAATCGCCTAAATCTTCAAGTGTAGTACTGTGAGTAGTCATGGAACCATTGATATATTTCAACTTCCCAAGTGATTTTAATTTCATATCAAAAGCGGTAATATTTCCCACTTCAGTTAATTCACCCAAGTCTGAAAGTTTTGTATCGGTTGCGTAAAGAGTTCCGCCTATTTTTTCAACAGAACCAAGAGAATCGATACTGGTGTTCATTAATAAAATTAAATCTCCTTCAACTTCTTTTAAGTTATCAAACTTGTGTATTGTAGATTTGGAAAAATCAGCATCGCCTTTGATTTTTACGACATTTTCAAATAATTTTTTCTCATCTATTCCTAATTCGCTTACTGTGAAATCGTCATATTTTTCAGGAGTTCCGTATTTATCCAAAATAATATTACCGTTTTCATCAGATTCTGTATTAAATCCAAGTTCATTGAACAATTTTATATTATCGTTCTCATCGATAATAGGTTTCAAATATTCTTTTATCTTTGTTAATTTTTTATATTTAGTTTCTGCAGTTGATAACTCATATTTTGCTTGTTTGCTGAGTTCAAATTTATTGTCAGATATATAAGTTTTTACTTTTTTAAAATAATTCATCGGGATTTGTGAATTATTTTTTTCGCCCTGTATCTCTGCAATATTATCTTCATCAAACCTTATCCCGATTTTTGGCTGTCCGTTTTCTAAATAGACATGAAAATCACCTTTTTCTAAATATGGTTCAGCAGCATTAGATTTGGTACACCACGACTTGTGAGATAACATTTGAAGTTTTTCCACATTTTGTTTGAAATTATCAGGGTCATGTTCTTTTGATTTTATAACAACCCATTTTGTACCTGTTTCGCCTGTTGATACATCTGTCATATAATATGCTCTCAGATTATTCTCATAAATTTTTGAGAAATTAAATGTAGAGTTTTTGTTAGTTTTTAAATCGTTTTTAAAGTTGTAAATTGTATCTGCCAATACCCCTTTATTTAAAACAGGCGGGATTGTATCATCATTTGGTTTTAAATTTTTTGTTATTCCATTCCATATAATAAGTCTTTCCGTTGGAGAATATTCTTTATTTTCATTTTCAAAGTAATCTTTCCATTCATCAAGCATTGCAACACGCTGAGCCATTGTTTCAGGAGTTCTGCCATAATAATCTTTTTCTATAATTTTGTCACATTGTTCATCAGCCCATTCATAAAGATAATCAACAGTTCTGAATTTTTCAATCGGGGCTTTATATTTGTCGACAACATAATAATCAACTCCTTCAAAAGCATTCTTCTTCATTCCGCAAAAACTAGGGTGGTAGTAATTTAATGTCACACGGGGCATTTTATCGTATGTGACATTTTGAGTAATTGTAGATTTTTTGTCAGGGAATTTTTGTGGATTGTATACCACTTGTCCGCTTGTGATGAATGTTGTATGCATACAATTATTCAATGATTGTAAAAAAATAACTTGTTATAAGCTTAACTTTTTGTTACAATAGAGGGGAGCATAGAGGGTAAATTATATGACTAAAATTTTTATCGGTTCTGACCACGGCGGATTTAATTTAAAAGAAAAAATAAAAGAAGTTTTTTCGCCTTTGGGTTATGAGTTTGAGGATATGGGTACTAACTCAGTAGAGTCCTGTGATTATCCCGTTTATGCTGAAGCAGTTTCCCGTAAAGTGCTCGAAACAAACGGCAGAGGAATTTTAGTTTGCGGTACGGGTATCGGTATGTCTATCGCCGCAAACAAGTTTAAAGGAATCAGAGCTTCACACTGTACAGACACCTTCTCTGCAAGAATGACAAGAGAACATAATAATTCTAATATTTTGTGTCTGGGTGAACGGATTACGGGACAAGATTTAGCAATAGATATTGTTAAAATATGGCTTGAAACTCCGTTCTCAAACGGTGAAAGACATATAAAAAGACTTAATTTAATTGAAGAGATTGAGAATAAATAAAGGGAATATATGACAGAAAAAGAAGTAACATCATACAAATTGGCTTGTGTAATCGCGAGAGTTTTAGACGAAAAACTGGGGAAAGATATCACAATTTTGAATATCAGTAATGTTTCTTCCTTTGCAGATTATTTTGTAATCTGTTCTGCGGAAGCAAGCACTCAGGTTAAAGCGCTGACAGAGGCTGTAAAGTTGAAATTAAAAGAATTTTTCACCCGTCAGCCGGTCAGAATTGAAAACGATCAGCGTAACCGCTGGAACCTGCTCGATTACAGTGATGTTGTAGTCCATATTCTGCATAAGGAAGAAAGAGAAACCTATGCAATAGAAAAATTCTGGAACCATGCTTTCAGTATATCCTCTAAAGAGTGGTTGAAAGAATCTGAAGAATATTCAGAATATAAATAGAAGGGTAATTTTTATTTAACCCTTTACGAAAACTAAAAAATAAGATAAAATTGTTACCGTATTGCTTTTGGCAATTAAGCAGCATAAAGGATTTATAAAATAATTATGGAAAATCAGGAAGAATTAGAGTTAAGACAGTCAATACAAAAAGTGGTACTTGCAATGGCAAGAGATCCGAAAAATACGGAAAATTACCACGAACTTGCAAAATACTACGCAATGCAGGAAGATTATGACAAGGTTATTTCCGTTTACGAATCACTTTTGTCTATCGATCCTAACGATGAACAGGCACTTTTGAATGTCGGTAGTATTTATTTCTTTGAAAAAGAATACAGAAAAGCACTTAAGTATTTTGAAAAAGCAATGGTAGTAAACCCGAGTGATTACCTCGTTTATTATAACCTTGCTAATACTTATGCTGAAATGAAGAACTTTGCAAAATCTTTGCGTTGGTATAACAGAACATTAGACTTTATATCCAACGAACCGGAAGTTTATAATTCAATTGCATTGTTATATCACGATTTTGAGGACTATGTTGAAGCAAAAGCATATTACGAAAAGGCTTTGTCTTTAGATCCTCAAAACCTCACTGCATTAGTAGATTTGGGTAATGTTTGTTTCAAGTTGTTTGATTACGACGGTGCCTTCAAATATTATTCACAAGTTTTCAGTTTAGAACCTGATAACCAAACAGTTGCACTCTGTCTGGCTAACACGCTTTCGCTTAAAAAAGACGAAGCCCGTGCTAACCAGTATTTTGAACGCGCGCTGAAGCTTCAAGGTGACAGTCAATACAGAGCATATATCTGTTATGCGATTTCTAAATCAGATTTCGGACACTATGACGAAGCAATTGAACTTTATAAAAAAGCAATTGAGCTTGAACCTGATCAGGCAAAGGCACATATTCTTCTCGGGAATATGTACTCTAACCAGAGAAAGTTCAAGGAAGCAGAAGAAGCTTATACAAACGCACTCAAGATTACTCAACTCGACCCTGATTTGTATATCTTGATTGCAAATACATATTATATGAACAACGAAATCGAGCGTTCTATATATTCGTATAAAGCAGCTGTTGGTCTCAGTCCTGAAAATGATGAGTTCAAACTCGTTTATATTCAGGTTGTTGAGGACTTTATCGAGCAGAGCAGAAAGGACGAAATAGTTGCAGATTTCTAAATTCTGCAATTTTATAAGAGGTCAGTATGATTTTAAATTTGGTATATTTTTTACAACAACATTCCCTGACTATTATGCTGTGCTGTTTAGTTGCGGTGTTGCCTGTCTATAACTGGAAAGGCTCAGAACCGTCTTTACTGGACAGATTAATAGTTGCACTTAATTACATTTGGTTTGGATTATTCGGTTTTATTTGTCTTATTGTGAACGCAATAAAAGGCGGCAGAATATCACCGTTTATGCAGTATCACATCTTCCAAAGCTTTTTCCTTGTAATGTTGTGGATACTGTTGGGTATTTTTGTTGAAATGATTACAAGAATATTGTATTGTATTCCTTTTGTGAAAAATATTATTCCGTTTATCTTAACACCGTTCCAAATGCCTGTTATTCATGTGTTTATATGGCAGTTGTCGGTTATCCAGCTCTTCTTATGGCTGGTGATTATATATCTTGTTCTGACTTCCCTGAGAGGGATGTACAGTTATGTACCGTGGGTATCGGATATAATTAAAAACAATGTAAGAAAATAAAATAAAAAAACGGATAATCTCAGATTATCCGTTTTTTTTGTTTAGATTTAATTAAACCTTATCTGTCACGCAATTTTGCGAGCAATCTCAGGATTTCGATATACAACCAAACAAGTGTTACCATAAGACCGAAAGCACCGTACCATTCGTAATCTTTAGGAAGCATTGCCTGTGAACCTTTTTCAATGAAATCGAAGTCTAAGATAAGATTGAGTGCCGCAATTGCAACAACAAGAACGCTGAACCCTATTCCGATAGTGCCTGCACCAAAGATTGCAGGAATACTGTAGTGGAAGAATGAGCCTATCCATTGGATAAGGTATAATACAGCAATTGATATTGTTGCCGTGAAAATAACACTTCTGAATTTATCTGTGCATTTGATTGCTCCGATTCTGTACAGACCGAGCATTGTGAACATTGCAGCAAATGTTCCGAGTACTGCCTGAATCACTATCCCCGGATATGCTGCGTTAAACATTGCAGATATACCGCCTAAAAACAAACCTTCACAGACTGCATATACAGGAGTCAGGTATTTGTTTCTGGTGAACGCAACTATCATTGCAATAACAAAACCTGCTATTGCCCCAACCATTGTGAGCATGTTCCCCTGATCGGTGCCTGCAAGCTGCCAGGTGTATGCCGCAGGTAACAATGCACATAAAAATAGTAAAAATGTCTTGTCTAAAGTCCCGTTAACAGTCATTATCTGACCGCCAACAACCCCTTCAGTTTCCATAAATCTGTCATTTAATATTGGGTTTGACATACTAATCTCCTTATTTAACTACAACCATATTATACATCATTTTGAAATTTTGTTATCCCCTGTTAAGAATTTTTTAATGTTTACGATTTTGTGATATATTTAAGGGGTGAGAATAATGAGGGTTAGATTATGAAAATGAATATAACATTATTAAAACAGGTTAGTTTACTCAGCGTGATGATAGGTATGGTAGTAGGCTTGGTTTCTATTATCCCTGTTGTCGGCAGTCTGGTATTTGTCTTATATTTTATGTTATTTTCTGCAAGTTTAATAATCTACCTGAAAAAGAATAACATCTTAGGTGAAATATCTATTAAAGAAGGTGCTATCTTTGGTGCAATAACAGGCATCACTTCCATGATAGGGCTTTATTGCTCTTATGTGCCTATTGCTTTAATAATTTCACTGTTGAATAACAATTATATAAATCCTGTTGCGACATTAGTTAAGTACGGGTTTACAAGCCCGCTCTATTTGTTCACACTTCTGTTTTTACTGTTCCTTGCGTCATTATTATGCGGTTTGATGAATTGTTTCGGGGGCGGTGTTACGGTATATATTTACGAAGTACTTGCTAATATGCAAAAAGAGGATAACGAAAAATTTACATTAAGATAATTTATAAGGGGAAATATAAATGGCTTTTGAATCAAAAATAAGAACTATTGAATGGGTGGGGAATGTATCAAGAATGGTTGACCAGACCAAAGTTCCTTATGAATATGTGACCGTTGACATTAAAACGGGTGACGAAATGTATGATGCAATCAAAACAATGATAGTGAGAGGCGCACCTGCTATCGGTGTTTCTGCTGCTCACGGTGTTGTTTTATATGCTCAGGAGCTTGCAAAACAAAATCTTTCGAGAGATGAGTTTATCTCAAAATTAATCGAAAAATCAGAATATTTAAAAACATCAAGACCTACCGCTGTTAACCTTATGTGGGGGGTAAATAAACAGATAGAACTTATAAAAAATTCTCAGTCAGATATATCCGGAATAATTGAAGAATTAAAACAAAACGGTATCAAAATGGAGAATGACGATATATCAATCAATAAAAGAATAGGTGATAACGGAGCAGAAGTCGTTCCAAAAGGGGCAACAATTCTTACTCACTGTAACGCAGGTGCCTTAGCCACAGTCGGTTACGGTACGGCACTCGGGGTTGTTCGTTCTGCTTATGCAAAAGACAATACTATTCAGGTATTCTCTGACGAAACAAGACCTCGCCAGCAGGGTTCAAGAATAACTACTTTTGAACTTAAAATGGACGGTATCCCTGTTACCATGATTACTGACGGTATGTGTTCATACTTTATGAAAAAAGGTATGATAGATATGGTTGTAGTAGGCGCAGACAGAATTGCTGCAAATGGTGATACGGCAAACAAAATCGGTACTTATACGGTTGCAATTGCCGCTAAATATCACAATATTCCGTTCTATATTGCAGCACCGCTTTCAACTATTGATACCTCAATCAAGTCAGGCGATGAAATCCCTATCGAAGAACGCTCTCACGATGAAGTTACAACAATAAACGGCAAACTCGTTTGTGCAGAAGGAGTTAATGTCATTAACCCGGGATTTGATGTAACTCCGCATGAACTTATTTCAGGTATCATAACAGAAGTCGGAATTCTAAGACCTGATTACAACAAGTCTATTGCAGATGCGTTCAAAACATCTGCGATGTGCTAACGAGATATTTTTCTGACTTTTTCGCACGCAAAAAAACGGGGAGGAAGTTAGATAAAACTATTTATATCTCGACTAAAATTTTGGCGGCGGATTGCCCATGCTATTCAATAAAGAGGCACACGAGTGCCCGATGGCGTATCCGCCAAATCTTTGTTAACTTAAATTAAATAATTCACAGGGTGAGCAGGCTTCTTGTTACTACCGCTGAAAAGTGATGAAATTCTTTCCTTAATACTAACTATACCTTCATAAATCTCTTGGTTTGATAAACCTTCATTCACTTTTACTTTTGGTACTGATGTGCAGGATATTTGCGGTTTGGATATGCAGCTTGCCGGCATAATATCCTTTGAAGTGTGACATAACCCTGTAATGGGAAGTACTACTTTCATAACAAACACCTCATTTATGACCACCCTAATTATAAGATATAAATAAATGGTATGCAAGCCTAAAACCCAAATATAAATAGTGATACAGCGATTTTAAAGTGTAAAAAATACAATTCAATTCTCTGAAATTTAGGTATATTCTAATTCCTTATTTTGAAAAATTTAATATTAATTTTTGAGCTTACTACTAACCTAAGTAAGTAGGAGCAGCTTTCGGACTGTTACCTTTCTTAACCTCGTGATAATATGCATAAGTCATCGGCTTTTTAGAATCGCTCAAGACAGCGCCGTCAGTGATTTTGCCAAGAAAGACAGAATGAGTTTCCGTATCCATTTTGTCAACAAGTTCGCAAATAAGATAACCGACTGCGTTTTTGACAATGCTCAGTCCGTCAACGGTTATTGTTTCTATATGTTCAAATTTGTTTTTCTCTCTGCCGGATTGGAAACCTAAAAAGGCAATTGTGTTCATCTCGGTATCTTCTGCAAGAATTGATATTGCAAATTTTTTGGTTTTTTCCATACATTCGTGTGTAAAGTTTGTGTGGTTCATGCTCACCGCAACAGTGTCATAAGTGACCTGAATAATGCTGTTTGCAATACAGCCAACGGCTCTTTCACCGTCTAAGGTTGATACTGCGTATACACCGTATGATAACTGTCTTAATACATTTTTATCCATAAATAACTCCGTCCTTGTCTGATTTTAAACATTATACAAAATTAAAAGGGGGTGTGTAAACCCCCTTTATCCATTATTTTGATTTTGTATATTTTTTTGCACATTCTAACATATTGTTTATGAGATCGTTGTTTGAATAAATATTCATTCCGCTGCTTTCCATAACCTGTTTAAATCGTTCTTCCCAAATATCAAAGATTTCTTCTTTTGACATTCCGACAATTTCCCCGATGGATTGAAGTTCTGTGTAATCTATCGGTACCGGAATTGCGCCCCTCAGCATATCTACTATATCAAGCCGTTTTGTTCGCGGGAATGATTTTAAAAAATCTACTATGCTAGTATTTTTTGATTTAAGTATATGTTTTATTTTTGATATTGAATCGTCAATAAGTATCGGCTCCTGTGGAAGTTTGTATTCCTCAAATATTTCGGGTTCGACCTCCATTACCGTTGCAATTCGCTCAAGTGTTGTTCCTCTCGTTGAAAACGGGATTGTGTTATCAATAAGGTTGTAGACATAAGACAGTGTTACCCCAATCATTTGAGCAAAATCTTTTTTGTGTAAATTTGTTTTTTCCAAAAAATCGGAAAGCTTCTTTGAGCTCTCTATTTTGGCGGGTGATTTGTGTATTTTTGTTTTCATAAGATTATCCTCCGTATTATCATAAGTATTATTTCCCCCTTATGATAATTTTTTAATCGTTAATAAGATAATCATTACGGTAATATTATTTTCGTAGTAATAATACAGGTTTGTTAAAAACTAATTTTACGGGTGTAAAATAGCGATTACGGAATTGTCATTAAAGTATTTTTTTGCACAATCCATAACCTGTTGAGGGGTAACGGCAGAAATCTTTTTGTGCATTGTATCATAATAGCCGAACGGTAAATCGTTTATTCCGTAATATGCCATTGATGAAGATTGTTGGAAGTTCGTTTCGACTATAAATTGATGTTTGCCGTCTATATTATTTTTAGCATTTTGCAATTCTTCTTCCGATACAAGTTCCTTTTTCAGTTTGTCAACTTCTTCCGTGAAACCGTTCAGGCATGTTTCAATATTGGAAGGTTCTGTTGCAATATAGATGCTGAAGATTGCAGCTAAAGCTTTGACTTCGCAAGATGTTCTCACTGTATATGCCAGCCCTTTTTTCTCTCTTAATTCACGGAATAATCTTGAAGAAAGTCCGCTTGCGCCAAGAATTGTATTGATAACAAGCATCACAGGATAGTCTTCTTCTTTGTAGGTAGGGATAATCCAGCCTTTTAGAATTTGTGCCTGCTGTGCATCTTCTTTTATAACTTCTGTTCTCTTTGGAGTATTTAATATCGGTGCAGTATAATCTCTTTCACCTTTTTCATTGTTTGGTAAATCTCCAAAGTGCTTTTCAAGTGAGTTTACGACATCATTTTCTTCAATACTTCCCACAACAGCAATAACTTTTTTGCCGTTTGAAAGGATATTTTTGTAAGAGTTTATAACATCATCTTTTGATATTTTATCAAGTGAATTTAAAATGTTTGTATATGTATGACCATAGTAGTGGCCTTCATAAATCGTTTTAACAAATGCATCTGATACTTTAAGTCTTGCAGAATCCAGTTCTGCAACAAGTTCACCGTTCATTTTTGTTCGTTCTTTATCAAACTCAACAAAGGTCGAATTTTTAATAATATCTTCCAAAAGTTCTAATGCTTTTGGGAAATCTTCGTTGAGGCAAAGCAGTCTGAAACGCAGGTAATCTTGTTTCATATCGGCAATAAGTTC
Source organism: uncultured bacterium (assembly GCA_902765215.1). Taxonomy (GTDB): domain Bacteria; phylum Cyanobacteriota; class Vampirovibrionia; order Gastranaerophilales; family Gastranaerophilaceae; genus UBA2883. Next base: position 32,884 of record CACWZA010000011.1, on the reverse strand, counting down.
AATCCCGTTTTCGTCAAGAATTTTTGCCAGTTCTTCGTTGTTGTAGGTTTTTGTACCCTGCAAAAGCAATCTGGTCATAAGAGAATATGTACCTGCTAACTTTTCCTCGTTGTTGATGGAAAAGTTGATTGTTAATGCCATTCTTGGTGTTTCAGTGTTCTTTTTGTATACGGATTTGATGCCGTTTTTTAATTCAAATTCTCTCATAGTTCTATTAAACCATAAATAGGGTGAGATGTAAATTATACATTTACCCACCCCCTAAACAATAATTTGTCAATTATCCATGTTTTCGCTAAAATAAAGATATGGCTATAAAATTAAATAATTTTACAATCGGAGAGAATAAATTAACAATATTAGCAGGGCCTTGTGCGATAGAATCGCAGTCTGTACTTGATGAAACGGCTGCTGCACTTAAAGAAGTTTGTCAAAAACTCGATATAAACTATGTTTTCAAATCATCTTTTGATAAGGCAAACCGTTCTTCAATAACCTCATTCAGAGGCCCGGGAATGGAAAAAGGTCTGGAGATGCTTGCTGAAATCAAGTCTAAATATGATTTGCCTATAGTGACAGATATCCATACTCCCGATCAGGCAGAGCCTGTAAGTAAAGTAGCTGATATTTTGCAAATACCTGCATTTTTGTGCAGACAGACAGATTTACTTGTTGCTGCCGCAAAAACGGGTAAAATAGTTAACATTAAAAAAGGTCAGTTTTTAGCACCTCAACAGATGAAATCGCTTGTCAAAAAAGTTGAGGACAGCGGAAATAACAGAATTATGCTGACAGACAGAGGAACCACCTTCGGGTATAACAACCTTGTATCAGATTTCCGTTCAATACCGATAATGAAAGAATTTGGATATCCTGTTGTGTTTGATGCTACACACAGCGTTCAGATGCCGGGTTCTAACGGTGACAGTACGGGTGGTGACAGAAGATTTGTTCCGCTGCTTGCAAGAGCGGCTATGGCTTCAGGCGCAGATGTATTGTTCTTTGAAATTCATCCTGATCCTGATAAAGCACTCTGCGACGGCCCGAATATGTTATACTTAAAAGATGCGGAAAAAGTTTTCTCTGTTTGCAAAGAGATTTTTGAGATAGTAAGAAAGGGATAATCAATGATATTTAAGAAGTTTACTGTTGGTGAAATGGGAAATAATAATTATCTTCTTGTCGATAACGGTGAGGCTGCACTTATCGATGTGACAGGCACTATCCCTGAACTCGATGCTGTTTTGAAAGAAAACAATGCAGAATTAAAATATGTTTTCCTGACCCACGCACACTTTGACCATATTATGGGGTTAAAAGCACTTCAGGATAAGTATTCGATAAAGGTTTATATGCATCAGGATGAAAAAGAAATTCTTGATGGCACAAATAATTTTTTGACGGCTGTCGGTATGGACCCTATTGAAATCCCGACGGTTGATGTATACTTAAAAGATGGTGATAAGGTAAAAGTCGGAAATGCTGAATTGGATGTTATTCATCTTCCGGGGCATACTCCCGGCGGGGTTGGATATAAATATGAGCATTGGCTTTTTGCGGGTGATACAATATTTATGAACAGTATCGGCAGAACAGATTTGCCGGGCGGTAATCATCAGACACTCGTCAACAGTATTAAGGAAAGAATTTTTACACTTGATGATAATGTGATAATCTACACGGGACACGGAGCTGATACCTCGGTAGAATATGAGAAGAAGTATAATAGTTTTGTACAGTAAGGACAGGAAAATGCAAGAGAAGTTAAAAAATATATATGAATTGGCAAACAGCGATATTGAAAAAGCACAATCAAGTGCGGATTTAGACGATATCAAACTGAAGTATTTAACCCGTCAGGGCGAATTAAACACTATTAAAAAAGGGTTGAAAGATTTATCTATTGAGGAAAAGAAGATTGTTGGTTCTTTGGCTAACGAAATAACCCAGAAACTTGAGTCAGCGATAGCCGATAAATATAAACAGTTTTACAGAAAAGAATTAGATGCAAAACTTCAAAAGGATAAAATAGATATCACCCTTCCGGGGAAATATATCCCTCGCGGGAAGGTTCATCCTTTGACTTCTACAACGGACGAGATTGTTAAAATCTTCCAAAACTTAGGGTTTTCTCTTATCCCTACGGCGAATGCTCCTGAAGTAGAAACAGAATATTTTAACTTCGATATGCTGAATGTTCCGCAAGATCACCCTGCGCGTGATGTACAGGATACATTCTATACAAAACTTGCACCGTTTACGGTTCTCAGAAGCCAAACTTCTAACGCTCAAATCAGAGCAATGGAGTCTATGAAACCTCCTATCAGAATTATTGCTCCGGGTAGAGTTTACAGAAATGAAACTCTTAATGCCCGTAAGAATAACTTCTTCCACCAGATTGAAGGTTTGTATGTTGACAAGAATGTTACCTTTGGTGATTTGAAAGGGGTTTTGAACGAATTTATCCGTTCATACTTTGGTTCTGCAAGACCTACAAGATTCAGAAGCAGTTTCTTCCCGTTTACTGAGCCGTCAGTAGAGATTGATGTTCAGTGTATTATGTGTGAAGGAAAAGGCTGTCGCACCTGCAGCGGTACAGGTTGGCTGGAAGTTCTCGGTGCCGGTATGGTAGATGTGAATGTTCTCAAAGGGGTTGGAATTGACCCTGATGTTTATACAGGTTTTGCCTTCGGTATGGGGGTTGAAAGACTTGCTATGCTTAAATATGCAATCGACGACATCAGATTGTTCTTTAACAACGATAAACGCTTCCTTGAACAATTCTAGGGTTAAATGCGTGTACAGTTGAGGTGGCAGATATGTTTGCCATATATACTGGACAAATGAGAAATGTTGTTATAATATTGAATTAACGAAAACAGTGAGGAAATAAATATTATGATGGATCAGATAGTAAAAATCGCATGGGAATTAAACGACAACTGTGATAACAGATATCAGTTAGTTTATGAAATTGCGGAATTAGCAAAAAAATTAGTTGACGAAACTCAACTTAAAAAAGCACGTGAAGATTTCGGTTTTGAAGAATTTGTCGGTGCTGATAAACAGTTTAAGAAGGAAAACCCTGTTGAACACGCTATCATGGTAAAAGCATCTGAATCAGATGATAACGAGTTAGTAGGGTAATTATAGGTTTATTAAAAATAGGGCTGTTATGTGTTAATCTGCCCTATTTTTATGCGTAAATTAAAGGGGTAAATATATATAATGAATGAAACGGTCAAATATATAAAGGAAAAAATAGGTGATTTTAAACCTCAAACAGCTATTATATTAGGTTCTGGTCTGGGGGAACTGGCAGACGAATATTGTGACATAAAGATTGCCTATAAGGATATTCCGAACTTTCCTGAATCAACGGTAAAAGGTCATAACGGAAACCTTGTTTTTGCGGAAATAGACGGTAAAAGGGTTGTTATGATGCAGGGGCGTTTCCATTTTTATGAAGGTCATTCAATGGAAACGGTTACTTACCCCGTTAAAGTTATGAAGAAACTAGGAGTGGAAAATATTATCCTGACCAATGCGGCAGGCGGTATTAATCCGTTCTTTAAACCGTCATCATTGATGATTATAAGAGATCACATCAACTTTATGGGAACAAACCCTTTAATCGGGCGTAATGACGATTCACTCGGCGAACGCTTCCCTGATATGAGTGAAGTTTATTCAAAAGATTTAAGAAAAATAGCATATACTTGTGCCGAAAAGCTGACTATCCCTGTTGAAAGAGGGGTTTATATTGCACTTACGGGGCCTTCTTATGAAACTCCTGCAGAAGTAAATATGCTCCGCCTTTTAGGTGCTGATGCTGTTGGTATGTCAACTGTACCGGAAGCGATTGTTGCTAACTGGATGGGGCTGAATGTCCTCGGTATAAGTTGTATTTGTAACTCTGCTGCAGGGTTAGGTACAATAGGGCTTTCTCATAAAGAAGTACTTGAAGCGGCTGAAAAGGCAAAAGTCGATTTTAAACGATTGGTCTTGGAAATAGTTAAAAATATTTAGGAGAATGATAAATGCTTAAAGGTCCGTTTTTAGACAGGAACTGGATGGGACAAAACCCTGATTATAACTCATCAGATATAGTTATGTTGGGTTTGCCTTTTGACGGTACTGTTTCTTATCGTTCAGGTTCAAGGTTTGCACCTGAGCAAATCAGACTTGCAAGCTGGGGACTGGAAGAATATTCTCCGCGTTTTGATAAAGAACTTGCTGACTGTAATTTCCACGATGCAGGTGATTTAGAGTTTCCTCTCGGTAACACAAAAGGCTCACTTGAAATGATAAAAGAAAATGTTGAGCAGATATATAAAGACGGTAAAAGAGTTTTGGGTATCGGCGGAGAGCATCTTGTTACATATCCTGAGATTGAAGCGGTTTCTAAGGTGTATGGCGATGATTTGGCGATTATTCATTTTGATGCTCATACCGATTTAAGAGAAGAATATCTTGGAGAAGAATTATCTCATTCTGCTGTTATAAGGCTTTCAACCAAGTTAGTTAACCCTAAGAACATAAAACAGGTCGGTATTCGCTCCGGCATGAAGGAAGAATGGGAGTTTATGAGAGTAAATAATACTCTTGCTAAAAATTATTCTGATTTAGACTCATTAAAAGGTAAGAAAGTGTTTGTTACGGTTGATTTAGATGTGTTAGATCCTTCCGTAATGAGCGGAACAGGTACTCCCGAAAGCGGCGGTATGACCTTCAATGAGTTGATGGGCTGGTTTGAATACATAAAAGATTTTGATATAATCGGGGCAGATGTAGTGGAGCTTGCTCCTGATTACGACACCTCAGGGTGTTCAACTGCGGTTGCATCTAAGGTTATCCGTGAAATCTTGATGATTATGTAAAGGAGTTTTGATGAAAGAAACTATAAATGTTGCTTTTGGAGTTACTGAGGCGTGGTTAAGATATGTCTATGTGACAATATGTTCCATACTTGCTAATGCTGAGGAGGACGATTCTTTTAAGTTCTATATTATGTGTGATACTACGGATATCAATTTTGAACCTATGGTAAAAGCCCTTAACGAGATTAAAAAAGCGGATTATAAGTTTCTTTTAATGGATAATTCTGAATTTGACGGCGCTATCCATGACTGGCTTGGGGTGTCGTCCTCTTACAGACTGAAATTGCCGTCACTTGTTGATGATGACAAGATTTTATACCTTGATGCGGATACAATAGTGCTTGATGATATTAAGAAACTCTATTCTTACGATGTGTCAGACTATTATTTGGCTGCTATTGAGGATAAACTTTCAACAAAAATGCGTAAAAGGGTAAATTTAAAAGATGGTGAAACATTCATAAACGGCGGGGTTCAGCTGATGAACCTGAAACGCTTCAGAGAGGATAATTTAGAGGAAAAAATTTTTGCAAAATTACGAGAGAGTAAATTTTATACCGATCAGGATGTTATTAACGATATATGCAGGGGTAAAATTTTGTCTTTGCCTTTGGTGTTTAACCTTATGGCGATGGAAGAAGATAACAAAGAAGTTTATGCAAACCGCAGAGAAGAATATGAAAACGCGCTTGAGAATGCGATAATTCTTCACTATACTAATAAACCATGGTCGGGTATGGTTAAGCATGGCGAGTTTTGGTTTATGTATGCGGACTTATTAACCCAGTTATTGACTGCAACAAGCGGGATAAAAATAGAGTAATGAAAAAAGCCTTGTTAATATAACAAGGCTTTTGCTAAAAATATTTCTCAAAGCTACTAAACAGCTTTTTGTACTTTTCCTGCTTTTAAACAAGATGTACATACAGTCATCTTCTTTGTAGTACCGTTTGCGTTAACTCTAATTGTTTGTAAATTAGGAGTTTGTCTATGTACGATTTGTTTATTTGAAAAAGTTCTTTTTGCTGCTTTAAGTGGAGTCTTACCACAAATTTCACATTGTTTTGACATAATAAGTCCTTCCTTTATAACTAGTGTAATACTAGAATATCGTAAAGATGTTTATATTACAAGTGGTAAATACAATAATTGTAAATAATATTAAGTTTTTTTCTTTGTAAAACCTATTTATTCTGAACAAATTCAATATGATAATCTAATATATCCAGTATTTTTTCTATCTCGTCAAATTTGATTGTTTTGCGTCTGAATTTATTGGAAATGTTGTTAGGTTTAATGCATATCCCGTGTTTTTGTTCAATTTCGGAACACACTTCTTTAAGAGTCTTTGCTCTTTTTGCTATTATACTCTTTATCTCGCTCTTTACATCCATTTAATTATTATAAAATAATGTTGACAAAAATATTGATAAAATGTATTATTACATTTTATGGTGAATGATATTGCGTTATAGTGAATTTATATTAAGAATGTGCGATGGATTTAAAATTGTCAAAAACAAAATTATAATGTAAAATTAAAAATAGAGGTGCATATTATGGAAACAGCAGAAGAAAAGTTGAAAAAAGTGGAATACAGTCTAAATATATTGATTAAAACTTTGAAAGAGAAACTTGAACCGCTTTCTGAAAAGGACATAATCGATATATTGACGGACATATCGGATATGGCAAAGTCGGATAATTAGTCCGGAAAAAGAAATAAAAAAAGATGTGGTATTATCCACATCTTTTTTTGTTAAATTTATGTTTGTCTTAGATTTCAACATATTCTTCCAGTTTTTTGCGTCTGTTAGGGTGACGAAGTTTTCTTAAAGCCTTTGCTTCAATCTGTCTGATACGTTCACGGGTAACACCGAACAATTGACCAACTTCTTCTAATGTTCTTTGACGACCGTCATCCATACCGAAACGTAATCTCAAAACATCTCTTTCACGAGGTGAAAGTGTGCAGAGAACTTCTGCCAAATCTTCTTTAAGAAGTTCTGAAGCAACTGTTTTGATAGGAGCATCAGCAGAATCGTCCTGAATGAAATCGCCTAATCTTGAATCTTCTTCTTTACCGATAGGTGTTTCTAAAGAAAGTGGTTCCTGAGCGATTTTAACGATATCTCTGAGTTTAGAGATAGAAACGCCCATTTCTGCTGCTAATTCTTCTTCGGTCGGTTTTCTTGAACGTTCTTGAGCTAAACGTCTTGTAACCTTTTTGAGTTTGTTAATAGTTTCAACCATGTGAACAGGAATACGGATTGTTCTTGCCTGATCGGCAATTGCTCTTGTTATTGCCTGTCTAATCCACCATGTTGCATAAGTTGAGAACTTGAATCCTCTTTCGTGATCGAATTTTTCTGCTGCTCTGATAAGACCTAAATTACCTTCCTGAATAAGGTCTAAGAACAACATACCACGACCAACATATTTCTTTGCGATACTTACAACCAAACGCAAGTTTGCCTGTACTAATTTTCTTTTTGCTTTATCACCTGACTTGCCGCCTTCCATAATCTTGCGTGCAAGTTCAATTTCTTCTGCAGTAGATAATAATTTGATACGGCCGATTTCTCTTAAATATAATCTTACAGGATCTTCAACTGCAACACCTTTTGGCATATCCAAAGAAGGGGTAAGCAGAGAAGAATCTTCTGTCATATATTCGCTGCTCTTCATAGAAGGCATAGAATTTGATGCGACAATATCCTCTATACTATCTGATGCTAAACTTTCCGTGATGTAATCGGTTTTATCTTCTTCAAAATCAATTATATCAAGTCTTTCATCTTCCGCTACACTTACTATTGATGAATTTGGGTCATTTTTATTCATTAACTTAAATCTCCATTTGCTTTTAACTTGTCCCTCAGTGCCATCTGTAATTCCAACGATTTTGCATCGTCGTCATTCACAGCACTATACCGCTTCTGTAATTCCCTGGTTTCCCTATCGTTCGCTAACCTTATAATTTTTAGTTTCATATCGTCGATTGCTTGTATAATCTCGTCAGTTGTTAGTCCTTTATAGGAATCTGCTATATACACTAACTCGGTTAACAGTCGCGTAATCGCGGCATCTTCAACGAATTCTGTAAATAATCTTTCGCGAAGACCCCTAGCATTATTCACTGTATTTATAATTTTGTCAATTGTATTTTTTACAATTATTAACATTTCGTTAGAAAAAATGTTAACCGGTATCATTTCACTTAATTGAGGTAAAGTAATCTGATTTCCGCTTACTAAATAAATGCTCAATAAATTTTTTTGCGCTAATTCATTGATTTGTGAAGTTTTTGTTACATTAGATTTTACTGTTGTAACCGGTACGAACATATTGTCCTCAGTGAATTGAGATTGTTTTTTTACTTCGAGTGTCAGACTGTCCTCTGATATATCGAGGGCTGTTGCAACCATTTTAATGTATTCACCCTGAACAATTCTGTTGTGAATCTCGCACAGAATAGGGATGACTTCCTCTGCAATTTTTGATTTTTCCTGCGGAGTTTTAGCGGCATGTCCTTTTTTAAGGACATTGTTTAACTCAAAATCAATCAATAACGGTGCGTTCTTGATGTGATTTTTGAGTGCCTCTGCCCCGTAGGCTCTGACATATTCATCAGGGTCTTTCCCTTCAGGCGGAGATACAACACGTATTTCGCACGCATAATCTTCATTTCCGGTTGATACATGGCTTTCGTCAAATTGTTTAATGTTTCCTAATGATGCAAATACTTCTCTAATGGTTTCGCCGCCTTTAGTCGTTGCGTTAACCCCTGCTGCATCAGTGTCAAATGACAGGAAAATTCTTCTTGATTTTGTGTAGCGGGATAATAATCTTACGTGTTCCTGTGTGAAGGCCGTTCCGCACGATGCAACACAATTTTTTATTCCGTGTGCCTGAGTTGATATTACGTCAAAGTAACCTTCCATAATAATAACGGCATCTTCTTCTTTTATTGCATCTTGTGCGGTATACAAACCAAACAGGATTTTTCTTTTGTTATAAATCAGTGAATCAGACGAGTTCAGATATTTAGGATTCTGACCTTCGTCTACAGCGCGTGCTCCAAAGGCAACATATTCCCCGTTTTCGTTTTGGATAGGGATAATGATACGGTTTCTGAATCTGTCTATCCAGCCGCCTTTTGAACTTTGCAATATAAGTCCTGCTTTTTCCAGAACTTCATCGGAGAATTTGCCGCAAAGCGCGTCATATAATTTTGTGTAAGAGTTAGGTGCCCAGCCGAGAGTAAACAACTCTATTATATCGTCGCCGATGCTTCGCTGTTTCAGGTATGATGTTGCTTTTGCGCTGTCTTTATCAAGTGTCAGTTGTTTTTGATAGAATTTTGCTGCCTCTTTGCAGGCTTCTTTCATTTGGTCTTTGAGTTCCTTATTTTGAGATTTGTAGCCCATATTCTTAGGCATTTCTATCCCGAATTTTTCAGCAAGTTCAGCGATAAGTTCTTTGAAATCCTGATTTCTGGTTTTGAGCAGGAAAGTCAGGGCATCACCGCCTTCGCCGCACGCAAAACATTTGTATATTCCTTTTGTTGGGCTTACACAAAAAGACGGTTTTTTGTCATCGTGAAACGGACATAGTCCCCAGTAATTCGCGCCCCGTTTTTTAAGAACAACGGTTTGGGATACTACATCAACGATGTCTAACCTATCCTTAATCTGTGATATAACGTCCTCGTAACTCAAAGCCATAATAATATAGTACCACTAACATGTTTTCTTGAAACAAAATATCGTGTATTCGGGGGATATAAAAATTGTTGTTAAAAATGTAAAAAAATGCTTAATATTGTTGAAAACTTTCGACGAACGGCTTATAATAATATTATAAGTTATGTTTGAAATAAATTAGTCTTTTGTGAATGTCAGACGTGGGATTCAAGACTACATATTATATATATATGAACACATAGTGTATTAAGAAAAAGTTCCCTTATGAGGCTAAGGGGTACGCCTGTGCTATGTTTAGGGAGTATGTATAGCATAGCTTACGGTAAAACTGAATAGTATGTTATGAGGAAGTTTAAAGTTATGAGAAAGAGAATTAACTCCGGATTTAATCTCTGCTCCAATAACCTTTGCTTGGCTTTGAAAGCTGGTGGCAAGAGTTTTGGAAAGATTTTATTCGGAATGCTTTTAGGTTTGTGTTGTTTGACGATAGGTACTGCGGTTATGGCGGAAGAGATTTCGTACAATGCTGACTGTCTTGCTATGACAAGTCTTAATTCATCAATATCCGGACTGATGAATGATAAAAAGACAAACATCTTCTCATATACCGAAAAATTACCTCAAAATTCCTCAAAAACTATTCAAAAAGGGGTGGACGCAAAAAATCAGCCTCAAAGTGTCCGTAAAAGTATGACTACTGACCCGAAAGAAGCTCCTACGGGCTTTGCTTCTGAACTGTTGGCATACGCAAGTATTAATGAGGCGATTACATCCTCAGATGCGGATAAGACTTATGAGTTGACAACAACCGAAACGCTGTCTGCTAACTTGGGTACTCTTGGTGGTACAATACTCGAGATTATTGGGGATAATTACGGGGTTAACGGTAACAGTAAAAACGGTGTTAGCATTGGCGCGGGTAAAACCCTCACTATCAATGATGTCGGCTTGTTCACAATAAACAGGACAGGTGAGGATATCACGAGTGTAACCGTAACAAGGGCGTGGTCCGGTATGAGCTCTTATTTTGCATCTATGAATTCTACGAATGCTGTCTTAAACATCAATAACACCGCTATTGCTAACGTTACATCTATTGCTGATAACGGTTTTATACAGATACAAAACGGTACGTTGAATATTTCGGATTCTGTTTTTTATTCAATAAGAAACAACGGGAGTAAAAACAGAGTTGCAATAAGATTGTTCGGTTCCGGCGCAAAGGGTTATATTTCAAATACCGTGTTTTCAAACGGGCTTGGGCAACGTGGTTCGGCTTTCAATACAACAGAAGGTGCTGCGCTTAAAGTAACCGATTCGACTTTTATTAACAGTTCGGCAACTGCCCGTGGCGGTGCAATTAACCTTGAGAAGAACAGTATTGTCTATATAAAAGATTCTGTTTTCAGAAAGAATTATAGTTCGGATTCAACATCAAACCCGAATGATAATAAAGGTGGCGGCGCAATCTATGTAATTACTTATATGACAACGGACGGGGTTCTTTTTGACAGTAATAATTCAGCTTCAATGGGTGGTGCTGTTCGTGTTTGGCGATTCACAGGTACTCCAAATGAAATCGGACATGTTCTGTTTAAAAACACTCAATTTGTAGACAATATTGCTAAAGGATATGGTGGTGCGATTAGTGTTGAGGGTAGTGAAGTAACAGCAACCATCATGGATTCTGTTTTGACAGGAAATAAAACTGCAAACAAGGGTGGTGCGTTGTATGTCGGTATGGATGTAAATATTATTGCAAATATTGGTAATGTTGAGTTCTCAGACAACAAATCGGGTGTTACACTCGGCGGTTCTGTCGGAAGTTATACGGCAACAGGCGGAACCTTCAACGATGTTTATATTGCTGATAGTATGACACTCAATCTGAATGCCAGAACAAACCGTACTATATCCTTTGGCGGTTCTATTTTGTCAGGTTCGGGCGCAACCCTGAATATCGGTAAAACAGGTATGACATATGCCTCTGCAAAAGAAGATATATCAGGGTATCAAACAGATACTGTTAATCAGGTCGGCGGGGAATTTATCTTTAAAAATACGGTTACCGTTCCTAATCTGAACCTTTATAATACTCCTTATATCAGATTACGAGATATGGTTCAGCCTGACAGTACAACATCAACAGGTGCTCTGAATATAACAACAATGACAAACGATGCAACAGGCGGTTTATTAGACTTTGCAAACGGTTCTGTTTCTGCTCCGCTTACGGTTAATACACTGACTTTAGCCTCTGATTTAAATGCAATAATTGATGTTGATTTTTCTGCAGGTACGGCTGACACAATCAATGTTACAAACTGGACAAGCGGTACTACTTATAAAATTTTGATTGAAAATATTAATGTACTTAATGCGACTAATTTAGGAAGTACTCCTAAAACAATTACTCTTGCTAACGGTACATTAAAGAACTATCTCGGACTTACTGACAGTATTATTGCTGCAACGGGCGGCGGTTATACATATTTTGTTAGTTATATTAACGGTCCAACCAAAGGTGAATTGACATTCACAATGGCAAACTTATCAGGGGCGCTCCATTTGGGGGTTTCCCGTTACGATTATTTAATGTCTGAAGATGAAATCGTAAGCTCTAGTTTGGGTATGCAGGAAACAACAAATTTCACGGTTGACGGGGGCGGATATGCCGTTCGTGCAACGAGTGGTGCTTCAGGTGTAAATGTTCAGAGTGGCCAAACGCTGGGTATCTATAATGTTGGTATGGATTCAACGGGCACTGTTACGGGTGACGGCTGGTGCGATTTCGTTGACGGTTATGCGGTAGGGAACGAAGGTACTCTTGATATCAGAAATGTTGTCTTTACAAATAACGGAATTGCGTTTGCAGGCGGTGTCTCTCAAAATGGTGCAACTTTATATAACGCATCATATATTCAAAATGTTAAAGCAAATTTTGTAAATAACTATCTTGACGGTGTTGCCGAAGCTTCGGGCGTCGGTTATGGTAGTGCGATTTACCAGACTGCTGCAGGTAAAATATATGATGTTACGGGAAGTTTCTCGGGTAACTATACTGCTTCGGGCGAAGGTGCTTATGGTGGTGCAATCTACGCAGAGGGTGCTATCGGTAGTATAACAGGTACTTTTTCAGGCAACTATGCGGAAGCAAAAGACGATACCTTCTCTGCGTATGGTGGTGCAGGATATTTTAAAGATGCAGACATTTATAATTTAAGCGCAACTTTCACCGGTAACTATGCTTATGGTTCTGAAGGTTACGGTGGTGCGTTGGTTATTGATGAAGACAGTTTTGTTGTCCTAAGAGATTCATCATTTACAGGTAACGCGGCTGCTACGGCAGGTGGTGCTATTCAGTCTGCAACAAAAGATTTATATATAATTGCAAGTGACAGTAATGTAGTGTTCTCGGGTAACAAAACAGGCGCGATTACAAATAACGGTGACGGTTCGTTCTCAATGGCGGGTGCTTATACTTATAACGATATATCTTTTGGCGAACAGGCAAGATTATACCTTAATGCAGCAGAAGGCCGTTCTATTGAGTTTGGCGGTTCTGTCGAAGGTGATCCTTCTGATGTCGCTACTATTTATATTAATGAGTCAACAAACAAAGTTCCTCACATGAACCCTGATTATACAATTTCAACTCCTGAATACATTACGGAAGTTGGCGGTGATTACAAATTCTATGGTGCCGTAAATAATGTTAACTTGTATATGTACCACGGTGCAAATGTTATATTAGGTACAAAATTACAGGACGATGCAACAACAAGAACTTATGGTTCACTGAATCTTAATATGTTCTCTAACGACGGAAACGGTGGTGTAATCAGTGCTCAAAACGATTATATAGACACACTTTCCTTTGGTAGTGCTGCTTTGGGTAGTGACCTTACTATGAAGATTGATGTTGACCTGACAGGTGCGGCAAATCCTTCCGAAAATCCTGCAGCCGATATGATTACTGCAACAAGTATTATGGGTTCTCATAAATTTATAATTGATGATATTAAATTGATTACCGGTCGTGACTTGGGTACGGAAACAGTTATTATACCTGTTGCGGACAGCGTAACCATGTATCAGGTTGCACTTCCTTCTGAGATTGTGAACTTTGCTGATACTATAAGTACATATTTTATCAGATATGTTGTTGATGATATAAATTCTGTCGGTAATCTTTTGTTCACAAAGGCAAGTTTGGCAGGTGCTATGCACTTAGGGGTTGATGTTTTGACCTACAATCTGGCTTTTGCGGAAAATATAGACGGCCCGATGGGTATAATGACAACAGGTGATCTTACAATCAACGGTAACGGATACAGTATAGATATGAATGATAATGAGGGTGTTACCATTGCAAGCGGTAAATCTCTCACGGTTAATTCTGTTGGTACGGCACAATTTCTCGACGGTTCAGGTAATCCGACAACCGATTTGAGTGAGGTTGCAAGCGTTAATGTTACTAATGCGTGGAACAGTGCATACAACGATAGTACTGATGGTGGTGCTATATATGTTTCTAATGGCGCAACCTTAGATATTGAAAATTCTGTATTCTCAGGCAATTATGTTGACGGCAAATCAGGCGGTGCTATATATAACGACGGCGGAACAATCACAAATATAACAGGTGTGTTCAGTAATAACGGTAAAGCAGATGCTGATAAAGGCGGTGCTATTTACACAGGTAATGACGGTGTGGTTAATAATATATCTGCAGTCTTTGTTGGTAATCAAAGTGATGAAGGCGGTGCAATCTATGCAGAAAGCGGAAAAGTAAAAATAACAGATTCACTTTTCCTCGGAAACTATGCTGCAACTGAAGGCGGTGCGATCAGTGGTGCTGCCGATATGTATGTATCAAATACAATATTTAAAAACAACAGAGCGGCTAGCGGTGCTGCTGTTGCTGATGTCCAAAGATTAACGGGTTACGGCGTGACATATACGGGCAACTATGCAACAAGCGGTAACGGTGGTGCTATTATAAATACAAATGCGGAAGAAGTTTACTTCAACTCTATATTTACAAATAACGCAGCAGGCGGTAACGGTGGTGCTGTTTATCAGTCCGGAATAGCAGCATTTGTAGATCCTGTCTTTAACAATAACACAGCAACATTAGGCGGTGCGATTTATAATAATGCTCAAAAACTTTATATTATTGCAGATTCCGGTGATGTAACCTTCAGAGGCAACCGTGCGGGAACGGTAACCGTTTCTGATTCGGGTGTTGTGAATATTGAAGATGCAAGATATAACGACATTTATTCTACTGCGGATATTTATCTTAATGCTAATCAGCACGGGTTTGATACAAGAACAATACGATTTGACGGTACAATCGAAGGAAGCGGTTACAAAATCTATTTTGACCAGACAGGTGACACTGTTGATGTAATTTCATCTGATTTAACAAGATCAACTTACAGTGTATCTCAGCACGGTGGTATTTATCAGTTTAATAATGTTGTGAGCGGTGCTACTCTTGATTTAAATAACGGTTCAAATATTAAACTGGGCACTATTACTCAGCCTGATTCTACTGTTACTCATGGTACTCTTACCCTTGCAGGGTTCACTAACGATGCTGAAGGCGGAGTATTGGATACCCAAAACAATTATATTGGGACAACCGCTTTGGGCGATGTTGTTTTGAACAGTGATGTTACAATCAAGATTGATGTATCATTGGCAGGTGAAACACCTGTGGGTGATTACTTTACGGCAACTTCAATAAATGATACGACATATAAATTTATCCTTGATAATGTTGTTGCAATCTCTGATTCGGAAGATTATGCTGATTTATTTGTTAATATTGCAGATAATGTTATGAAGGGTCATATCGGTTTATCAAGAAAGCGTATTAACGCATCAGGTACAACAAAGAATTATCTCGTTACATATTCAAACGAAACGGGTAACCTTGCCTTCAGAACACTCGGTGCAGATTTATACACAGCTATTAGCAATACTGACTCAGACAGAAGTTATGTTATGACACAGGAAGAAGAACTGTGGTGTGATCTCGGTAATATGGGTGGTGTTGATTCAAGTCTTACTATTGACGGTCGTGACTTTGATGTTAACGGTTATGATGATTATGTTGATGAACACTACGCAGGTGTGACTGTTTTAGCAGGTCAAACCTTAACTATATATGATATGGGTAACTGGAAAAATATGGCATCAACAACTGCAGGTGGTGCAATTAAGAATATTGGCTCTCTGAGTGTCGAGGATACAAATTTCATTAACAACACATCAGATGTATCAGGTGGTGCAATACACAATGCGGGAACTGCGTATGTAATAGCAAAAACTGAAGATGTTGTGTTCTCCGGTAATACTGCAAACGGGGAAGCTAACGATATCTATAACAGCGGAACTCTTTATCTGCAGGCAGATGCAGACAGAACAATGACACTTGGCGGCGGTATCAGTGATACAGGTGCAGGTTTTACAGCAGGTAATTTATACTTCGGCGGTACATATTTAGATAGTGAAATGATGATGCACTATTATACAGGTACTGTTGATGTGAATGGTGATGTCCTTCAAAGAAATATTAATGTACAGACAGGGAAAGTAATTTTTACGGGTAATCTGGTTGTAACTAATAATCTTGTTAATGACGGCGAACTCGTTATCAACGCAGCGGGCGGAGTAACAGGCACTATTTCAGGTGCGGGTAGTGTAAGATTTAACCCTGGAGTTGGTAATACTTTTACAGTTAATGTTCTCAATAATTCTAATGTCGGTTTCGGAACAGGTACTACAAGACTTACTACGGCAGGAACAAAAAATTACTCCTCAACCGTTATGGGCGGCGGCGCATTTAATGTACAAAACAGCGGTGTTGATACGATTGACTTCGGTGATTTAACACTCAACGACGATATGTTGCTTTATCTTGATGCAGATTTGGCAAATACTGTTATGGACACTATTGATGCTTCAGGTACTATTGAATCGAATGATCATAAACTTCTGATAAGAAGTATAAAAGCACTTTCTGATAACAGTTACGGAACGGCTGTTCAGATTACTTCTAACCCGACTTTGATGGGAATAATCGCACTTTCATTCCCTCATTTGAATGTATCAGGTTATTCATCAGGCACATATCTTGTGACTTATGATAATACAACAGGTTATCTGACTTTTAATGAAGGTTCGAGCCTGTATGATGCAATACATGTTAATACTGCATCATCAAGAGTGTACGATGTTTATGGCGATGAAAATGTTGCGCAGACCTTCGGCACTATGGCGGGTTCTAACGCTGAATTAACTATTCAGGGTTATGGTTGTTCTGTTAATATGCAGGGTAACGGCGGAGCAACATTAGCAAGCGGTCAAACCATAAATGTTGCAGATGTCGGTACATTCAGAGCTTATGATAGCGACGGGAATCAGGTTACTGATTTTACTAACCATATCGCAGAGGTTGATAAGGTTAAAATTGATGAATCTTGGAACGGAACGGGTACAAGTGCACTCTTTGTATTGAATAACGGTTCTGCTCTGAATATCTCAAACAGTGCATTTTATAATAACCTTAATGGTGTAAACGCAAGAACGATTTCAAATAGTGGCGGAACTTTGGATATAACAAATTCTGTCTTTATGAATAACGGCGGTACTTCTTCTGATGCAGTTATATATAGTGATGCGGAAGATTCAAAAACACATATCGCAAACAGTATATTCATCGGTAACCATTCAACCGGTCAGGGCGGTTTATTCCGTAATGAATACGGTACTGCTTTAATTGAAAATTCTGTATTCCTTGGTAATTATTCTACAAATCAGGGTGGTGCTCTCAAAAACAGAGGTTATGGTAATTTGACCGTAAGAGATAGTGTTTTCAAAGGAAACATATCTTATAACGGCTCTAATCAGGGTAATGGCGGTGCGCTTATCGGAAGTTCAAACACAACCGTTATCAATTCTTTGTTCTCTGGCAATATTGCGTATAATGGCGGTGCAATAACTGCAGAGGGCAGACCTTTTGCACTGGTTGATTCTGTTGTAAAAGATAACTTTGCAAAAAATAGCGGCGGCGGTCTTTATATGTCAAGCTGGGTGTATGTTATTGCTGAGAATGCAGATGTTCTTTTTACAAATAACAAAAGTGGTGCGACAATTACAGGTTCAGCAGGAAATTATAAAGCATCAGGCGGAACTTATAACGATGTATTTATCAGTGCAAATTCACCTATATATTTAAATGCAGCTGAAGGGAGAACAATAAGATTTGACGGTGGAATAACCGGTACTAATACCGGATCCGAAGTTAAAATCGGATTTACCTCAGAATCATACAGAGTGGTAAAAGATGATTTGAGCGGGTATGATTTGGTTAGTGCCAATCAAATAGGCGGTACATACCTATTTAATAATACCGTTAGTGTTGGTGGTCTCGTTCTTGCCAATAATCCTTATGTCAAGTTTGGTTCTGTTGTTCAGGAGGATGGCACTACAACTTATGGTTCTTTGAATCTTTCAAGTAAAGTTCTTTTGGATAATACGGCAGGCGCTGTTTTAGATTTTCAAAACTCTCATATGGATACAAATACGCTGGGTACAATTACCGCAAAAAGTAATATTAATCTGAAAATAGATGCTGATATGACAGCACTCACTGCCGATAGTTTTAGTGCAACAAAGTTCTACGGTAACTACGCAGGCAGATTTATTGTTACGGATATAGATTTACAAAACAGAACAGAACTCGGTACATCAGGTAAATTATCCATAAATATAGCGGATGAAGCATTGCGTCAATATTTTAAGGTGTCTGATTTATTGCATTATGATGCACTTCCCGGCGGTGCAGATTTGTATGTTGGTTATGATGCCCTTGCAGGTGATTTGATATTTGCGGGTGCTGATAATTTTGGGTTGTATTTTGCAGTACACGATACGACTAATAACAGGGTTTACAGTATGTCTAAAAATGAAGATGTATATGTAGACCTTGGTACAATGCAGGGCGATAATACCACAATGACAATTGATGGTAACGGTTATGATATTAACGGTTATATGCATTCAGGTATTGTTGTTCAGGCAGGTCAAACCCTCAATGCAAGGAATATCGGTATGACCTCTGAAGGTGAAGTTGTTGAAGGCGCAAAGGGGATTAATAACTTTACAACAGGTTGGATTTTCCGTAACGGTGGAACATTGGATATTCAAAATGTGTTATTCTCTGACAACCGTATGTATGTGAATACTACTCCATACTTGTATGGCGGTTTGGTATCTAATTATTCCCCGGGTTTTGTAAAGAACATTACCGGTAAAGCTATTAATAATAGAATGGGTGACTGGAACGGTACATTTACAAGCAATGGCGGTGCACTTATTAATAATTCCGGTACAATCCAAAATATTGAAATGGATTTTATAAACAATTACCAAAAAATACAAGCTCAGCACGGGAGTGTTATACGTAATGACGGCGGGAAAATAGGCAATATTACCGCTTCCCTGTTTGGTAACCAAACTGTGTTTAGTCAACAAAGTTTTGGAGGTGCTATATATAATATTTCGGGCACAATAGGTTCCATAACAGGTGAATTCAGAGATAATATGGTGTATAGTTCTTGGGGGACAGGTCTTGGTGCTGTACTGTATACCAATGGTGGAAATATATATAATATATCAGGGTTGTTTGAAAATAACTATAATTTCAGAACGAATGGTGCAGCAGAAGGTCAGGGCGGTGCAATTCGTACTTGGAGTGGCGCTACTTATGTAAGGGATGCTGTCTTTAGAAATAATATAGCTGCTGGTAATGGTGGTGCTATATATGCAGGTGGTCCGGTCAGAATTATTGCGGATGAAGGCAATGTCATCTTTACGGGTAACAAACTTGCAACAATTACCCGTGATGACACTACTGGTGAAATTACTATCTCGGATAATTTCACATATAACGATTTATTTATGACAAACGGTGGTAGTGTATATTTGAGTGCAAAAGAGGGAAGATCTGTTATTTTTGACGGAACAATCAGGTCAAATAATAATAACTATTTGTCTTTGGGTGAAATTACTTCAAGAACGGAATATGTAATAAATGATGACGGAACGGCAACAAGTACCGCAGTTCCTGTTGAAAATGGCGGTGAATATATATTTAATAATGCAGTTACAGGGGTTCAGTTCCGCATATATGGTCAGAATGTAAAACTCGGTTCAAAACTTCAGGAAAACGGGGAAATGAGCTACGGGGTGTTGAATGCAAATTCACTTATTGTACCGTCAGCAGGAGCTATGCTTGATACCCGTAATAATCATGTGGATGCGCATAATTTTGGTTCTGTTGGTCTTAATTCTCAAGCCGCTAACAGATTTGCTTATGATTTAAATATGGCTCTTGATGTTGATTTGGCAGATGCCGCTAACCCTGAGGCTGATACCTTTAGCGGTACAATGAATTACAGATATAATAATGCAATGTTTGTTATTTCTGATATCGGAGTTGTCGGCGATATGACTACTCCTGATCCTGTATCGGTTAGTATTGTTAATGAAAATTTGAAATCTTATTTCAAACTTACAGAAGACAAAATAAAAATTGACGGTAAGAAAGACGGTTACAAATACTATGTTACTTATAATAACGAAGATGGTAATTTGACTTTCAGTCTTGCAAGTATCTATGCTGCATTGGATATCGATTATTATAATCTTAGCTATACAATGTCTGAAGATGAAACCTCAGATGTAGACTGGGGCGATATGGGTGATACCATAAAAGTTATTGACGGTGCAGGTTATACGGTTGATGCCGATGGCCATAGCGGTTCAAATGTTGCGGTTGGTCAAACCCTTACATTTAAAAATGTTACTTTGACAAACTTCGATAAAATGTTCAATAACGCAGGAACAATGCTTGTTGAAAACGCAACTGTTACGGGTAACACTGCATCAACAGGTTCAACTCTTGCTAACTCAGGAACAATGACACTCAAGAATGTCGTTATTTCAAATAATACGGCAACTGAAGGAAATACAATTACAAACTCAGGAACTATGCTTCTTGAAGATGTTACATTTACTGATAACACCAACACAGCAGGCGGAACTCTCAACAACTCGGGAACAACAACTATCCGTGCGATTAACAAAGGAATTGTTTTCTCAGGCAGTGTTACTGGTGAAGACAGTATTGATATACATAACACGGGAACACTTAACCTGAATACGGTTGAGAAAAAATCAATATCTTTCTACGGGAAGATAGTCGATAATGCTGAAACCCCTACAGGTAAAATTGATATTACAGGCGATGGTATTGTAAGATTTGAACAAGATATTGTACAGGATAAAGTAACTCTAAACTCGGGTATAATTTCTATTTCTAATATTGCAAATATAAATGCTTTATTAGATGTAAACGGTGGTAAATTCATAACAAATAATGATGAAATCGGGGTTCATACAATTGATGCAATCAACCTTAATAATGATTTGAAACTCGGAATAGATACTGATTTGTCACTCAGAGCGATTGACAGATTTAATATTGGTGACTTAGAAACAAACGGTAACCATCTCGTTTTAGATTCTATTGCTATCTTTAAAGAAGCTCGTGAGTACGTGACACAGGTTGTTCTGACAGACGATCCTGAACTTTTGAGTGCATTCGCCCTTTCTGATAATTTCCAGAGAAATATTATGAAGGCTGCGAATGTTTATAATAATTATTTAGTTACTTATGATCCTGAAACGGGTATATTGACATTTACTGTAGATGCACCGACTAATTTTGGTGACGGAACTATTGACAAGATTCATGTATCAAGTGCTAATTATCTTGATGACACAGAACGAGAACCTATCGAACTCACAGATGTGCAATCTGAGGGTGCGGTTAGTGTTAAAATCGGGAATGAAGTCCTTTACTTCACTCCAAGTGACGAATTGAGAGAAACTTTGACAAATCTTGTTAATGCGTGTGGACTCGCACTTATGGAAACAACAGAGGACGATAACCCTGTCTTCTCTTATGGCGATAAATTCTATACATATAATAAAATACTTCTTCCTTTCAGCGGTTATACTCTGACCCCTCAGGAAACCGCAGAAGGTGAAAATGTTATCAATAAACCTGTTTATAATGAAGAAACAGGCGAACTTGAAGACAGATATTATGCACTGAATCTGAAAGCAACAACCTATAACCATGGTGAAAATTATAAAACTTATCAGGTGAAAGCGCCTTATGATGAAGTAACTATCACTGCACGATATGGTGTTGATAGTGACTATGATGAAGTCCATAAGGAAAATGTTGCAGAAGTTGAACTTGATAATCCTTCCGGTCATTCCACATATGATAATGCGTTGATTGTTGATAATGAATCTGCGCTCAGCGTTGGACAGGGAAGCGCAGTTATCTTAGATAATATATTATTTAGAGATAATTCGTATTCTGTAAATTTAATTTCCGACACAGATGAAAATAAATATGTAAAGGTATACGGCGGGACTCTCATTAATCGTGGTAAAGTTGAATATTTAGGCGGTGATTTTGTTAATAATTCGTTGACTATATCAAAAGAAGGCGAAACAGTTACTAAGGGATATCTTACTTTGTATGGCGGTGCTATATCGAATATTGAGGGCGGAACTATCGGGAATATAGCAGGAAACTTTATAAATAACAAAGTAACTGATTTAACTAAAAACAATAATGTATACGGCGGTATAATTTATAATGATAACTCTGCAATTGGCAATATTACGGGTAACTTTATCGGAAATGAAGTCACAGGCGGTTTTATTGACGGTGGTTTGATATCTAATAATGGCGGTTCAATTGGTAATATTACCGGTGATTTTGTTGGTAATACTGTTGGAGCATATAATTCAAGTGTATTTGGTTCAATGATATTAGCTATGAATAATGGTAGTAATATCGCCAGCGTTGGTGATATTTCGGGTAATTTTATAGGTAATTATGTGTATACTAAGACTTCCTGGATTGAAGGCGGTCTGATAATGATTTATACCAATATTGGCAATATTACCGGTGATTTTATAGGTAACAGATTTGAAAATATGTCCGGTGGCGAAGGTTTTATAATGCGTGCCACTTCAGGTGGAATTATCGGAAATGTTACAGGTGATTTTATAGGCAATAAGTATTACATGTTGATGAATCCGAGTTCCCCTACAGGTTCTAATTCTGTGTACGGTTTAATTAAGATAGAAAGCGGTTCTTCTATAGGCGATATTACAGGTGACTTTATAGAAAACGAATATATTGATGACAAACCAAACGGTTCCTATATGCAAGGTATGTTAATTTCCAACCAGGGTGGTAATGTTGGTAACATCACAGGTGACTTTGTCCGTAACAAAATCAGATATATATATGAAGGTAATGTAAAAGCAAATTTCTATGAAAATATATATGGTTTGATATACAACTATAACAACAACGGCACTACCATGGGCGATATTACAGGCGATTTTATTGGAAACACTTATGAATCGGATATTCATTCGGGTAGCGGTTATGTATATTTGTATTCTTTAGGTATATATAACTCAAGTGGTACTATTGGCAATATAAACGCTGATTTTATTGATAATCGTCTTGATGTAAAACATAATGAGATTGGTAATGCGTCAGATTATTTCTATAGTATGTTTTTGTATAACTATGGTACAGTAGGTAATATCACAGGTAATTTTATCAATAACTCCGTTAAATTTGACACCAGTTCAGATTCTGCTTATCCATATTTCTATAGTTATGGCGGGTTTTTAAGTAATAATGCCAGTATGGGTAATATCAAAGGTGACTTTATCGGTAACTCTTTTGAATATAAAGGAACTTTTAGTGAAAATTCGTCAAACGGGGCTTCTTATTATTTCCCATACGGTATGATATCGAACCAAGGGACTATGGGTAATATTGAATCAAACTTTAAAAATAATACATATAAGGTTGAAATAGTTGATTATAATTCATATATCTCTCCGTCTTTATATAGTATGGGTAACTATAATACCGGCTCTCAGGGGTTGATAAAGGGTAACTTTGAAAATAATACTTATGAAGGCAAATTTACCGTAGATATGGGTAACTATTCTAACAGTGTATATAGTTACATTTATGGTTCTCAAATATATAACCAAAGAACAATCGCAGGGATTGAGGGCAGTTTCTTAAATAACAAAGCAACCTCTGAACTCACATCTACAGGCGGATATGTTTATCCTTATATTTATGGTGGTGTTATTTACAATTCCGGTTACAACAGTAGTTCTTCTGCAACGATTACAGCCGGTATAAAGGGCGATTTTATAGGGAATATTATATCCTCAAAAGCAACTGTTACAAATTCGTCCGGTAGCAGTAATGGTTATATGAATGGCGGGATAATTTATAATAATTCTTATGCTAATTTGGGCGATATTGACGGCAGTATAAAAAATAACATCGTTTCTATAGAATTAGATACAAACAAATATGCTAACGGGAATCTCAGTGGCGGTTTGATTTATAATAGCGGAAATAATGTATCTATCGGAAATATTACAGGGGACATAGAAGGTAATACTGTATCTTCTAAAATTACTACCGCTGCAAATAACAGTTCAAGTTATGTGAATTTTTACGGAGGGTTGATATATAACAGTTCTTATGGATCCAATCAATCAGCTGTAGGTGATATAAAAGGTAATATTAAAGGTAATACTATATCTTCTGAATTAAATGTTTCTAATTACTATGGTTATACATATTTGTATGGCGGGTTGATTTATAATAGCGGTCAAAATTCCCAAATAGGTGATGTAGAAGGGAATATTGAGGATAATGTAATTACAGTTAAACATAATATTGATAATAATCAATCAAGCAGTTCAACTTTATATATATCTGGTGCATTGATATATAATGAAGGGATTGTTGGTGATATTGGTGTTATAAAGAACAATACAGTTAATATAACAGCATCAAATACAAATACATCGCAAACCATGTTCATATACCCTTACGGTATGATATATAACAATAGTTCCAATGGAAGAATTAATAGTATTGGTGATGTCATTGGGAACACTATGACTATTAATGTAACAGGCAATAATTATTCATATATTTATGGTGGGTTTATTTATAATGGTTATGGGGCGACAATCAGTTCAATATCAGGTACTATTAAGGATAACTCTTTTACAACTAATGCTACAACTCTCAATGATAACTCCGGTGGTGGTATAATATATAATTACTCGACAATCACTGAAATTGCTGATTCATCATTTGAGAATAACTACATATCATTACCAAACGTGACAACCACAAATAATAATTTACTTGGTGGTGGTGCTATCTATAATACAGGCACTATAACAAATATTACGAATACAAACTTTATCGGTAACTATATTGATGCTCCAAAATTAAATATCTCCGGTAACTATGTATTCGGTGGTGCTATCTATAACGCAGGTACTATATCTGATATATCGGGCCGATTTGAAGGTAACTATGTAAGATTTAAAAATACAACAGCAGTATATGGTGGTGCTATCGGTAATAATTCTGCTCAAACAATGACTATTCATGACTCAGTTTTTGAAGGTAACCATATTGATAAAACAGAAACGACAAGTTCTTCATCCGGCTATGCATACGGTGGTGCAATTGGCAACTATGCAAGCGGTGCTAACATTGTTATTTCAAATACCGAATTTAACGGAAACTATATTGATGACGACTCTTTCTATCGTGCACGTGGTGGTGCAATCGGTAACTATGCAAGTAGTGGCACGCTGACAGTTTCCGGTTCATCTTTCACTGGCAACTATGTCCGCGGTTATTATCTGGATTATGATACTGCAGGCGGTGCAATTTATATGTACAAAGGTACTCTTAATGTAGAAAATTCAATCTTTACGGGTAACTATACATCAGGACGTAAATCAGAAGGATATGTTAGTGCTTGGGGTGGTGCTATCCGCAGTGAAGATACTTTAAATATTTCAGGTAGTACTTTTACAGCCAATAAATCAGGATATGGTGGTGCTTTAAATCTTTCAGGTACCTCAGTTATTAAAGATACAAACTTCTCTAATAATACTGCATCTCAATCAGGCGGTGCTATATATAATACAGGTAGTTTAACTGTTATTGCAGATACTCAGTCTGTTGAATTTTCAGGCAACAAATCAGGTGTTACATACACAGTTGATACTGATACGTCATCTGAAACCTACGGTCAAATTATTCCTGTTACAGAAGGAACTTTAAATGATATCCATAACTCAAATACATTGAGTTTATATTCTAAAGATGATAAATCAATTACATTCGGCGGAACAATAACAGGTAACGGAACTGCGTTTATCGGCGGTACCTGGACTGACGGTGAATCCGTAGTGCATAATTATGGCGGGGCTGTTAATTTCAATAACAGAGTTACCCAAAATACTATGATTTTTGCTTCCGGAACAATGCACCTCGGTATTAATGATGCATTGTCAATATCATCGTTGACTATCAATGCAGGTATTATAGATACGGTTACAAACGGTATTGAAACCCAGAATCTCGCAACTACATTAACACTGAATAGTGATGTGGACTGGAATATGGAAATCACTCTCGATTCAGCAAGTCGTGGAGCAGATAAGTTAACCGCAAACACTCTGAACAGTACCGAACGCAAAATATTAATCAGTTCGATTGAGTTCTTATCTTCTGCGGACAAACGATATACCAAAACTTATATAACAGATGCAAATCTGAAGAATAATGTAGCTCTGAAAGACGGTTATACATCAAATATTGAAGATCTCACAGGTACTTATACATTTGAATTGTTGAAAGATGATAACGGTGCTTATTTCTTATTCAAAAACTCTGATGTTGATAACTTTGTATCAAAGGTAAGAGAAAATGCAGGAACTGCATTAGAACCGGGGAATATCGCTCTTACGGAAGATGTAAATGTCGGCTTTGATTTGAGCCAAATGGGTGACGTTGATAACCTCATTTCTGTTGGGGAAATGGGCGGCGATGCTTTAGTAATTGATGGCGGAAATAATTCAATAAGCGGTCTTTATGAAGAAACTAATTATGGAGGTATAATAGTTTCATCAGGTAAATCTCTTACAGTTAAAGATGTTGGTGCTTATACTTTACTCGATAAAGACGGTGAAGTAACAACAAATCTCGCAGATGCCGTTGATGTTCAGGTTACAGAATCATGGCACGATATGAGTGCTACATATCCGGGGTCGGCAATATTTTATAACAGCGGTTCTAACGGTAAAA
Organism: uncultured bacterium; assembly: GCA_902765215.1. Lineage (GTDB taxonomy): Bacteria > Cyanobacteriota > Vampirovibrionia > Gastranaerophilales > Gastranaerophilaceae > UBA2883. The sequence continues at coordinate 5,966 of CACWZA010000011.1, read as the reverse complement.
TAGAAAACGCTGTATTTAAAGATAATGCATCATCAGCTTACGGTGGTGCGGTTGCTGTATATGGTTCACTTGACAGTATATCAGGCGTATTTGAAAATAATACGGCTGCTGACGGTGGTGCGATTGTGCTTTATAACGGAACAGTAAATTCTATATCGGGCGTATTTAAAAACAATAAAGCAATTGTGATAAGTTCCGACACTAATCATGGCGGTGGTGCAATTTTGGCTAATAATCCATCCGTTGGCAGTATATCAGGTTTATTCATCGGTAACTATACTACAGGAGAAGGCGGTGCAATAAACAAAGTATCAGGCGTGAACACTGATGTTATAAGCGGTAAATTCCTTGAAAATACTGCTGTATTGCCGGGTGGTGCGGTATTCTTGAATGCATCAGCAGTAATCGGTGATAATTCATATTTTGAAAACAATATTTCAAGAATGTATGGTGGTGCAGTCTTCTCTCAAACATCATTCTCTGTCGGGGACAATGTTGTCTTCAAAAATAACAAAGCAATATCTGATTCAAACTCACAGGGTGGTGCAATACATACGAACGGAATGTTGTCAATCGGTCAAAATGCATTATTTGAGGGTAATGTTTCATCCTATACGGGTGGTGCAATATATTACAGTACTGTATATACCCAAAGAGGTACATTATTTAAAAATAATATTGCGGTAACAGGTGATGGTGGTGCTATTGTTGCTAGCGGCGGCGGAACATATATTGATACTAATTTTACCGGTAATATTGCAGGCGGCAACGGTGGTGCGATATATGCAAACGGAACTTTGAATATTGTTGCAGCAGAACAAGATGTTGAATTTTCGGGTAACAAATCAAATGTTACTATGTCAATTGATAATGATATAGAAAGTGAAACCTACGGTCAGGTTACAATTGATGAAACCACAGGCAGACTGAATGATATAACTTTTGGCGGTGGCATTTTGAACCTTAAGGCAGGTACTTATGCAGAAGAAGTTGGCGGTGACCTTGTTACAAAACAACGCTCTATGACTTTTGGCGGTACTATTGAAGGTACACCTGTAATTAATATTGGTGATGCTGATCATCAGGGTGCAGTTAACTTCAATAACAACGTTAATTCAACTACTATTAATATAAATGGCGGTTCTGTTAATGTCAGCGGAGCGACTGTTACAACCTTAAGTTCTACAATGACAAATTTGGCAGAATTTAATCTGAAAAATGCGACACTGAATACCGCAGTAACAGGTAGTGGTGTTACTAATATTGTTGAAGGAAATGAAAGAGTTAACCTCAACATGGCAGTTACTCAGTCAGAATTAAATCTGAATGCGGGTGTTATGCATCTTGCTGTTGCTGATGCAATTGGAAATGTTACTACATTTACGGTTAACGGCGGTACTTTAGATACGGTTACAGGGAATAATATCCATCAGCAACTCGGTACAACGCTTGCTTTGAATGATGATTTATACTGGGATCTTGAAACTAAGCTGAATTATTCTTCAAAAGCGGCTGATGTGATCGATACAACAAATGTAAGTAATGTTGGTGATCATAAAATACTTCTTCAGACAATCAAAATTCTTTCGGAAGCAAACAAGCGTTATACAAAAACTTATATAACAGGCGCTACTCTTAAAGATGTTGTTGGCTTAAAAGAAGGATACACTATTGATCAGGGTGAATTAACGGGAACATATTCTGTTGAATTACTTTCTGATGATGACGGTGCGTACCTGTTATTCAGAAACGAAGATGTTGCTAACTTTGTATCTGCAATCAGAGATAATGAAGGTACGGCAGAAGAACCTGCTACATATACTTTATCTCAGGCTGTGAACGTTTCAACTGATATAACAGAACTCGGTGATGTTGAAAATACGACATCTGTCGGAGCTCTCGGCGGAACTGCAATGATAGTTGACGGTGCAAATTACAACATAAACGGTTCAGGTAAGGGCGGCTTGACCGTTGCATCGGGCAAAACTCTGACACTTAAGAATATTGGTAAATCAAACTTCTCAACATATAATGGTTTCACAGGTTTCGGTGATACAGTTATCACTAACGCAGGAACAATGGTCATTGAGAATGTATCCTTTGACACTAACTCCTTCACAGATACTGAAGGTGTTGAAAAACGCGGATATATTATTGTTAACGAAGAAGGCGGTTTAATCGAATCTATTTCGGGTAAATTTGATTATAACAAACTTGGCACTACTGATACAGGTGCTCTGAGAGCAGGTACTGCAATATATAATACAGGTATTATTGGCACAATCAATGCTGACTTCAAAGCAAATACAATACAAACGGCTGATGATCAGTATGCGTATGGTGGTGCTGTTTATTCAACAGGTAATATATCTGATATAACAGGTAATTTCACAAATAACAAAATCGCTGCATCAGGTTACGGTTATGGTGGTGCTGTATATCTGAAAGATGCAGTAATTGCAGGTATAACAGGTAACTTTGTTGGTAACGGTATTGATTCAACCGTTCAGGGAAGCGGTGGCGCTGTATACCTTGACGGCGGTAAAATCGGCAGCATAACAGGCAGATTTGTTAATAACTATGCTTGGGCAACTGCAGGAAACCAGGGTGGTGCAATTGCTGTAAATAACGGTTATATCTACAATATCACAGGTAAGATAGACAGTAACTATTCAACAGATTATTCTGTTGCTGAATTGAGTGGTACATCAGGTTTGTACTTCAAAGATTCTACCTTCACAAATAACGCATCAACAGGATTAACAGGTGCAATTCATATTAACGGTGAAGATGCAAACTTATACATCATTGCGGAAACAAAAGACACAACCTTCTCTAACAACAGAGCCGGTGCAACTATAACAAGAGACGGAAACGGCGTGTTCATTGTTTCTGATAATGAAGATACAGACTATATTGATATTTCAAATGATTCAGGTAAATTATACCTCAACGCAATTGAAGGTAAGAAAGTAACCTTTAACGGTAAGATTGTCAGCGGAACAGGTGATGCATCATACATATATGTAAACTACTCAGGTTTGGCAACAAAATCTATTAATCCTGAAACTTTTGAAGAAACAAGCGTTCCTATTACTCAAAAGGGCGGTACATATAGATTTAATAATACTATTGCCGCATCATCAGTATTCTGTCTTGGCGAAGGTGCAAAAGTAAAACTTGGCTCAAATGTTCAGGGTAACGATGTAACAACATACGGTTCGTTGGATATTTATGCAATAGGAACTGCAGGTGCTGGTGCATCAATTGATTCAATAAATAACCACATCGAAAACAATGTTCTTGCACAACAAGGTGTTGTTGAGTTTGGTTATGATTTGGGCTTAGGTATTGATATTGATTTGGCAGGAACAACAACAGGCGGAGTTATATCTGCTGATAATTATTCTGCAAATAGTATTAACGCAGAAAATATGCTGAACGGTGCTAAATTTGTAATATCAAATGTATCTGCAATATCTGATCTTGCTGATGATTCAGGTGTTGTGACTGTTGATGTTGCAAATTATCTTTTGATGAATTATTTCAAACTCGCTTCTGAATCAGGCATCATTGAATTTAGTACGGATAATAAAAATTATTCTGCAGTATACACAACTTATGTTGACGAAGTCGATGAAACAAACAGCAAGGGTCAGCTCGCTATCGGTGAAAAGAATTTATACACTTACCTAAAATTACCGATTGCACAAAGAACATATACAATGGCTGCTGATGAGCAAATTAGTTCAAACCTCGGCGATATGGCTTATGCAGGTTCAACACTTACTATCAATGGTGGCGGAAATGCAATCAACGGTTCAAAAACTGTTGAAGAAGTTACAACTCACTATGACGGTATAAATGTTGCTGCAGGTCAGACATTAAATATTAATAATGTAAGCTCATACAATGGATTTACAACAGGGGTAAATAACGCAGGCACACTTAATATATCAGGTGTAACTTTTGAAGACAGTACAGTTGCAGATGTTAATAACACAGGCAATATGGTATTAACAGGCAATAACGTATTTAATAATGTTGTAACCAACGGCGGGGCTTCAGCAGGCGCGATTACTGTTAACGGTGGTTCTACTGAATTTAATGACAGATTAACTCAAAAGGATTTAACCGTATCGGCAGGTGAAATAACAATTGGGGCATCTGATCTTTATATTACTAATGAAATTTCAAACGAAGGTACAATCAACCTCACAGCAGGTGAGTTATGGAATCAGATAAGCGGTACTAACGGTGTTGTTAATATTAAATCAGGAACAGTTGATAACTATTCAGTAATAACTGAGTCAAGAGTTGTTGTATCTGAGGGCGCAACCTTCAATACTGATGCTGATTCTATTATCGTAACAGGTGAAAACTCTCTGAGAAATATGGGTACACTTAACCTTGGTGACGGTAATATTTCATCAGGTATATTGGGTGACACAGGGGTTACAAACATTGTCGGAGAGGTTACTAATGATGACGATGTAACATTTGTTCAGTCAGAATTTAATATTTTGTCAACAGGTGAATTTACAACCGATGCAGGTTTGTTCAATATTACAAATGCTAACGGACTTGTGAATAATGGTACTTTGGATTTGAACGGCGGTAATCTGTCAGTTATAGTGACAGGTAATGACGGTGTTACAAAGGTAACCGGTAATGTTACAAACACTGATAACAAGACTATTACTCAGAAGGTAATTGAAGTAATCGGTGAATTAACTTCAGGAGCCGAATATTTATCTGCAAATACAAATATCAAAAACGACGGTGATTTGTATCTCACAGGCGGCGAAAACTCAAATACAATTATCGGTGACGGTACAACAACCTTCTTAAATACTTCATCAAATACGGCAGCAATTTCAACCGCTGTTTCAAACCTCGGAACATTAGTGAACACTGCTGAGATTTCAGGTGCGGTATCAAACTCAGGCACAATGACATCATCTGCTGAAAATATGACATCTACAATAACAAACTCCGGTGAATTGTATTTAACAGGTGCTTTAGGTAAGACAATAAGCGGAGAAGGTACTACTTATGTTGACAGCACTTTGACACTTAACAACTCTGCTCAGATTGTCGGTACTTTAAATGCCGATAACGGTTTGATTACTGTTTCATCAGGTAGTATTACAAGTCATAATGTAGGTAAATTAATCGGTGACGGTAATTTGGCTATTGATGTTAATTCATCAACTTTAGAAGCTGATAAGATAACATCTGAAAGAAAGTTTGTCGGTACATTCACAGTAACTGCACTGAACGATTTGGGTACAAAACCTACTGAAGAAGGTACATATACATTTGAAGTATTATCAGGTGAAGATGCATCATTAGCCCTGACAGATGATATCAGAACAAGTGAAGAATGGTACGAAGAAACAACTACAACTCACGGCCCTAAGACGGCTGATGAAATTCAGGCAGTTACAGACTGGGCAGATATCTATTACAACAGATGGACTGATACCCACACAGGTAAATCAATAGATACTGATGGCGGAAATCTTGTATTTACCGTAATTAACCATACAACAGACGAAAAAGAAGTTTTGGATAAAACTCTTAAACTTGTTAATCAGGCAAATATTGCTGACAGAAGTTTCATAACAAGTGAATCATCTTCTGTATATACAGTAACTGAAAATATCGGTGATACCGCAGCAGGCATCTTTACTATAAGTGGTGCTGTCAGCGGAAATACTATTTCTACTATTAACTTTGGTAATAAACCGGGCTTCAGTTTGCTAAGTTCAACAGCCTTGAAACTGCGTCACGTTAAGCTTCAGTCAAACGGCACTGCAATTACAGTAAACAATACAAATGCAAGTGTCGATACTGATGAAAACACAATAATCAACGGCGGAATAACCGTAACCCGCGGTACCTTTAACAACAACGGTACGGTAAACGGCACATTGACAAACGCAGGTACAACGACCACAAAG